>NZ_SZNK01000001.1:5490000-5745000 GCF_005217615.1 Brevibacillus antibioticus
AACATAACAAAAGTATTTTGAAGAAAACGACCGTTGTTGACTTTAAGCAAGATGCTGCTTTTTTTGTTGACCGGGGAATGCGTTGTTTGAATCGGTACGACTATGATAAAGCATTGCGTTCATTTCGCCGAGCAGTTGAAATGGAGCCGAAGAATGCAGAATGCCACTGCCATTTGGCTAGTGCCTTAGCTGAAACCGGACAGTTTGAAGCATCAAATGAAGTCCTCTATGAAGTGATAGAAAAATGGGACCCATCCATGACAGAAGTGTATTTCTACATGGCGAACAACTATGCCAACTTAGAAGATTACCCTATGGCAGAAGAAATGGCTGTTCGTTATTTACAGGAGGATAGCACCGGACCGTATCGGGAAGATGCCGAAGAGCTCCTCGACTATATTTACTTTGAGCTGGACATGCCACCGCGACACTTCCTCCCAAGTGAAAAAGAGGACGTATACAGCAAGCATGAACGAGCTCGTCGCAGTCTGGAAGAGGGACGTTTCCTTGAGGCACTGGATACCTTAAAAGAAATCGTCGAGGCCGATCCTGACTTTTTACCGGCGTGGAACAATTTATCTCTCGCCTACTATTATGCTGGAGAATTCCAGAAGGCGATGGAGACAATCGAACAGACGCTGGATAAGGAAGAAGGAAACCTGCATGCACTGTGCAATTTGGCGGTTTTGCTCTCCCATCACAATCAAACGGTAGAGCTGTTGAGCTTGATTGATATGCTGAAAAAGGTCGTTCCGTTCCATCCGGAAAATACCTATAAGCTCGCAACAACAATGGGAGTGCTCGGCCAGCATGATGAAGCGTATTTCCATTACCAACGCATGCTGCGAAATGGACGGCCGCATGAAGCGTGCACGTACCACTATGCTGCGATCTCAGCTTATTTGAGCGGGAAAAAGGATCAGGCACTGCGCTGGTGGCAAAAAGCCAAGCAATTAGATCCAGAAGCAGGAATCGCAGATCAATACATTCAAATGGTAAAAAACGAACAAGAAGGGGAGACTATAAAACCGATCCCCTACCAATACAATACGACCCAACGTGATGTTTCTTGGGAAAAGCCTTCGTTCACGGGAGTAGAAGATTTTAAAACAGACCCGATGATCCGAGCTTCCCTTCTCTGGGCATTGCAGCATGGACGCGATGAAGTGAAATTCGCGGTGCTGCAAACATTGTCTCTGATCGGGGACGATGAAGCTGAAAACGCGGTCCGTCAATTTTATTATCAGACGGATAACCAACAGCTGCAAAAGTTGGCTTTGCTGGCTTTGGCTGATATGGGTGCAGACATGCCAGAAGGAACTCCTAATGAATCGAATGATTCACCGACGACGGAAGAGCCACAGAGTGGTATAGAAGAAGGCATAAGGCGTTATTTGCTCTCGCAGGGCAAGCAAGAGGCTGGAGAATGGTGCCTCGATGTATGGAGCAAGCATCGTGAATATGCCCAAAGTCAGGTACAAGTGCGAAAAGAAGTAGCGTGGGTCGCAGCATTAGAATATGTATACGGAACAATAACGAACGAAAAACAGTCACAAGCCCTTCTAGCTCAAAAATATGGCATTTCTGCCGCAACCTTGGCAAAGTGCGTCAAAGTTTTGTCGACACTTGATTTTAAATAGATTATTACATTATAATTAATTTAAATAAGGAAACAGAACTGTGTGAGACGAGGAGGCAACAAGCATGAGCGAACAAAAAGTTTATGACGTGATTATCGCCGGAGCTGGCCCTGCTGGAATGACGGCTGCTGTATATACATCCCGTGCGAACATGAGCACATTGATGCTGGAGAGAGGAATCCCAGGCGGTCAAATGGCGAACACGGAAGATATCGAGAACTACCCAGGCTTCACTTCCATTCTAGGCCCTGATCTCTCTACAAAAATGTTTGAGCATGCGCAGCAATTCGGTGCGGAGTATGCATATGGTGAAATCAAGGAAATCCGCGATGAAGAGCCGTACAAACGCGTTATCACGGGTGACAAGGAATACTTGACCAAATCGGTTATTGTGGCAACTGGTGCAGAGCATCGTTTACTCGGTGTACAAGGCGAAAAAGAATTGTCCGGCCGTGGTGTTTCTTATTGCGCGGTATGCGACGGTGCATTTTTCCGTAATAAAGAGCTGGTTGTTGTTGGTGGGGGAGACTCCGCGGTAGAAGAGGCTGTGTTCCTTACTCGCTTCGCTTCCAAAGTGACAATCGTACACCGTCGTGATCAGTTCCGTGCACAGAAAATCCTGCAAAAACGCGCTTTCGATAACGAAAAAATCGAAGTGATCTGGGATACAGAACTAAAAGAGATCCGTGGTGAAGGCAAAGTACAAGCGGTTCTCTTGAATAACACCAAAACAGGTGAACAAAAAGAATACCCAGCAGATGGGGTGTTCATCTACGTAGGTATGGACCCATTGACTGCAAGCGTACGTCCACTGGGCATTACCAACGACGCTGGTTATGTACTGACAGACGAAAAAATGAACACCAAAGTAAAAGGTGTTTTTGCAGCAGGAGATGTACGCGAAAAAATGCTGCGTCAAGTCGTGACAGCAACTGGAGACGGTTCTATCGCTGCTCAATCTGCTCAGCACTATGTAGAAGAGCTGAATGAAAAGCTAAAGGAACAAAATGTCACAATCTCTTAACCTGCTTGTAACATGGATGAAATAATTCAAGAGTAATCTATAGACAATGAATTGACCCCCTTATCTATATAAACAATTGTTGCGTGGCTGGCATTCAGTCACGCATCTTTTTTTCTAAAAATGCTTGTACGCCTGTAGAGGGCGTCATTGGAAAAACAGGGGAAGCGGTTCAAAAAGGTGCGAATAAGGTGGACAATATGGTATGCTATTGTCAGAATCGTAGGAGGCGAGTTGCGTGACAGAATTGGGAAACGACAAGGCCATGAATCTCCTGATTATTACCGGAATGTCAGGTGCGGGAAAGACAGTTGCTGTACAAAGCTTGGAGGATCTAGGCTTTTTTTGTGTAGACAACCTACCCCCTGTACTGATTCCCAAATTTGCTGAGTTGGTTAAACAGTCTGGTGGGAGTATTGAGCGAGTCGCATTGGTGATTGACTTGCGCGGGCGTGAGTTTTTTGAAAATCTAGCCGTAACCATGGAAAGCCTCAATCAGATGAATGGATTATCCTACCACATCCTTTATCTGGATGCGAACGATCAGACTTTGGTTTCTCGCTATAAGGAAACACGGCGTAGACATCCCCTTTCCCCGAACGGTTCACCTTTGGAAGGAATTCACGCTGAGCGCCGTTTGTTGGAGGAAATGAAGGGCTGGGCGCATCAGATTATCGATACGAGTCAAATGAAGCCAGTTCAGCTTCGAGAAAAAATCATCAACCAATACGGTCAACAAGGATCACCACTTACGATTAATGTATTGTCGTTTGGTTTCAAATACGGCGCACCGATAGACGCCGACTTGATGTTCGATGTCCGCTTTTTGCCCAACCCGCATTATGTGGAGGATTTGCGTCCGAAAACAGGATGTGATCCAGACGTGGCAGAGTATGTGATGCAGCACAAGGACACAAAGGAATTCTTAGAAAAGCTAACAGACTTTTTGGGGTACACCCTGCCGCATTACCAGCGAGAAGGAAAAAGTCAACTTGTGATAGGAATTGGATGCACCGGTGGCAAGCATCGCTCGGTCGCCATTGCAGAACATTTGGGAGAAACCTTTAGCAAAGATTTTTCTGTCCGTGTCAGTCATCGAGACATGGAAAAGAACAAATGAGCATAAGATGGCAGGAAAGACTGAAGCGTGCATAAAAAGCCACCTGTGGTATGTGTATTAGAACTAATGAGGTGACATATGCCTACTAAGGGAGTCGGGAGGCTACAGTCAAGGCCATTACGGGTAGTCGTTATTGGTGGAGGAACGGGTCTGTCCGTCCTTCTACGCGGTTTGAAGCACGAGCCGGTGCATATCACAGCGATTGTTACGGTAGCAGACGATGGGGGAAGCTCTGGACGTTTGCGAGAAGAAATGGATATGCTTCCACCTGGCGATATTCGAAACGTCTTGACTGCTCTGGCCGATACAGAGCCGTTGATGGAAAAAGTCATGCAATATCGTTTTTCCACAGGCACGGGATTAGCAGGGCATAATTTGGGAAATCTATTACTTGCAGCGATGAACGAAATCACTGGAGATTTTGTCACCGCAGTCAAAACATTAAGCGGGGTTTTGGCAGTGCGTGGAGATGTATTGCCAGCTTCCACGCAATCGATTCAGTTGAAAGCGGAAATGACAGATGGATCTCTCGTAATCGGAGAATCCCAAATACCGTTGACTGGCAAAGAAATCAAGCGGGTGTTCCTTGATCCGGAGGACGCTGTTCCTCTGGGAGAAGCCCTGATGGCGATTGCCGACGCGGATGCCATTTTGATTGGGCCTGGCAGCTTGTACACGAGCATCCTGCCCAATTTATTAGTACGCGGGTTATTTGAAGCGATTACACGCGCACAAGCCCCGAAAATCTACATTTGTAACGTCATGACACAACCGGGGGAGACAGACGGTTTTTCTGCATCCAAGCACGTAAATGTCATGTATGAACATGTAGATAGATCATTTCTGGATACGATCATTGTCAATTCAGCTGAGCTGCCTACCCATGTATTGGACAAATACGCGGAAAAAGGAGCAGCTCCTGTCCGATGTGACTTAAAGCAATTGCGCCAGCTCGGTCTGCATGTGGTGGCGAAGCCGTTAGTCACATTTGAGGACGGATACCTACGTCACGATGCACATGCTGTCAGCAAGCAGGTTGTGTCACTCGTCAAACGAAGACGGAAGGTGCTGAAGATAGAGAAGGAGTAGTGAAGTCGATGTCATTCGCCGCGCATACCAAAAAAGAGCTTACCATGATGGAGGGTGCCGATTGCTGCAGCAAGGCAGAGCTCTCAGCCTTGATTCGGATGAATGGAAGTCTGCAGTTTGGAGCCGGACGACTGGTGCTGGATGTGACGACAGAGAACGCGGCGATTGCCCGACGCATTTACACGTTAATCAAGAGGTTGTTTCAGATACACGCTGAATTGCTGGTTCGCAAAAAAATGCGTTTGAAAAAGAACAACGTCTATATTGTGCGTATTCCGAATAAGGCCAATGAGATCTTGCAAGACTTGGGGATAATGGATCAAAGCCTGTCGTTTATCCCAGGAATCGCTCCTGAAATCGTGAAAAAGTCCTGTTGCCGCGCTGCTTATTTGCGGGGGGCTTTTTTGGCGGGGGGATCTGTGAATCATCCAGAGGCATCCAGCTATCATCTGGAGATTTTCACTTCCTATCAGGATTTTTGCGAAGCATTGACCAAGATCGCCAATCGGTATAAACTAAATGCCAAGTGCATCGAGCGGAAAAAAGGGTATGTTCTCTATATTAAAGAAGGCGAAAAGATTACAGAGTTTTTGAGCTTGATAGGGGCTCATCAGGCGCTTCTGTATTTCGAGGACGTCCGAATTGTAAAGGACATGCGGAATTCCGTAAACCGTTTACACAATTGTGAAATCGCCAACATAAACAAAACGGTGAATGCAGCCACCAGACAAATGGAAAATATCCAGCTCATCGATCAAGAGATGGGATTGGAGAATTTGCCCAAACGTCTGCGTGAGGTCGCGGAGCTTCGAGTGGCTCATCCTGACATCAATTTGAAAGAATTGGGCGAGATGGTGCCGAGCGGAGTAGTGAGCAAATCGGGTATTAACCACCGCTTGCGAAAAATTAACGAAATCGCTGACAAAATACGAGAAAAACAAAATATTTCGATGTAGATGCATGATATACTAAAGGATAATAGTCTACAAGTAAGGAGGTCCATTCATGGTTCAACAGCAGGTCGTGGTTCAGTTAAAGACCGGTTTGCAAGCTCGTCCAGCAGCCTTTTTCGTACAGGAAGCTAACCGTTTTGCATCGGAAGTATTCGTAGAAAAAGGCAACAAGAAGGTCAATGCGAAAAGCATCATGGGTATCATGAGCCTCGCAATCAGCTCTGGAACGGAAATTACCATTTTGGCAGAAGGGCCGGATGCCTCCCAGGCAGTCACCAGCCTTACGAATCTGGTAAGCAAGGAAGAATAGAGTAACGAGAGACACTTTTCCCTTAGAGGGAGGTGTCTTTTTTTGTTGATCGTCTTGATGAATATGTATCAATTCGCTTCGGGCAGGGCATTTCTAACCATGTATATTACATGAAGGAGGAAATGAGACATGAGTAACCGTGATAAGTGTCACGAAGGCCGCGATTGCTATGATATGGACATTGATCGAATGGTGAACGAGGGACTGGGAGGCGGAGTTGTTTCCGACCAAAACGGCCTGATTGAAGAAACGACTGTAGACACGATGACTGGGGCTACATCAGCCAAGCAAGCTCTTGACGATGATCAATAGAGGGAGCCAGTCACTTATGAATGTAACGAGAGCACAAGCCATCATGAAATCCGACGACCATATCAAGGTAGAGTACGAAGGACAAGCCGTTTGGATCGATGCTGTTGACGAAAAAACGTCAACGGCACGTGTGCATGAAGAAAAAAATCCTGGGCATAGCCGAACGGTCTATGTCAGTCAGCTAATGGAAGTATCACAATGATCCATCGAAAAAGCCGAGCAAACCAAGGAAACCTCTTGGGGTTTGCTCGGCATATAAAAAAACACTCGGCCAGTCCAGGCACGAGTGCTTCTTTTTTACTACCTATCACTTATTTTTTCGAAGACGCTTCGGAAGTGATGACTTTGTCAATCAATCCGTACTCTACTGCTTCAGCGGCAGAGAGGAAGTTGTCGCGATCAGTATCCTTTTGGATGCGCTCCAAAGGCTGTCCAGTGCGTTCAGCGAGGATAGTGTTCAGATGATCACGCATCTTCAAAATACGTTTTGCGGCGATCTCAATGTCGCTCGCTTGTCCTTGGGCACCACCCAATGGTTGGTGGATCATGACTTCACTGTTTGGCAGAGCAAAGCGTTTGCCTTTTGCCCCAGCAGCGAGCAGGAATGCTCCCATCGAAGCAGCCATTCCGATACAAATGGTGGATACATCTGGCTTGATGAAGTGCATAGTATCGTAAATTGCCATACCAGCAGTAATAGAACCGCCTGGGCTGTTTATGTACAAGTGAATGTCTTTCTCCGGATCTTCCGCCTGAAGGAACAACAACTGTGCCACAACGATATTGGCTACGGTGTCGTTGATTGGGGTTCCCAGAAAGATGATGCGGTCTTTGAGCAGGCGGGAATAAATGTCGTAAGCACGTTCCCCGCGGTTCGTCTGTTCAATGACGGTTGGAATTAAATTCATATGCATCTAGTCTTCCTCCTCTCTTTGTAACAATATCATACACAAAAGGTCAATGAAGGTCAAACACATAAGTGCGCTCCCTCACTACCATGTTTGCCATTTTCCCTCTGTCTAAACCTACTCGAAAAAGAAAACATTCATTCCTTGGAATTCTCATCGGCCTCGGTCAAATCGACGGCGAGTTTCAGCGTGGCTTTCATCTTTTTTCCTTTGATGATCGTATATTCATCGACTTGTTTGGCTTGCAGCTGATTGATGGCTTCCGCCAGTTCCTGTTGATCTTTGTAAGGTTCAATGGTCAATAAGCATTCTTCGTCACTGGCCTCTTGATAAATGAGAAAAAAACGTTCCCCTGCCATGGTAAGCCTCGCTTTCGAAAGTTATCCACAATGTTATGCACAGGTTGTGCACAAAAACATTTGTTCGTGGGATATTTATTTTTTTTCCTAGTCTTGTCATGTTTGGCGAGAGAATTACATAGGAAAAGTATGGGATAAAAAAGAAGGAAAAAGGTGATTTGTGTCGAACTTTACAAAATTGGAATTGATTTTATGATATTTAAGGGGTGTTTATTATGCTTCGCAAGTTCTCAACAATGATGCTGACAGCGGCTCTTCTAACTGGAAGTGTAGCGGCAACGGCTGCGTTTGCTCAAACTGCGCCTGCTCCTGTACAGCAACAAAAAATCAAGGTTGAACTCAACGGCAAGGAGTTCCCATTCCCACAAGAGATCGTTACTGAAAATGGTGTTGCGTATGTGAATGCGAGCACATTGGCGATTGCTCTGGGTGGTAGTGCAGCATGGGATAGCATGGACAAATCTCTGCTAGTTGCCAAAGACAACAAGTACGCACTGCGTATGTACGAAAACAAAAACTTTGCTTATAAAAACGGCAAAGAAACAACTGTAGAAAATCCGCCACGTCCAGTGACTGGAGGAGTACTCGTTCCTCTCGTATTCATCGCCGAAGAATTGGGTGCAAAAGTGGAGTACGATGCAAGCAAGCTCACTTACAAGCTGAGCATTGCAATTAATTCCTAAAACGAATGGATGTTTCTCATCAAGATAGCCACTTCTATGCGTAGAAGTGGCTATTTCCTTAATACAATACGTGATACGCCTCTATTAGCAGACTGCGATAGAGGTTTTTTTTGGTTGATTATTCTTTCAATCATTTCTATTGCAAATTTTCTAAAATATCCTACAATAAGATTGTGATTCATAGTTTGCTCATAAATAAAGAGGGGGATGTTTTGCTATGAAAAAACAGAAATCATTGTCGATATTGGTTGCAACATTTGCTCTGAGCACATTGCTCGCGGGCTGCGGTGGAGGTGCGGGAACTGGTGGACAAAGCGCGACACCACAGCCGAGCAACAATAGCGGAGGAAGCACAGGCGGTGCAAGTGGCGCTACTGAGAAGCTCGTTGTTGCTGTAGTTGGTCCGATGTCGGGTCAGTACTCCGATTACGGAAGCACAGCAAAAGCTGGTGCTGAATATGCACTGAAAGAAAAGGTAGAGGCATTCAAAGCACTTGGCTATGACGTTCAATTGTCCGCTCAAGACGACCAAGCTGACCCGAAACAAGGGGTAGCAGTCGCGCAAATGTTGATTTCGAATCCTGATGTAGTTGGAGTAGTAGGCCATGCTACAACAGGTGCATCGATTACGGCAGCAGCGCAATACGAGCAAGAGAAGCTCGTGATGGTGTCTCCTTCCGCAACGGGATCAGATTTGACTGAGCAAGGCAAGAAGATCGTACACCGCATTTGTGCGCGCGACGATCAACAAGGCTCCAAGGCTGCTATCTTTGCCAAAAATCAGTTGAATGTAAAAACGGCATTCGTTATGCATGACAAAGCTGCTTATGGACAAGGACTTGCGGAAGAAGTGAAAAAGCAATTTGAAAAAGACGGTGTACAAGTTCTCGGCTATGAAGGGGTAACAGCAGGCGAGAAAGATTATAGTGCGATCATCACCCAAATCCTTGCGAAAAATCCAGAGATGATCTACTTCGGTGGATACTATTCGGATGCAGGGATCATCGTGAAGCAAGCACGTGAAAAAGGCTTCAAAGGTGTCTTCATGGGTGGCGATGGCTACGACTCCGCTGACCTGGTGAAAATTGCTGGTGCGGAAAATGCCAATAACGTAGTCTTTACTTCTACTGTTGGCGATATTGGTGCTACCGAAGACGGCAAGAAATGGATCACAGACTTCGAGAGTGCGACTGGCAACAAAGTAGGGATCTTCACTTCGTTTGGCTATGACTCCATGGGTGTTATGCTGAACGGTCTGGAAGAAGCGATTAAAGCAAACGGCGGCAAAAAGCCAACTCGTGAACAAGTGCTGGAAGCTGTTCACAAAACCAAAGATTATAAAGGCAAATTCGTTAACGTAACATTCAATGAAAAAGGCGACAACGACTTTGCTTCCGTATACGTGTATAAGTACGAGGACGGAAAGAAAGTATTTATGGGTGAAGCGAAGTAATCCCTCATTATGAATAAGCCGTTTGGGACATACTACGTTTGGCAAGAATACCAGAATGAAAAGGAAGGGATTCTGATGTCAAACAATCGAAATACGAAAAATGGCGGCAATCAAGGACACAGCAGTAAGACGCAAGGCACCCAAAAGCAAAAGTCCGAAAGAGATCGTAACCTGAATAAGCAGGATCCACAATAACGAAACAAAAACCCACCTGGCCGGCAGTGAGCTCGCAGGTGGGTTTTTGTTTCGTTATACTCGTTGCTTGCTGGGCAGACGCTGCTCTGGATGACCGTAGCCCTGATGCTGTCTGCTTCGCAGGTTTTTCGCTTGGGATTCGCGAATTTTGGCCACGAACTCACTCGTGCTCATTTTGGTAAAATCCATAGGGCACCTCCAATGATGATGAGATGTACACCTTTCTAGGATGACCCAATTTGGTCCTATACAATCGGCAATGTTATCTCTACCACTGTACCTTCGTGCTCTCTGCTTTTAATTTCCAGGCTGCCGTTGTGGTCTTTCATGATTTTGCTACTGATCATGAGGCCGAGGCCAGTTCCGTTTTCTTTTGTCGTGAAAAAGGGGGCACCCAGCTTGTGAATCATTTCTTCGGAGATTCCACAGCCAGTATCCGTGAGCGTAATGAGCACCTGATGATTGTCTGTTAGGGTGGTGGCAATAAGAACCTCACCATGTCCGTCGATCGCTTCGATGGCATTTTTAATGATGTTGATAAAGACCTGCTTGAGCTGGTTTTCTTCTCCAGCAATGATCGGATGGTAAGCAAATGCGGTACGAAAATCGATGTTTTTCAAATTTGCTTCCGACCTCAAAAGTGTCAAGACGTTTTCCAGCAAAGGGATGAGCGGAAGAGGCTTGATTTGAATGCTATGTGGCTTTGCCAAGACTAGCAATTCACTCACAATAAAATTGATCCGTTCCAATTCAGAGAGCATGATGTCGGCGTATTGTTGGTTATCATTCATGCTCGGATAAAGAAATTGGATAAAGCCCTTCAAAGATGTGAGCGGATTGCGAATCTCATGGGCGATTCCAGCAGCCAGCTCCCCAATCACGGACAGTTTCTCAGCCTTCCGTAATAGTTCCTCGTTATGCCGCCGTTCTGAAATATCCCGCGATACGATGATAAAGCCATCACAATCTCCCGTTTTTGTCAGGATGGGGGCACCCTTTGATTCGAGAACGATCCATTTGTTACTTTTCGTTTGGAAACGGAATTCGCATATCTTTGGTTCTTGGGTCGCCAGCAAATGATGAAAGTGGTCAATGACGGTTTGACGATCTTCAGGATGAATCTCGGCAAAGGTGAGCTGACGGCCATGTTCATTCGTTTCGATTACGCGTGAATGAGAAGGGGAGAGATAGAGGATATCCCCGTTTTTGTCCGTAATCAGAATAAGATCCTCTGTGTATTCTGAGATAATTTTATTCGTATTCTCGCTTTTAAATAAGGCAGCCTCTGAGTATTTGCGTTCAGTGACATTTCGCGAGACTAACATGATGTTTTGGACGTCTCCTACCGCGCTTAAAATGGGGATACCGCGTGTTTCGAAGGAGAACTCGTTTCCATTCTTGTCCATAGAGCGCGTCTCAAAATGAACGGGTTGTTTCGTTGCCATGATCTCTTGAAATTTGTCCTGGAACATAGGGATATCCTCTGGATGTGTGAGCTGCAGATTGTTAGGGGAAGTAACCTCGGCTGGAACAAATCCCAATTGCTCGATTGATGGGGATGCATAGATGCGTCGCATGGATAAATCATAAATCGTCACGATATCCTGGGTATGATCGATGAGGAGACGATATTTGGCTTCAGTTTGACGCAAGGCCTCTTCAATTTTTTTGCGGTCGGAAATGTCACGGGTAATGCAGGAAGCACCTATAATTTTTCCCGTTTCGTCTTTGATTGGCGCAGCCGAGAGAATGACATCCATCTTCGTGCCATCTTTGCGCTGCCTGATGGTTTCGTAATTCGTTAGTAATACACCCATGCTCCTGACCGCATCAAATAACTGTTTGGTCTCGCCCCTGTACTCGTCTGGAATAAAACAGAGCGGTGAAGCGTAAATCTCCTCCATGGACCAACCATAGTATTGCTCAAAAGCATGATTCACCAAGACGATATTGTTATCGAGATCACTAATCGAGATGGCATCGGTCGTGAAGTGAAAAAATGCTTTTAATATTTGATCTGGAAATAACACTTGCGTGATTTCCTTTTTTGCTCGTTTCTTTTTCCATAAGAAAGGGGTATTAAGCTTGTTCATCAGATTCCCCCGCATAGTCTATCTAGTATTTGTATGAGATAGCGTTGTCGTAACTATTCGAGATATAGGAGCCATTTTCCTATCAATTAATTTGGAATAGTTTGTTAGTGAATCATGAATTGTTAGGCACGAAGGTTCTGACTCGCATGGAAATCAGCTATAATGAGAGTTAGAAAAAAGTCGGGGGTGTATGCATGTCAACTGGTTTTATCGTTGCGTTGGTGCTCATTTTTATCGTCATCATCGGTGCGACGATTTTGATTACAAACAAAGCTTATTCACGTAAACCTGAACAAATAGATCCGATTCTGCCCAGTAAGGATACTGCTGGAAATAAGGAACCAGATCAATAATGCCAGCAGGCAAAAGAAAAGGAGTGGTTATCTCAACCACTCCTGCTTTATTTATAGCCTACAGTTTGGAGAAGCGTTCTACGATGTCATCAACAAGCAGTTCAGCAGAAAGGATACCGCCGCCTACGTTCCAGATCACTTCGTCAACTTGGAATGCCTTGTTGTTTTTCGCGACATTCAGTTTTTGATAGAGCGGATCTTTCATCCATTCCTCGGTGTACTTATTGGCAGATCCATCACCGGAATAATCGCCGATCCAGTAGAACATGACGTCGCCATCCATTTCAGCCATGAGCTCTTTTGGAATGTCTTTTTTGAACTCATCGATGTCTTGGGAAGCTGGTCGAGCAATGCCGAGCTGGCTCAAAACAACGCCAGAGAAGGTGTCTTTCAAGTAAAGACGAGTTCTGCCAGCTACGAAACGAACGACAGAGACTTGCATCTTCGTCTTGTCACCCAGTTTTCCTTTTGCATCTTCAATCTTCTTATCGAAATCAGCCATCAGCTTGTCGCCTTCAGCCTTTTTATTCAGTGCTTCGGAGTAAAGTGCAAAGTTGATTTTCCATCTACCTACGAGATCCTCGGAGTAGACGGTTGGAGCAATCGCGGAAAGCTGAGCATATACTTTTTCTTGCCCTTGGCGTCCTTTTGTTCCCAGAATCAGGTCTGGCTTCAGGCTGGCGATCAGCTCAACGTTTGGTTGGTTCTCATCACCCAATTCAACTGCATCCTTCATTTTTTCTTTAATATGTGGATGCCATGGGTCACCAGGTTTTCCGAGACCACTCATGACAGCACCAACTGGCGTAATCCCTAATGCGAGAACAGCCTCTGTGCTTTCACTGGTGAGAGCCACGACACGTTGAGGAGTCCCTTTTATTTTTGTCGACCCCATAAAGTGTTTTACTTCTCTCTCTTCAGACCCTGCCGGTGCAGGTGTAGTTGTTGACGCAGCTGGTGTAGAAGAAGATGAGTCGGATGAAGGCGTTGCCTGTCCCCCGCAACCTGTTACGAGCATCACAGCGGAAAGCATAGCCCCGAGCATCAAACGCAGGGAAGTTTTGCGCATGATGGAAAATCCCCCTTTTAACTGATAATGATTATCATTTTTCTTCACTACTGTATATGCTTATATGACAATGTGTCAACATATTTTTTGGAACCGGAGGAAAAGTATAGATATTTTTGTGAGGAATTTTCCAATAGCGATAATAAAAATCAATATCATTGACTAGCCCTATCTGCAAGCTTAGACTGATTAGTGGGAGAAACTTACATACATATGTAGTGAATAGACAGAATAGGTAGAATGCAACGGAAAGAAGGGAACAGGCGTGAATGTGATTTTGTCCAGCCGACTGCAAAAGACTACTGTACTCATAGCAGGATTCGTTGTCC
This sequence comes from Brevibacillus antibioticus, assembly GCF_005217615.1. Lineage (NCBI taxonomy): Bacteria > Bacillati > Bacillota > Bacilli > Caryophanales > Paenibacillaceae > Brevibacillus > Brevibacillus antibioticus. The sequence goes on from NZ_SZNK01000001.1 coordinate 5,503,888, forward strand.
TGGCAGTCGTGATGGTAGCTAGTATCCTTTTCGGAATCAATCAGTATTCGCTCACTACTGCAGTAGAGGCATACACCCAATTTTCCGGTTCAGAGGAACATTTGATTATTACGACTTCCCGAATGCCTCGTACACTGACAGCGGTAGCGGTGGGGAGCAGCCTCGCTGTAGCAGGTGTTTTGTTGCAGGCGTTGACTCGCAACCCTTTGGCTTCACCATCTCTTATCGGTGTGAACGCTGGAGCTGCAGCAGCTATTGTGACGACGATTGTTGTTTTTGGCTCGCAATTCCCAGTGTCGCAAATGATGTGGGCAGGCTTTATCGGAGCGGGTGTAACTGCTCTGCTTGTATACGGGTTGGCTTCCGCTGGGCGGGGAGGCATGACTCCGATTAAACTGACACTTTCGGGTGCAGCGGTTGCCGCTTTTGCTTCGTCTGTGACTTCGCTGTTTATGCTGCTGCAAGAAAAGACGATGACAGAGGCTTTTTACTGGTTAGTGGGTTCTGTGGAGGGAAGACAGCTCGATCATTTTTTTATGATTATTCCTTATTTGCTAGTAGGCTGGTTAGGCGCAATGCTACTGACCGGCTCGTTAAACTTGATGGTACTCGGTGATGATGTAGCGACTGGCCTGGGCCAAAAAATTATCTTGGTAAAAGCTACAGCGATATTGCTCGTGGTGCTCTTGGCAGGTGGGAGTGTCGCGCTCGCCGGACCAATTGCATTCGTGGGCATCATCATCCCGCATCTATGTCGTTTTTTAGTCGGGCTTGATCACAGATGGCTGATTCCCTATTCGATTGTCTTCGGCGGAGCTTTTCTGGTTTGCGCTGATTTGCTTTCTCGCCTTGTATTGATGCCGATGCGTTTGGAAGTACCAGTTGGCGTAGCAACCGCCATGATCGGAGTGGCCTTTATCATTCCGCTGGTCAGGAGGAGGGCGTATGCATAGACATGTAGTCATTCGGACCAAAAAGCCAGCGCTCTCGTTTCATGTAGATAAGCGGGCGTTAGGGATTAATTTCCTACTATTTTTGCTGTTATCTGCTGTGATTGTTTTGAGTATTGGCTTGGGAAGCTTGCATATTCCTGTGTGGGAAGTCATCAAAGCTTTTGTGGGAGCGGGCAGTGAACAGAATGAATTGATCGTGCTCGATTGGCGATTGCCTCGCGTTGTCGTTTCAGTCATGGTGGGAGCTTCCCTGGCGGTATCAGGCGCCATCTTGCAGTCCTTGGTCCGAAATCCGTTAGCTTCGCCTGATTTGATTGGGACGACAGCGGGAGCGACAGCAGCAGCGGTAGCATTTATCACATTCGCAAAAGATGTAAGTGTGCAATGGATGCCATTGGTGGCCTTGATCGGTGGATTGTTAACCGCTACGCTTACGTACCTCACTGCGTGGAAGGGGGGAGTCTCCCCTTTTCGCCTCGCGCTTGTCGGTGTATGTATTTCAGCAGGCATGGGGGCATTAACGATCTTTTTCCTGATCATCACCCAAACTCACAAAGCATCAAACGCTCTCGGTTGGATGACGGGAACCGTGTACGGTACGTCTTGGGTAAATGTCATGACGTTGCTTCCGTGGACCGTTTTGTTTCTCGTGGCTACGATTTTCCAAATCCGTTATTTGAATGCCCAGGAGCTCGGTGATGATATCGCCAAAGGCATTGGTGTAGCGATTGATAAGAAGCGATTGCTCTTGATTGCGATCAGTGTGGCATTGGCAGGGGCTGCGGTCGGAGTGGCGGGAGGAATCAGTTTTATCGGTTTGATGGCTCCACATATTGCTCGTAGGTTAGTAGGTTCTGCGTACGGTTACTTGCTGCCGGCTTCCGCTGTTTTGGGCGGGATGCTTGTCGTCTTGGCTGATTTGATTGGGAGAACGGTGTTTTTACCGCATGATTTGCCAGCAGGGATTTTTACCGCAGCGATTGGAGCGCCGTTTTTTGTTTATCTTTTGTATAAAACGAGGAATCATCAGTAGGAATTCGATGTGAGTTTAACGATAGTTGAGTGAGAACCCTGAAGGAGAGTAATGCTTCAGGGTTTTTTGTGTTCACGACCTGGCAAATTATTACAAAATACTACAAATATTGAATTTACAAAACGGCTTAAATATGGTAAATATTAGTATAGATTACATTTATCATAACCTATGGAATTAATCGTTATGGGCTGCTTTGTGCATGGGAACCCCTACTATACGGAGAGTGGCAAAAATCGATAATAATAGTCATCGTTCGATAAATGTAGACCTCATTCCAGTGTATTCATCAAATTATTACAAAAACTCACAAAACTTATATTTACAATTTAGTTATAAAATGGTAAATATAAGTAGTACTTACTATCATAGCTTTTGGAGGGATTTATTCGTGAAAAAATTCGTAGCAAGTTTATTAACTCTGACAGTAGCATTGTCTCTATCCGCATCTGCATTTGCAGCAGAACCAGCCAAAAATATCAAGTCTTCCCAAAAAGCTGCTGCTTCTGTGACCGATCCATACGAACCAAATGATAGTGTTGAATACGCTCCATATATTAATTCGAACGTTTCATACACAGCTGCCATTAATCACTATAGAGATAATGATTATTTTAATTTTTACGCAAAACCAGGAAAGTTTAATCTTGCATTCAGCACTTTGTCATCAAATTCTGAGCAGATAACAATCTTGGTGAAGAAGCCAACAGGAGGGTTTCTACATAGAGCTGTTACCAAAAGTAATACATCTTTTTCAGTAGATATCCCGGAAGAAGGCCAGTACAGCATTATGCTGGGTACGCCACATGCAGTATTAGATAATAGACAAATAGCACCAATCCCTTATTCTTTCAAAGCGATTTTTAACCAATAAATGTAACGCACGAAAAACAGTCCTTAATCGGGCTGTTTTTTTGTTTCATCTGGGATCCAACATAAAAAAGCAACCTCTTGAAATTCAAGAGATCGCTTTTGGTTTGAAAGTATGGTACGCCTGAAGGGAATCGAACCCCCGCACATGGTTCCGGAGACCATTGCTCTATCCACTGAGCTACAGGCGTATATTGTGACGACAACTTTTATTATAAAACATCGAGAATCTCAATGCAAACGAAAAAAAGTAGTTCAGCAGAAAAAACTAGCGATAAGGTAAGCAAGAGTGAAAAAGTCCTTTGGTGAAGATCATTCGACATATTTTGTGTTCTGTTTCATCAATTTGGCAGGAAAATTGCATGAGAGAACGAATATAATGAAAATAAAGAGTCATCGAGCAGCATGAGCAAGTGCGAAGGAGGCGAGCTTCATGAACATGGGATTGGGGTTATTTCAAGAACAAACACTGAAATTAGTGATGACGCCGGAATTACGCCAAGCGATTACCATATTGCAGTATTCAGCCATTGATCTCATCTCCTATTTGCAGGATCAGGCCAATGAAAATCCTGTTTTCGACCTTGAAGTGGCTGGAGAAGTCGCTTCTGCAAAAGCAGAGAAACCAGCTCCTGAGATTGACTGGAAAGAAATCGTGGGCAATCGCGCGACAGGTGAGTACGGTTCGTTGAAAAATGAAAGCACTTACAATCCGCTGGATTACGTCCAGCAAGGTGCGGAGACACTGTACGAACATCTGGAGAGTCAACTCGGCTATGTAAAAGGATTCTCGTCGCTGCAAAAACAGATTGCTCTTTTTTTGATCGGGAATCTGGATGAGAAGGGGTATTTGGAAATTACACTGGAGGAAGCGAGTACGCGCCTAGGTGCTGAAATGCTGGAGATTGAGGACGTGTTGTCCGTTTTGCAGCATTTTGATCCGGTAGGTGTAGCTTCACGCAGCCTGGAAGAATGTCTTTTGCTGCAGCTCGAGCATTTGGCACTCGATGACGAAAAGATCGTGCAGGTCGTTCGCAACCATCTGCAAGATTTGGCGGACAATCGCTATCAGCGGATTGCAGACAAAATCGGATGTACACCGCAAGAGGTACAGGCGATGGCAGACCTGATCCGTACGCTGAATCCGCGTCCAGGGGCGGCCTTTTCCTCAGTAGAGACAAGATATGTCATTCCAGATGTGACGGTCGAGAAGGTCGGGAATGATTATGTAGTATTGGTCAATGATGTTGCTGCACCGCGGCTGAAAATCAATAGCTTTTATGAAAAAATGCTGAGCCAGCAAAAAAGTCAGGATGAAGCAAAGCAGTTCATTCACGATAAGCTGAATGCCGCCATGTGGCTGGCAAAAAGTCTGGAGCAGCGTCGCTTGACGCTCATGCGTGTAACGCAGGCTATCCTCGATATGCAACGGGAGTTTTTTGATCGGGGGATTCATTATTTAAAGCCCATGACTCAAAAGGAAATAGCAGAGCGGGTCAGCCTGCACGAATCGACGATCAGCCGGGCAACCAGCAACAAATACGTCCAGACACCGCGCGGAATCTTTGAGCTGAAGTATTTCTTTACGTCAGCACTCTCTACTTCCAGCGGGGAATCAACTTCGTCAGAGAGTGTGAAGCGTAGAATCAAAGCACTGATCGAGCAAGAAGATCGGAAGTCTCCGTTATCTGATCAAAAGCTGGGTGAGATGCTGCTTACAGAGGGGATTGAAATATCCCGCCGCACGGTTGCCAAGTACCGGGAAGAAATGCTGATCCCATCGTCGGCCAAACGAAAGAGGTTTTAATAAGAATGAATGAAAAAACGTTTGAATTGGTCTTGTACGGACGAAATAAATGTCATTTGTGCGACGAGGTGGAGCTCTACATCCGCAGTCTGGCGGAGGAGTTCCCTCTTCGTATGCGTATGGTTGATATTGAAAGTGATCCAGTCTTGCATGAAGAAATGATGTTTGTCATCCCAGTAGTTGAGATAGATGGAGAGATCGTGTTTCGTTCCATAACGCATGTGGTGACGCTAAAAGAGCTGCACGAGGAACTATATAGACGTACCGCTCTATCATAAATGATTGCTATGGTATTGGCTGTTTTTTAGCTTTAGAAAGTACCAATGAACCAACAAAGCTTGTGAGAAGAAAAAGCACAGGGCTCGTAGACCTTGGCATCGCCAACCCAGTCGGAACTTCCAAAAGGGGACCCGCTTGTCGAACACTTCTTCTCTGAGAAACTTCCGCCCGTAGGGTGGCTTTGGCTCGACGGTCCCCTTTTGGAAGTGGAGACGGACAGTGAATCTCCTCTGCTGGCGTGTCAGAGTCGAAGAGAACTGTGCTTTTTCTTCTCCTCCACAATGTTGACTCAAACCAAAACGACCTCCTGATGGTTGTCTTATAGGTAGAGGGGAACTTGCAAGATATGGTTAAATATGATACATTCAAGTTGTAGCAAGTGATCTTTTTTTTGCACCGAGCGGGACGTAAAATGTATATACAGGGACGAAAAATGTCCCGATCAACCAATTTGTAACCAAGGAAGAAGGCAAATGCGACGTTTACTGGAACTGCAACAAAAATTGTTGCCCGACTTGATTCAGGTTTTGCGTCAGCGGTACATGTTACTTCGATCCATTTATCATTTGCAGCCAATTGGCAGAAGAGGTCTAGCTCAAGCCATGGATACCACTGAGCGTATTTTACGGGCAGAGGTGGAACTGCTAAAAGAGACGGGGCTCCTTCATGTAACGGCTGCGGGAATGAGCCTGAGTGAAGAAGGACAACAAGTCTTGGACGACATGGAGCCTCTCGTCGGAGAGCTATTCGGCCTTTCTGACTTGGCGGAGCGTCTGCAAAAAAAGCTGGGCATATCAGAAGTCATTGTGGTGCAGGGCAATGCAGACCAATCGCCTTGGGTAAAGGAAGAACTTGGACGGGTAGGGGCAAGGGTCCTCAAACAGGTCGTGCAAGAAGGAGACATTGTAGCGGTAACGGGTGGTTCATCCATCGCCAGCGTAGCAAGTCATCTGACTCCTTCTGCTTCGTTCAAAAACGTTCAGTTTGTCCCAGCTCGCGGTGGACTGGGAGAACGCGTAGAGCTGCAAGCAAATACGCTCGCTTCCGCCATGGCAGCGAAAACAGGTGCTTCTTATCGGCTTCTTCACGTACCGGATCGCCTCCATCCAGAAGCCTTGCAGACATTGGTCAAAGAGCCGCAAGTGAAAGATGTTTTGTCGCTCTTGGGCAAGACTCGAATCGTTTTGCATGGAATCGGGGATGCCGTCACGATGGCGAGAAGGCGGAATTATTCGGAGGAAGAGCTCGCAGAATTAGTCGAGACGGGTGCTGTATCAGAAGCATTCGGCTACTACTTTAATGAAGCGGGAGAAACAGTCCACAGAATGCCGACCATTGGTTTACAGCTAGAGGAAGTGCACAAGGCAGAAACGGTGCTCTCCATTGCGGGGGGCGAAAGTAAGGCAAAAGCGATTCTTTCCTTTGCTAAGCAATCGTGTCAGAATGTACTCATTACGGACGAAGGAGCAGCTTACACGCTCTTGTCCACACGATTGTAACGGAAGGAAGTCGGTCGCATGTCTATCACATCGGTAGCACCCATCTTGGCAATGATCGCGGGTATCATTTTGAGCCTATCGCTCGGTTTTCCGATTGCATGGGGGATTGTTTTTGCGATCTTGGTCACACTGGTTAGTGTAAAAAGATTGGGTTATCCGTGGAAGCAACAGTTCGTGTTTGGCTGGGAAGGTGTCCAAAAGACAAAGCCCGTCCTTACGATTCTGTTTTTAGTAGGACTCTTGATTCCACTATTAATGATGGGAGGAACCATTCCCGCCATCATTTACTATGGATTATCGATTGTGAATGTCGAGTATTTGTTCGTCCTCTCTTTTCTGTTGACCGCAGGCGTCAGTTATTTATTGGGTACATCAATCGGTACGTTGAGTACGATTGGGCTGTCCCTGATGGGCATTGCACACGCAGCAGGGATATCACCTGCGATCGTAGGAGGTGCGCTCATCTCTGGAGCGATGGTGGGGGAACGTTTCTCACCGATATCCAGCAGTCGTTTACTGGTGCTTTCCAATGTGGGTATGACAGACGAGCAGGAAAGAAGAATACGGCGTCCTGCTTTGCTTACGGTAGCGATTTGCGCGTTACTTTTCCTGATCCTTGATCTGTTTCGACCTCAAGCGAACTCGACGGATACCATTCAAATGTACCAAGAGCTGTTAGTCAGTCATTTTTCTGTACATTGGCTGCTCATGCTGCCTCTCGTCGTGTTAATTGCTTCTTTTGCACTGAGAGTAAAAGCGGTAAAGGCATTGTTTTTCGGTATCGGAGCCAGTGCGATTCTAGTCGGGATCAGTGGGAATTTGGATGTGAAGACGTTTTTTACATCGATGCTAGTTGGATTTGAGCTTCATTCAGAAACGCCGCTGGATCAACTGGTCCATGGGGGCGGGATGTTCGCCATCTTCAATGTTTTGGCGTTAATCATTCTCGCAGGCTTTTTAAACGGCATTTTGAACAGAGCCAATTTATTAACCCCCATCGTAGATAAAATGATGGGCCATACAAAAAATAAGACGGTATTGGTAGCGAAGGCAGCGGCATTGTCGTTGTTAGTGGTCATCATCAGCTGTAATCAAACCATTCCAATACTAGTTCTCGGCTCTACTCTTCTCGGGCGTTTTTCTGAGTGGGAGAGAGGGCACGAGCTGTTAGGCAAGACGATGCTGGACTCCACAGTTGTCATGCCAGTACTGATTCCGTGGAACGGACTATCGATGATGATGGCACTCACGTTAGGTGTTTCGACTATCCAAACATTGCCTTTTGTGTTTTTTCCAATCTTATTACCGATTGTGACAATATTATCAACCCGCTGGTTTTCGCCAGAGGGCAGGTTTCTCGCAAAGAAGAATAAAGCTAGCTAATGAGCAGGAGGTATACATTATGGTAAAAGTAGGTATTAACGGATTTGGTCGTATCGGTCGTAACGTATTTCGTGCAGCACTGAACAATCCGAATGTAGAAATCGTGGCGGTCAATGACCTGACAGATGCACACACACTGGCGCACCTTTTGAAATATGACTCTGTTCACGGTGTTCTGAACGTGAGCGTTGAGGCTTCCGAAAACACGCTCATCGTTGACGGCAAAGAAATCAAGGTGCTGGCAGAGCGCGACCCGGCTCAACTCAAGTGGGCAGATTACGGTGTTGAAATCGTAGTGGAATCGACTGGACGCTTCACGAAGCGCGAAGATGCAGCGAAGCACTTGGAAGGTGGCGCGAAAAAAGTCATCATCTCTGCTCCAGCAACAAACGAAGACATTACAGTGGTAATCGGTGTAAACGAAGACAAGTACGATCCAGCACAACACACTGTGATCTCCAACGCGTCCTGCACAACGAACTGCTTGGCGCCATACGCGAAGGTTCTCAATGAAAAATTCGGTATCGTACGCGGTTTGATGACAACTGTTCACTCTTACACCAATGACCAACAAATTCTCGACCTGCCGCACAAAGATTTGCGCCGTGCCCGTGCAGCTGCGGAGAACATTATTCCAACCTCTACAGGAGCGGCAAAAGCGGTAGCACTCGTACTGCCTGAGCTGAAAGGCAAACTGAATGGTTTCGCTATGCGCGTACCAACTCCAAACGTATCCGTAGTGGACTTGGTCGTTGAGCTGAAGACAGACGCAACTGTTGAAGAAATCAACAACGCGCTGAAAGAAGCGGCAGAAGGCCCGCTTAAAGGTGTTCTGGGCTACTCCGAAGAGCCGCTCGTATCGTCTGATTACAATGGAAATCCTGCATCCTCCACAATCGATGCTTTGTCTACAATGGTACTGGAAGGAAACATGGTGAAAGTCGTTTCCTGGTACGATAACGAGTGGGGTTACTCCAATCGTGTCGTAGACTTGTGTCATTATGTTGCACAGCGCGGCTTCTAACACGTAAAATAGAACTGTTGTGGAAAAAAGGGAGAGCAATCTCCCTTTTCCCATATCTTTTTTCCGAATAAAAAGCCAATGATTTGGGAGGATCGTTCATGAACAAGAAATCTATCCGCGATGTTGAGCTGGCAGGTAAGCGCGTATTCTGCCGCGTCGACTTTAACGTGCCGATGCAGGACGGGGTAATCACCGACGATACACGAATTCGTGCTGCTGTACCAACCATCCGTTTCATGGTGGAGGCAGGGGCCAAAGTAATCCTGGCGAGCCATTTTGGGCGTCCTAAAGGCCAAGTAGTGGAAGAGATGCGTCTTACTCCTGTCGCAGCCCATCTGTCCTCGCTCTTGGGCAAGAACGTGCGTAAGCTGGAGGATTGCCATGGTGCTGACGTAGAAGCGGCAGTAGAACGGATGGAGTCTGGCGACGTCATCCTGTTGGAAAACGTGCGCTTCCATGCGGGAGAAGAAAAGAACGATCCAGAACTGGCAAAAAGCTTTGCGGCCTTGGCTGATCTGTTTGTGAATGATGCATTCGGGACAGCTCACCGGGCACATGCTTCTACAGCGGGAATCGCTGAATACATACCAGCAGTTGCAGGCTTGCTGATGGAAAAGGAAATTCGCTTCATGGGCGGAGCCTTGTCCAATCCGCAGCGTCCGTTTACAGCGATTGTCGGCGGTGCAAAAGTAAAGGATAAGATTGCTGTCATTGAAAACTTGTTGACCAAAGTCGATCACCTGATCATCGGCGGCGGTATGGCGAATACATTCCTCAAAGCACAAGGTTATGGCATTGGTGCTTCTCTGTGTGAAGACGACAAGCTCGACCTCGCACGTACGTTGATGGATCAGGCAAAAGAGCGCGGCGTACAATTGCTGATGCCAGTTGATGTTGTGGTAGCTGACCGTTTTGCGGCAGATGCAGAAAAGCAAGTCGTGGCAATCGATGCAATTCCAGAGGGCTGGATGGCACTCGATATCGGGCCAAAAACAGTGGAACAGTACCACAGCGTCATTGTAGATTCGAAAACGGTTGTATGGAACGGTCCCATGGGCGTATTTGAAATGGATGCTTTTGCGGGTGGCACGATTGGTGTAGCCAAGGCGATGGCAGCATGCAGTGGTACGACCATTATCGGTGGTGGTGACTCCGTAGCGGCTGTGGAAAAAGCAGGCGTAGCCGAGCAGATGACACACATTTCTACAGGCGGCGGAGCGTCCCTGGAATTCATGGAAGGCAAGGAACTGCCAGGCGTAGCTGTGTTGGCAGATAACGAATAAGAGCAAAGAGGGGGAGCTTGCATGCGAACACCAATTATCGCGGGGAACTGGAAGATGTTCAAGACGATGGCCGAGGCAAGAGCGTTTGCCCAGGAAGCAAAGGCAGGCAATCATACTTCTGGAGTACAAAAAGTCATTTGCGCACCTTTTACAGCGTTGGCTGCACTTAAGGAAGAGCTGGCGGGCACGGATATTGCCATCGGCGCGCAAAACATGCATTTTGAAGAGCAAGGTGCTTATACAGGTGAAATCAGCGCATCCATGCTGAAAGAAATCGGTGTGGAGTACGTGGTTCTTGGTCACTCCGAGCGCCGTCAATATTTCAATGAAACAGATGAGACCGTGAACAAAAAGGTTGTAGCCGCATTAGCAGCAGGTCTCGTACCGATTGTATGCGTAGGCGAGAGTTTGGAGCAGCGGGAAGCGGGCGAGACAGCTGACGTAGTCCGTACCCAGACAGAAGGTGCCTTTGCTGGAGTGAACGCTGCACAAGTGGCGGATACCGTTATTGCATACGAGCCGATCTGGGCGATTGGCACAGGCAAGTCTTCCACGGCAGAGGATGCGAATGAAACGATTGCTATTATTCGCAGTGTAATCGGTGAACGCTTCGGACAGGCGACAGCCGAGAAAGTGCGCATTCAATACGGCGGAAGCGTAAAGCCGGAAAACATCGCAAGCTACATGGCACAGCCGGATATCGACGGAGCATTGGTCGGTGGAGCGAGTCTCGTAGCGGACAGCTACTTGCAGCTTGTGGCAGGAGCTACGTCGCGATAGGAGGAGAAAGCAATGGCACAAAGACCAAAACCGGTTGCCCTTTTGATTGTGGATGGTTTTGCTCTGCGGAACGAGACGCATGGAAACGCAGTAGCACAAGCCAACAAGCCGAATTTTGATCGTTACTGGAACCAATACCCGCACGCGACACTAGAGGCAAGTGGGCTGGCTGTTGGGCTGCCAGAAGGACAGATGGGGAACTCCGAAGTAGGCCATCTCAATATCGGGGCAGGGCGTGTCGTTTATCAAGATTTGACGCGCATTACCAAGTCGATTCAAGAAGGCGCTTTTTTTGAGAACGAAACATTGATCGCTGCTTTCCAGCACGCGAAGCAAAACGGCAAGCAGCTCCATCTGTTCGGGCTTTTGTCCGATGGGGGTGTGCACAGTCACATTGACCACCTATTTGCGATGCTCGAGTTGGCGAAAAAGCAGGACTTTGCGGATGTGTTCATCCACGGTTTCCTCGATGGCCGCGATGTATCGCCTGACAGTGCAGTGGGTTATATCGAACAGCTACAAGCCAAAATCGCAGAGATCGGCGTTGGCCGTATTGCTACCGTACAAGGTCGCTACTATGCGATGGATCGTGACAAACGCTGGGATCGCGTAGAGAAGGCGTATCGTGCCATGGTGTATGCAGATGCTCCGGCTTATCGTGATCCGGTTCAGGCGGTAAAGGAATCCTACGAAAAGTCCATTATGGATGAGTTTGTCATGCCAACCGTGATTCTCGATGAAGAAGGAAAACCAGTAACGACCGTTCAAAGCGGCGATTCGGTTATTTTTTATAATTTCCGCCCGGATCGTGCGATTCAAATGTCACAGGCATTCACGAATGAAGATTTCCGTGGCTTTGACCGCGGAGATGAGCGCCCACGCGATCTACATTTTGTGTGCCTGACGCATTTTTCCGAGACGGTTAACGGGTATGTTGCTTACAAGCCTTCCAATCTGGATAACACGTTGGGAGAGGTGCTTTCCCAGCACGACTTGAAGCAGCTGCGCATTGCCGAGACGGAGAAATATCCGCATGTGACGTTCTTCTTCAGTGGCGGGCGTGAGCAAGAGTTTCCAGGTGAGAAACGCATCCTGATTCCTTCGCCCAAAGTGGCAACGTACGATTTGCAGCCGGAAATGAGTGCACCAGAGCTGACAGACGCTGTTGTCGCTGAAATCGAGGCAGACAATTTTGACGCGATCATACTGAACTTTGCCAACTGCGACATGGTTGGTCATTCCGGTATGATGGAGCCTACGATCAAAGCAGTTGAGACAGTCGATGCATGCTTGGGCCGAGTCGTGGATGCGATCGTAGCAAAAGGCGGAGTAGCCGTTATCACCGCTGACCACGGCAACGCGGATTTGATGCTGGATGAAGCGGGTCGTCCGATTACTTCACACAGTACATATCCGGTGCCTGTAATCGTGACCAAAGACGGGGCTGCTCTGCGCGAAGACGGTATTTTGGCCGACTTGTCGCCAACGCTTTTAGAGCTTTTGGGGGTAGCGCAACCGGTTGAAATGACAGGCAAATCGTTACTTGCAAAATAGGCTTTACTGGGACACACTGTAAGGGTAGCTTGGTGTTTATCGAAATAGATTGTAAGTGCACATGAAAAAGGAGATGGACGAGAAATGGCAATGATTACTGACATTTATGCACGCGAAATTATGGACTCCCGCGGTAATCCAACTGTGGAAGTAGAAGTGTATCTCGAAGATGGCTCGATGGGCCGTGCAGATGTTCCATCTGGAGCGTCTACAGGTGCGTATGAAGCAGTTGAGCTTCGCGACGGTGACAAATCCCGTTACTTGGGTAAAGGCGTACTGAAAGCCGTAGAAAACGTGAATGAAATCATTGCTCCTGAACTGATCGGCATGGATGCCTTGGATCAAGTCGGCATCGATATGGCGATGATTCAGCTCGACGGCACGCCAAACAAAGCCAAACTGGGCGCAAACGCAATTCTCGGCGTGTCCATGGCAGTAGCACGTGCAGCTGCAGATTCTCTTGGCGTTCCTCTCTACAACTACCTCGGTGGCTTCAACGCGAGAATGTTGCCAGTTCCTATGATGAACATCCTGAACGGTGGTAAGCACGCAGATAACACCGTAGACATTCAGGAATTCATGGTCATGCCAGTAGGTGCTACTTCCTTCAAGGAAGCGTTGCGTACAGGTGCGGAAATTTTCCACTCCCTGAAAAAAGTATTGGGTGAAAAAGGCCTGAGCACAGCAGTAGGGGATGAGGGCGGTTTCGCTCCAAACCTGAAATCCAACGAAGAAGCCATCACAACCATTTTGGATGCGATCAAGGCAGCAGGCTATGAGCCAGGCAAAGACGTGTTCCTCGCGCTGGACGTAGCAGCGACAGAAATGTTCAAAGACGGCAAATACCACTTCGAAGGCGAAGGCGTTGTGAAAACAACAGAAGAAATGATCGCGTTCTACGAAGATCTGGTAAACAAATACCCAATCATCTCCATCGAAGACGGTCTGTCTGAAGACGACTGGGATGGCTGGAAAGCGCTGACTGACAAACTGGGCAGCAAAGTTCAGCTGGTAGGTGACGACTTGTTCGTAACCAACACCGAGCGTCTGGCTCGCGGAATTGAGACCTCTACAGGTAACTCCATTCTGGTAAAAGTAAACCAAATCGGTACGCTGACAGAAACATTCGAAGCAATCGAAATGGCGAAGCTGGCTGGCTATACTGCGGTGATTTCCCACCGTTCCGGTGAAACCGAAGACTCCACGATCTCTGATATCGCAGTGGCTACAAATGCAGGTCAAATCAAGACTGGTGCGCCTTCCCGCACAGACCGCGTAGCGAAGTACAACCAATTGCTGCGTATTGAAGACGAACTCGCTGATACAGCTCGTTTTGGCGGTCGTTCTGCTTTCTACAACCTGAAGAAGTAAGCTAGTATGATTGATAGATAAAAAAGAGCGCGCGGCAGTCCAGGACGTAATAAAGTCCGGGATTGCCGCTGTTTTTTTATAGGATGGAAGAAACATGCCACTGGAAGCCTCCATTCGTTGAGCGTTCAAGTTTTTGCATACAAAAAAAGACTGCCCATACCACTCGATGGACAGTCTTTTTGTTGTTTGGTGCTTATGACATGGCGAATGCTTTTCGTTCGGTCTGCACAGTGCCTAGGCGGCTTTTACTGTACGGGATGCACATAGGAGTTCCGTACAGCGGGTCTTGCGTAATTTGGCAATCCATATCGAAAACCGTTCGGACAAGGTCGGTCGTCAGCACTTCGTTCGGAGCCCCTTCTGCCACGACGGTCTGATTGTGAACAGCAACGATATGATGGGCATAGCGGCAAGCGAGATTCAAATCGTGGAGAACCATGACGATGGTGCGTTGTTCCGTTTGATTCAGTTCAAACAACAGGTCCAAAATCTCAATCTGATGCGACATATCCAAATAAGTCGTAGGCTCATCTAGCAAAATGGTTTCGGTACCTTGGGCGAGCGTCATTGCGATCCAAGCGCGTTGACGTTGTCCGCCAGAGAGACTGTCGACCGCGCGGTTAGCCATTTCCGTGAGTTGAGTAGCTGCTAATGCTTTGTTGACCATCTGCTCGTCTTCTTCTGACCATTGCTGTAGCCAGTTTTGATAAGGATAGCGTCCTTGTTTGACCAATTGCAGAATCGTCAATCCTTCTGGCGCAGATGGCCCTTGAGGAAGGATGGCAAGACGTTTAGCTACCTCTTTGGTAGAGCGTTTCGCGATCGATTCTCCTTCAAGCAGGATGGCCCCTTCCTTTGGTTTGAGTAAACGTGCTAGAGAGCGCAGTAATGTCGATTTGCCACTGCCATTACTGCCAATGAAAACGGTGATTTTTCCACGCGGGATGTTTAAATCTAACGCTTCAATGATGTTGCGTTCTCCGTACGATAACGTAAGCCGTTGGGTTTCCAAAGCTTGCATATGGGTTGGACTCCTTTCAACGTATAGGAAGTTAAAAAATATATTCAGGCAGCATGTGGCTATGGTGGGGAGAAGAATATTTCCAGTCTAGGCTCAGTGCTCCGTCCCGCTGAGGGTTGGGACTGTCCGCTCCGAAGGGATTCGCGGGGAAACGCAAAAGTGGTAGCCGCTACGTAGTTCGGGCACGGTTGCGTTTCTTTTGCCCGCGAATCCCTTCTCCGCTCGGTAGGACTCCACAAGTCGCTACGTCTGGAAATATTCTTCTCTAGCGTTACTGAGCACATTCTTCAATCTTTTAAAGGCTTTTTAAAATTCGTTTAACACGAAAGCTCGTAGAGGAAACAGGAGAAATAAGCGAAGATCTTTGGTACACCGACCGAGACGGAATGCAAAAAGCGAAACACGCTCTTAAGCGTCCACCTCTGAATAACATCCCTGAACCTCTACTTTGGACGCGGTTTCGCTTTTTGCATGGAGTCGGGCAGTCCATCCCTCAGCGGGTGGGACAAGAAGCTGAGCGTTTTCTCCTGTTTCCTCCCCACCACCACAGCCGGACAAAGCTCTTTACTAGCGATTTCGATTTTTATACAGCAAGTAGATGAAAAACGGAGCGCCGATGGCAGAGGTGAATACCCCTACAGGCACTTCGATTGGTGAAAAAGCCATGCGGGCAATCAAATCCGCAAGCAATACGATAATGGCACCCAAGAACGCCGAGAGTGTCATGGCACCGCCAAAGGACGGACCAATCAGTTGCTTGGCAATGTGTGGGGCCAGCAAAGCCACAAAGCTGATATCTCCTCCAACAGAGACGGCTGTTCCCGTCAAAGCTGCGCAAATCATGAGCAGGAGAAAGCGATCCATTTGCAAGGAACTGCCGAGACTCGTCGCCAGATCATCGCCGAGCTGTTGAAGGTTCACACGTCTTGCAAGCAAGCTGGCTACGAGAATCAGTCCAATGACCCACGGCAAAATCATGAATACGTCGTTCCAGTCAACGCCGTAGATGCTTCCAGTCAGCCAGAGCAATGCCTTATTTTGTAGCAAAAACGGACTAAACATGATTAACATGGTGACGATGGCACCCGCAGCGATTTTAATTCCAACACCGATCATGACGAGACGAAGCGGCGTGACGCCTTTTTTCCAAGAGAGGGCGTACAGCAGGAATGTCGTCAGTGTTGCCCCCAAAAAAGCAATGGGAGGAAGCCACTTGATGCTCGCTGTTTCAAAAAGAATCAAGAAGCCGACTGCAAAAACAGAGGCTCCACCCGATACCCCAAGAATATCCGGGGAAGCCAACGGATTGCGGACGAGGCCCTGCATGATGGCACCAGCTACTGCTAGTGCGGCACCTACCAGAATAGCAATGACGATACGCGGCAGGCGAAATTGCTCCACAATCAAAGCATTTTCTTCTGAACCGATTCCCAACAAAACTTTTACCACATCGAGCGGGGCGATTTTCATTTCACCCATTCCGAGACTGACAACTGCTATGGCGATGACGATCAGCAAGGCGAGTAGCGAAAACCAGATCGTCTTTTTATGTAGCTGAAACGATGAAAAGCGCTTGCCGATGCGAAGAGACAGGTAGTCTTTCATTATTTATCCAGCCCCTTGCGTGCGACATAGATGAAGAACGGAATTCCGATCAGGGCTGTCATTACTCCAATAGGAACTTCAGCAGGCATTGCGATAAAGCGAGCACCGATATCTGCTAACAGCAGCAGGACGGAGCCAAACAGACCGCTGTACAAAAGCACCCAGCGAGTATCGATTCCGACGAGATAGCGGGCCAGATGCGGAGTGACCAATCCGACAAAACCAATAGGTCCAGCCACAGCAACCGCGCAACCGGATAAGAGAACAATGACGATTCCTACGCTTAATTTGACCAATAAGGTGCGTTGTCCGAGACCTTTTGCTACGTCATCACCCATCAACAACGTTTGAATCGGGCGTGCGAGGACAAATGCAGCGATCCAGGCAATGATCATATAAGGAAAGACAGTGGCTAAATACTCTAGCTTTCTGCCTCCGACTGACCCTGCCAGCCAGAAAAGCACCTCGTCTGTGGCTTTTTCATTTAGGACCATCATGCCGTGTCGGATCGAGGAAGCCAAAGCGGTGATAGCTGCACCCGCTAGAACCAACTTCACAGGCGAAAGCCCATCTCTGCCGAATGAACCGAGCAAGTAGACGATCAAACCTGCTACAGCGGCTCCTATAAAGGAAATCCACGTAAACTGGGTCAAGGAGCTGATCCCGACAAATGTAACGGCGAACACAACAAAAAGAGAAGCACCTGCATTAAGACCGAACAGTTCAACGTCTGCAACAGGGTTTCTCGTCAAGGATTGGAGCAGAGTTCCGGCCAAGCCGAGGCAAAAACCGACCGTAAGCGCATTGAGCACGCGCGGTACTCGCACTTCTTTAATGACGATGTGTTCATTGGAGCCGTTGAAATTCGTGTAGGCATCAATCGCAGTTTGCCAACTCGTGTCAATGACGCCAAAGATGAGGCTGGCATAACTGAGGTAAGACAGGAGGAAAAGGGCGAATACCACTCCCAGAATTTTACGAAAGTTGCTAGCTAAAAAAGAATTCATGATGGCTACATCCTTATTTCTTAGATGGTTTCATAGTTAAGTGTAGAGCTACATAAAGGAAGTGTCAATGACGTTGATAGTCATTATCACTTTATGATTGACTTTTGACAAGCAGGGGAGTAGGATAGACTCTGTCATTGATATGAATTCTCATTATGGAAAAGGGAAAGGGGTCCTTTCATCATGTTTTCTCGTACATATCGGACCGCAGGCGGTAAAGCTTTCTTTGCTGTCTTAATGGCGACCTTGTTGGTTGTTACCGGTTGCGGTACTCCACAAGCAAGTGAACAAAAGCCGGCAGAACAAAAGCCTGCTGATCAAGCAACTGGTTCCGGCCAAAGCTACACAGTGAAACACGCGATGGGCGAAACAACCATCAAAGGTACACCAGAACGCATCGTCATGTTGACCAACCAAGGTACTGAAACTCTGATGGCTCTCGGTGTGAAGCCAGTAGGGGCTGTAGGTTCGACTGTTGATCCTACTCAATTCTACGATTTCACCAAGTCTTTCCTTGAGGGGACAAAATCCGTAGGTACAGAAGGTCAACCTAACCTGGAAGCAATCGCGGCATTGAAACCTGACCTGATTCTGGGTATGAAATTCCGTCATGAAAAAATTTATCAACAATTGACTGCAATTGCTCCAACGGTATTCGTTAACGAGCCACGCGGCGACTGGAAGGCAAACTTCTCCTTGTTCGCGGAAGCAGTAAACAAAAAGGCTGAGGGAGAAAAAGTCCTCGCTGATTGGAACAAGCGCGTTGAAGACTTCAAAGCAAAAGCGGGCGACAAGCTGAACACAAAAGTATCTGTTGTACGCTTTATGCCTGGTAAAGTTCGCATCTACTATAAAGACACCTTCACTGGTGCTATCTTCAAAGACCTTGGCCTGGCTCGTCCAGCTTCCCAAGACAAAGACGATTTCGCAGCAGAAGTAACCAAAGAGCGCATTCCAGAAATGGATGGCGACATCATGTTCTACTTCACGTACGAAACAGGCAAAGGCGAGGCTTCCAAGCTGGAGCAAGAGTGGACGAACGATCCTCTCTGGAAAAATCTGAACGTCGTGAAAGCGGGCAAAGCATACAAAGTGGATGACACCATCTGGAATACTTCCGGTGGCGTAATCGCAGCCAATAAAGTACTGGATGAGCTGGAAGGCTACATCATCGGTAAATAATGAGAAAAGACGGGACTGATGCTCCCGTCTTTTTTGTGTGGTTACCCCGCCATGTTGTTGAATGTTCCTCGTGGGTAGTAAATGTTTACGTGATCAATGTAGAGGCTGTTTGGATCATTGGTCATGATGCCTGAGAAAATGAATTTCAATTCATAATCAGGGGTTACCTTGTAGGTGTAGATGGTTTGGCCGCCCGTTGTGGCTTTACTTGTTGGCTCCCCAAGTGTTTCACGGACCTCGGCAAGTGTGATTGCTTGCAAGCGTGGATCATAGGAACGAATATCAACGATCTGCATTCCTTTGTTAAAGGCAAAGACTAGATTGAGATCCCGGTACGTATTGTACGTGATGCCATTGATGAAGGAGACGACATCCGGTTTGCCCAGCTGTTTTTCTGCGTCATCGAATACATCCTTTTCTAAACGATACTGACTGCCAAAGATTTGGCCTTTCCCCGCGAGATCACGCACGCTTTGCAACAACTCGGCATTGTTCGCATACAGCATGAGATTTTTGTTTCCTTGCGGGTAATACAGCTGGTATTCAACAAGAACCAGGTCTTTCTTGTCCGTGCTTTTTGTACCTTGGAAGATCAGTTTGACCTGATATTTGCTCGTCACATCGTAGGTATAAATCGTATGATCCCCAAATTCACTGATACGGTTCGGTTTTCCCCAGCTCTTTTCGACAGCAGACAGGCTGATTTGCTGCAAGCGAGAATCTATCCTGTGCATGTCTACGAGCTGCATGCCTTTGTTGTAGCCAAACACGACTTCTTTTTTCGGGTAGGCGGAATAGCTCAGTCCATTTGCTGTGTAGGTTTTCTCAGGCTTTCCCCAGCCCTTTTCTATATCATCTATCGTTTTTTCCAGAACGAATGGAAGGGAGATGCCCCTGCCTTCTTGAGCATTTGAGCGAATTTGTGACAAGAGCTTTTCAGACTGCGGAATAGGCTTTGTTGTTACGCTGTTGCTTTGACCTGGTCCCGGAGAAGCGGTAGGGGAGCCAGGAGCAACAGGCGCAACGGTATCTGGCATTGTACTCTGCGGTTGATTCGTAAGGAGTGAGGCTCCCAGCCAGACGGTCACAGCAAGTACCGAGCAGAGGGCCAATCCCTTGCCAAGCGCAGAGAAACCACGAAAAGAAGCAGTCCCCCCAGATTTGCTCACATTTGTTTGGCGAATAGCAGAAACGATCTCGTGCTTATGTTCTCCGCTCATTTTCATATCCGGCATCCCCTTCAATTTATCTAGTAAGTCATGGTCTGAATTAGATCGCATCGCCAATCATCTCCTTTTTCTCACGCTCAAGTATTTCCCTGACGGCTTTCATGGCACGGTGCAATGTTACGTTGACTTTGTTTTCGGACCACCCCAGTATTTCAGCGGTCTCCTTGGAGGACAGTCCTTTGACTCCGCGCAAAATGAGTACCTCCCGAAAAGCTGGTTTTACGTTACGGATTGCATGGTAAAGTGCTTGCTGCTCCTCATGTACGTGCAGAATTTCTTCCGGTGTTTTTTCTTCCGTCTCTACATTCGCCAGCCATTTATCTGGTAGCCAATTACGAAGACGTTGCTTTCGTTTATGATCAATGGCGGTATTCCTGGCGATCGTCAATAGCCAAGTTTTCGGTTGTGATCTGCCTTCGAATGCGTCGAGAGACCGAAGCGCTTTTAAAAAGACATCCTGAACGAGGTCTTCTACATCGCGGGTTCCTGTGTAGTAAATAAGAAATTTGTAAATATCATCGCCATAGCGCAGGAACCATTGCTCCATTAAAACGTTTTTGTCCATAGCTGAACCACCTTTTGTACGTTCTCCTTGTAATTTGACGACTCAGGGTGCATTTCATTACAAAAACAAAAAAACTGCCGGAAGAAAAGATCCGACAGTGTGTTCATTTAAGAGTGGAGCATGGAATCCCGCGTAAACCAGAGCTGATAGCAGAGTATGCTGATCAGAACCGCCGAAATGGCAGCAGAGGAGCTGAAGCTGAGCATAATGAGGATTTGGTAGCGCACGGCCTCGATGGGACTGGCA
Source organism: Brevibacillus antibioticus (assembly GCF_005217615.1). Taxonomy (NCBI): domain Bacteria; kingdom Bacillati; phylum Bacillota; class Bacilli; order Caryophanales; family Paenibacillaceae; genus Brevibacillus; species Brevibacillus antibioticus. The sequence continues at coordinate 5,524,579 of NZ_SZNK01000001.1, forward strand.
CCTGCGACGATCATGCCGGTCATCATCCCTGGCAATTGGACGAGTCCGATTGTTTTCATCGTGTCAAAGGTAGGGATCATGCTCGCTTTGACAGCGCGCTTCAACACCACATGTACAGCTTGGCGTGTAGTGGCTCCCAGACAAAGCAATGTTTCGATTTCCCCACGAGACGCTTCTACTTCTCTGTTCATATGCGTGAGAAAAAGGCTCGTGACGATCATGGAGCTGCCAATTATCATGCCGCTCATCGGGATGATGTACTGCGGTGTAGGAGAGACAAGCCCGAGTATAACCAACAGTCCCATGGTGATGACCTCTGTTATCGCAAGGGAAAGGGAGATCCGCCAAAAGATCCCCGGTAATTGCTTCGCTCTGCTGGCAGCGTTCCACGAAGCGACCAAGATCATCATGAGAATGATCAATAATATAAACCAGACACTGTCGGCAGCAAAGACAAAATGCAGGACGTAGCCGATCGCAAGCAATTGAACGGTAGAGCGGATGGTGCCAATCAAAATGTCTTTTTCCAAACCGAGCTTCTGCCAAACAGAGAGCAGGAGGGCAATGAAAACAAAGGCATAGGCAAAGAGTAGCCATATGTATGAACCCGTAAACGTATGTGTCATCGCTGCACCTCACTCAGGGCAGCATGGATATTTCCATCCTGTAAAAATTCACGAGCCTCCACGGATTGGGGCGAGTGGAAAAACGTTTCACATTCCGTGTCCTCTGCGAGCTGGTGATTGGCCATAAACCAAATGCGCTTGCAAGCGACTCGCGCTTCTTCTAAATCATGTGTGACCCAAATTAAGGTCGTGCCAGTTTGGTGGTGCAAATCGACGAGGAGCCGCTCAGCCGCCTGCTTGCTTTTTGTATCGAGTGAAGCGGTGACCTCATCCAGCAGCAGGACAGGTGGCTGAAGCAACAGGCTGCGAACGAGAGCGAGTCGTTGCTTTTCGCCGCCGGACAGTTGAGTGGCTGGTTTTGACCAATCGATCTCTTCCATATATAACTGCTCCATCAAGTCTGAGGCTAGCTTCTTATCAAAAGGACGCTGATGCAGGGTACTTACTGTTCGCAGGTTATCTTCGACGGTGCCCGGCAGCATAACAGCCTGTTGTGCCACGTAACTGATTTTCATGCGCCAAGCTTTTGCGTCCCACGATGACATTTCTTTCTTCTCTAAAAAAATCGTACCAGCGTCAGGTGGTAGAAGACGACCCAAAATACGGAGCAAGGTGCTTTTTCCTTGGCCTGATTTTCCCAGAATTCCAATAATCGTAGGCTCTTTAATACAGGCGTTTAGGTCACGGAACAACCATGTACTCGTGGGAGAGTGGAGTTGTTTCCCCAAAGCTTCGATCTTGATAGTCATTTGTAAAAGCCTCCCCATTAACGCGGAAAACACCGAAGAGGACGAGTCTTCGGTGTTTCTTTCTTACAGGCTATCTATGTACTTATTTTTTCTCCGACAGCCACTGTGAAACCGCTTGAATTTCTGGTTGTTTCTTCAGCATTCCAGGAGGCATGCCGCCTTTACCGTCTTTGATGATTTTAGCAATGTCGTCAGCGCTAAGCGTTGCTCCAATTTTCGTCAGGTTTGGACCTGCAATGCCTTCAAGATTTTGACCGTGACAGGAAGCGCAATTTTGTTTGAATACAGCAGCAGCGTCAATTTGTGCAGTTGGTGCGCCGCCACCATTGGCTTCTTCGCCATGTTTTGGTGGGAAAATGATTGATCCTACAAGTGCAATGAGAAAAACAAGAAACAAGATACCAAACGAAGTGAAAAAGGCCTTCGCGGAATCAATTACATCGTTTTGATTCATGTCTTTTTTGTTGGACCCAGCCATCTGACAAAGACCTCCCAAAGCAAATTATAAAGTTTCATGGTAATTTTACGGCAAAAGTTTGACAATATCAAGGAGACTACCAAACAAGACAAAGAAAGTACACAATTTACCATTTTTTCGTAAAAACACGTTGCCCTTAGTCTACCTTATAACAGTCAATATTATTTGAGAGAATTTCTCTTTTAATGGAGAGGATAGCGGGTTGCTGTTACCAGACAAGTGTGATAAAGTTGTTGTATTGGTTTTTTCCGCCTTGGAAATACGTTTTGAGGTGAATGAAAATGGCATTGGCTGCGAAAATTTTACTTGTGATCGCAAGTATTGGCTTAATTATCGTCGTGTTGCTGCAATCGGGAAAAAGTGCCGGCCTTTCCGGAGCGATTGGTGGCGGCGCAGAGCAACTGATGGGCAAACAAAAAGCCCGCGGGATTGACGCATTTTTAGGAAAACTGACCGTTGTATTTGCGGTTAGCTTCATGATTTTTGCGATTTTGCTCGGGTATTTCTTGAAATCAGGAGCGTAATAGACGAACGGCCGAAAGACAGCGAGTGCATCTTGCTGTCTTTTTCTCTATTCCGATTGCGATATGCAGGAACGGTGAATACTACATAATAGGATGGTCATGGAGAAACGCGGGAATGCCACGCGAAAAAGGAGGTTTGTGAATGGAAGATCAAGAAAAAATACTCGCATTTATGCGAGAGCAAGCATACCACCCGATGACGGTGAGGGAACTGGAAGAAGCATTTGGAATTAAGGATTCTGCCACGTTCAAGGAGCTTGTCAAAACGCTGAATGCACTGGAAGCGAGCGGAGAGGTGATCCGCACCAGAGCGAATCGGTATGGCGTGCCTGAAAAAATGAATCTGGTACGCGGACGTCTGCAAAGCCATCCGAAGGGCTTCGGATTTGTGATCCCGGAGACACCTGACTCGGATGACGTATATGTACATGCGAATGATATGAATGGAGCGCTCCATGGCGATACGGTTTTTGTCCGCGTGGAAAAAGAAGCGGGCGGCAATCGTCTGGAGGGGCAGATCATCCGCATTGTCGAGCGCGGAATCAAGCAGGTCGTAGGGACATTTAAGGATGAGAGGCATTATGCGTTTGTGATCCCCGACGAAAAGCGAATCGGCAAAGATATTTTCATCCCGAAAGACTCCTTCAACGGAGCAGTAGATGGTCACAAGGTAGTCGTGAACATCGTTCGCTATCCAGAGGGGCGTGTGAATCCAGAGGGTGAAGTCGTCGAGATTCTCGGACATAAGAACGATCCGGGCGTCGATATTCTGTCGATCATCCGCAAGTTTAATTTGCCTGAGGCTTTTCCAGAGGACGTATTAGCTGAGGCTGACGCTGCACCAGATGAGATATCCGAGGAAGAGATCAAAGGTCGTCGTGACTTGCGTGATCGGATGATGGTCACCATTGATGGAGCAGATGCCAAAGACTTGGATGATGCTGTGTCTCTTGAGAAGCTGCCAAACGGAAACGTAAGACTCGGCGTGCATATCGCTGACGTCAGCTACTATGTTCGTGAAAAGTCTCAGTTGGACAATGAGGCGTATCGTCGCGGTACCAGTGTTTACTTGGTTGACCGTGTCATTCCGATGCTGCCACATCGCTTGTCCAACGGCATATGCAGTCTCAATCCGCAGGTGGATCGCTTGACGATTTCTTGTGATATGGAAATGGATGCAGGCGGGAACACCGTTAAGTACGATATATTTTTGAGCGTGATTCGTACAGATGAGCGCATGACGTATGCAGATGTACGCAGTATTTTGGATGACAAGGACGAGGCTTTGATTGAGAAGTACAGCAAACTCGTCCCGATGTTCGAGGATATGAAAGAGCTGGCCTTGAAGCTGCGTAAAAAACGTATGCAGCGCGGCGCCATTGACTTTGATTTCCGCGAAGCGAAAATTTACGTCGATGAAGAGGGAACCCCTACGGAAATCGGCTTCCGTACGAGATCGATTGCGGAGCAGATCATCGAGGAGTTCATGCTGGCTGCCAACGAAACAGTGGCGGAGCATTTCCACTGGATGAAGCAGCCGTTCATGTACCGGATTCACGAAGACCCGAACGCTGAAAAGCTCATGGCCTTCATGGAGTTCATCACGAATTTTGGCTACTCGATCCGCGGGAAGGGCAATTCTGTTCATCCACGAGCATTGCAGCAGCTGCTGAAAGAGGTAAAAGGAACGCCAGAAGAAATTATTATCAGCACGGTCATGCTGCGTTCGATGAAGCAAGCGCGCTACGACGCGGAAAGTCTGGGGCATTACGGTTTATCTACGGAGTTTTATACCCATTTTACTTCGCCGATTCGCCGTTATCCCGACCTGATTGTTCATCGTCGTATTCGCGAATGGATCGAGCTGGGGAATCAACTATCAGAAAAACGTCTGGGGTACTGGGCAGAGCAAATGCCAGTAATCGCAGAGCATGCGTCACAGCGTGAACGGTTGGCTGTCGATGCTGAGCGTGAAACAGACGATCTGAAAAAAGCGGAATTCATGCTTGAGCGAGTGGGAGAAGAATTCGAAGGCGTCATCTCCAGCGTCACTTCGTTTGGGATTTTCGTCGAGCTGCCTAATACCATTGAAGGCTTGGTGCACGTAAGCTTTTTGACCGACGACTACTATCATTACCATGAGAAAATGTTTGCGATGGTCGGTGAGCGCACAGGCAAGCAATACCGGATCGGAGATGTCGTCGAGGTACGTGTAGCGAATGTCAACGTGGATGAACGCACCATCGACTTTGAAGTCGTCGGGATGCCAAAGGCTGGCTTCCGCGGCAGCCGTGAGCGTGCGCCTCGCGTCATAGATGGTCGAGGTGGGGATCGTAAGCCGACACGCGGCAAGCAACAAGATCGTTCACGCGCAGGCCGTCCAGATCGTACTGGTCGTCCAGATCGACCAGATCGTACTGGTCGTCCAGATCGACCAGATCGTCAAAAGGATAAAAAGCATCCGGCGGAAATCCGTCAGAAATACAAGGATCGTCGCAAAGCGGAAGGGAACAAACCTCCTCGTCGTGCTGGATCGGGCAAAGCATCGAGCGGTGAAGAAGTGCTGCCAATCGGTACAGGAGAAGGGGATACCCCAGCGAAACGCCAGAAGGGATTCTGGGAAGATCTCGTCAAGTCCAAGAAAAAGAACCGCAAAAATGTAGCCAGTCAGGTAAAACGGAAACGCCGTTAAACAGGTGTTTAAACCCCGAAAAGTACGCGGCGCGATCCGTTTCCCTTTTCGGGGTTGGCTATTTACCGGGTAAATGACTTGCCACAATGGGCAAAATTTGCTAGACTAACTGGTACGAAACGCAGTACGTACAAGTGAGGTGATCTCCATGTCAAAAGAGAAGGCCGGAACCAAAACAATCGCCCAAAACCGAAAAGCGCGCCACGATTACCACATCGAGCAAGTATACGAGGCAGGCATTGAGCTGACCGGTACGGAGATCAAGTCCGTGCGTGCAGCGCGTGTCCAGCTCAAGGACAGCTTCGCCCGTGTGCAGAATGGCGAATTGCTTCTGTACAATGTGCACATCAGTCCGTACGAGCAGGGGAATCGCTTTAACCATGAGCCAGAGCGGACTCGCAAGCTGCTGATGCGCCGCTTGGAAATCCTCAAGCTCAATGGTCTGATTCGCGAAAGAGGCTACTCGTTGGTCCCGCTCAGCATTTATTTGAAGGGCGGCTGGGCCAAGGTCGAGCTCGCACTTGTCAAAGGGAAAAAGAACTACGACAAGCGCGAAGACCTCAAGAAAAAAGAGTCTACGCGTGATATCGAGCGTGCTCTGCGCGAACGCCAAAAAGGTTGATTGGATTGCACTGGCAGGCTTGGCAGCAATCAACGTTGAGTTTTGGTTGTCGCCTGTGCTATATTTAATAAGCAACAACAAGCCAATACACCATTAATTAATACAGTCTAGGTGTGGATTTAATGGCTCTTCACCTAGACTTTTTCTAACCTACCTGGGGGCGTTCTGGATTCGACGGGGATGGTAGAGCATGAGAAGCGAGCCGGGGGGCTGCGGACCTCGTCAACAACGCGGAACGCCATTAACTGGCAACAAACAACTTTCTCTCGCTGCTTAATAACCAGTGAGGCGCTACCATTCCATCGCCCATGTGGCATGACTAGCGCTCAACTTTAGTGGGATACGCCGGAGGTCTCCGTCTGGGGCCAAAGGAAGAAGATCAATCAGGCTAGGTAACGGGTCAGCGCGTCACTCCGCGAATCCGGTACCGAAATTTAAATGAGTGACTGCGCTCGGAGATGCTCATGTATCGCTGTTTTCGGACGGGGGTTCGAATCCCCCCGCCTCCACCAAATACATATCAATGATGTCACCTGAAAAGGTGACTTTTTTGTTTTTGCCGGAGGATAGTCGCTTATGATGTATATTGACTATCGCAACGGATGTGAGAGATGAAACAGCTTTTATTGAATTTGGCTCTATAGGGACACCAGCACTATGTCATAATCGAGATGAAGATATGCATAAAAACTTGTTAATGCCAAAACTATAACCAGGCGAGAAATAGGCGGGATATTTCCTACCTGAATGTTTATTCTTTTCCAGTGAATGTTCGTATTCCTCGTCCGATCTTATCTGACTCGATGTGTAGCATGTTTTCTAGAACTACGAAATACCTATACAAAGTAAAGATAAGCTCAAACCCTTCAATAATGCTTTCCTCCAACATATATTTTTTGAAAAACTCTCGCTCTTCTTGAATGATTTTACTGTTATTTTGCTCTGGTACGTCAGTGTCAAAGGCGTTTGAATATTTCTCTGGAACCTTTACCAATTCCTCGAAGCCATTTTTAGTAAAAAGTAGACGATCTAATTTTTCAATCCTTGAAAATAAAAATTTGACTGATGCAATATTTAATTCGTACTTGTATCTCGAAAACCATCGAGATATTTCCTTATTATCAGGTGAATTTATGTTTTCAATTTCTTCCGTGAATTGTTCTATTTCAGCTATATCTTTAAACTGGAAATATTCTGATTCCTGATAACTCCACCTATACCATAGATGCTCTGAATAGCCTACTTTTGAGGTGTCAGGAAACCTCTTGTACGTCCAGTAGTCAACTAACATATCGTAACAATCGATCGCATACTCTAAATTTTCCGATCCTTTAAGGATAATCTCAATAGCATAGTGCGAAAGTTTACGATGCAGTAGGATAACTTCTTCAAGTTTTTTTCGATTTGCTTGTGCTACTGCACGGCGAACAATTCCTTGACGACTTATGAAATACCAGAGGAAAATAATAAGCACAAGTACGACGAGAGCCGAAAGCTTTGTGAAATTATCCCAAATAAAATTGACCCTTTGATTCCATATGTTAAAAACAGTATTTTGAATTGTACTGAACATTGAATTGTTGAAAGTGAGTAGGGTTAGAATTCCCGCTAGAATTGAAGCTTTACCTAAAATAAATGAAAACATAATCTTAAACAGATCTAAAGGTGTAGGACTAACAACATAATCTATCATCTCTGCACGATTTTTGCTTGATCCTCCGAAATAAAAAGCAATTCTCATATAATGGCGAAGTTTGGCGAATCCATATTTGAACCGAATCAATCTAATTAAAAGCCATTTTTTCTTTATCCATAGATGGGAGAACTTGTTGTAAAAAGTTCTTACTTGAATATGAAGGCGATACCAAAGCAAATCCCATACAAACGCAAGTAGTACAATTTCAATCCAATAAATTGCTAATAACCCATACCAGCGTGTTGACCATTCCCATTGGTGATTCCAAGTTTCTATTGATCGCCCAATCTCAAAAAGTGTACGAGATTTATAAAGCCAAAATAAGCCGATTATGGTAGCTAGGAAAAAGATCCACTCAATTATTAACGATTTGTTTTTCCATAGAGATCCTACCCTTTTGTTCATTTAAACACTCCTTTTTAAACCTTACTTGGTTCAGATAAACAAAATGTAAATGTTTTGTCTGGGACTGGATTACGGCATGGTGAAGAAATGTACAGATTAATTAAATAATTCGTGGGTAACATGATAAGGTATACCTGTACCAAAGGGTGAATTTGTAACTTGGGGATAAATTCTAAAAACGTCAAGAATATACCTCTATTTCCACTTAACATGGGTCAAAAACGATGCTTTTAATAGAATACCATTTGTCATCATGCCGCTAAAGAGTATACATTCTATCAGAATGTATTGGAACAAATCATAATAATGTAGTGAATTATTAGATATGGCGAAAGAGATGATGGAGAAGATCAAGAGTAATATGCTTAACTCAGGTGGCGTAGATAATGTTGGTGCATGCGAATCAGATCCTGGGTTAGTTCTGCAATATTTCAGATTAGTCAAGAAGACGTGGTGACTTTCAATTGAAGCTACTGTGAGATCAGATTAACAATGGTCAATCTGAAAGGTATGGATGCATATGATCCATGCCATTTTTGTGCTCAAATTTGCCATAGAAAAGATTAGATCGTCCCTCAATTGTTACAAGATAGTATTAATAGAGAGAGAATTCGCCAAATTGATTACATGTTTACTAAAATTTAGGTAAGATTGTACCGATGGGCTTGCTACTTATGGGTCATCTCTTATGAGGGGATGATAAGCAGTTTCACAATCAGGAGGACTTTCATAGATAGAACCTATTATGCGGAAGGGCGGTAAATTGCATTTCTTGTTCCGCGGGTTATTCGTTATGCTGACTGTACTATTGTCCTTTTATAGCACACCCGGATTACACTGGGGCTTCTTCTTTCTGTTCATGGGTGCAGGCGTACTTCTAGCAGAGAGAATGGGAAACATATGGACGCGTTACAGTAGGAAAGTAAATCGGACAACCAAGTCTACTGTGATTAAGAAGATAAAAGGTCCCTCGGATACAGTAACACCACAGAAACAACGTAGAACCAGGGATGACGGAATTATGAGTGCTGATATAGAAAGACTGTCTTACAGATTTCCAACAATTGATGGAGTTCTAATATCGCGATCAAGGGTACTCTGTGAAACGTATCGGTGGCTCAGGCGACCATGAAGTCGATCTAATTCTGAAAGAAAAAGAAGGGTATAAAATTGCAGTTCAGTGCAAGCGCTGGAAACGAAGCGTTGGTAACGATATTGTGCTTAGACTCAAAACGGGTAAACAAGTACATGGTTGTTATGATGCCTGGATTATCACAACCAATCATTTTACGAAGGAGGCCCAAGGGCTGCAGAACGACTTAATATACGATTGATCAACGGAGTAGCCGTCCGCGATATTATAACCCGATGGAGAAAACAGCAAGTGAAATCAAGAAGATGATCATGTGGGGGGAGGACATACGAGAAGTGATAGTTAGGGGCGAAAGAATGTCTAGTATGCAGTGCACTTTTGTAAAAATACTCGGGTGAAAACAAAAGTGGACACATGGAGGGAGGTAGAAATATGAAAGAAGTATTAAAGGATAGTGAATTGAGAATTAAAGAACTTACGGTAAACAATCAAATTTGGTTTGAAGAATTTCTTTCAAACATAAAGAATGGAAGTAGTCGCATCCAGTATCGTTCTGTGATTTTAAACTATTTAGAGGCAAAAAGAGATTGTGATGCAACTGAATATGGTATTGAAGAGATGACGGAATATTTGGCTTCACGATTAGATGAAACTAGTCCCAAAAACTACAACAAGTCTGTTTCATATACTAAAAAGTTTTATGAGTTTCTTAATGAAAAAGGGTTTCCTGTACGAGGGTATTTAGAACAGTTGAAGCATTTACTTATTCCACCAAGTGAAATTAAATAAAGTGACAAGAGTATACTATCAGTTCCGTTAACCATTGAAGAATTGATAACGATAAGACGGGGTGTTGCATGAGCGAAACGAGTATGTAAAGTCGTTCACATTTGAAATGTCTTACTTGCATGGATTACGGCTCGACGAGTTGGTAGAGTGCCTTAACTATAATGCTCATGATCGCACTTTTACAATTAAAAGTAGAGAAGAACCGATCAAGGTTAGTGACAAAATCCATAAACTAATAACTAACAATAAAAGATTCCTTGAAGACAAACAGAAATCCGCCTTCCAGTACCATCTTGAAAAAATCGGAAACATGATCGGGCGCCCACTAAAATGGAATGATATCAAGGCTACACGTGAGAAGTTTTTCATCCCTTGTGTATCATGTGGACGAACCTATGAAAACACACCGCAGAATTGGTCTATGATTCAGTACGAAGATGATATGTAGATCAGACAAAATGGATTGTATGTTTTTCCTGCGAGAATAAGGAGAAGCAAACTAAATGAGAAAACAGACGATATACAATCTTGAGGAAGCCCTCCCTTTGTTCCTATATAATGGTGCTGGATCTTTGATAATAAAAGAATCTCCGGAGACAGTGGAAGCGGTTTTAGATAACCATACTTCATTGATTCACCAACAGGGTCAACTAGCCATTGCCGAATCCAAGGGCGTACAAAAGTATTTGCTGATCAAGACACTGGAAAAAAGCAAACGCAGTCTGCATCGGAACTCTTACTTCTAGGTCACTTTCCTAATTCGGTTTCTGATTCCTGGAGGGAAAGCCGTGTCTGACGAATAACGATCTACAAAAAGGACTGTCCCGATTCAACTATCGAGATAGTCCTTCTTTGCGCTACCACTTCAACGCTCATGTGGCTTAATGAAGCCAACCTATTTCTTCAATATAACCCACTCCACAATAACAAAATTAAGAATAAGCCCAGCCCAAATGTTTACATTCAATACGTCTCTAATAACGGTTTCCATACCATGCGGAAGAGAAAAACCGTGTAGTATAAAGTACAGAAGTAGTAATACTGGCACCAACAGACGCGCGCTTACGGCAACCAATGTCATTCCAAAACTGCGGATCATCCATTTGCGGTGTTCCTCATATTGCCTGTTGATGGCGGTACGATACCCTTTCCAGCAAGTGAACAGCCAAGCAAAAGATAAGATCAGGAAGCTTATTGCCTTCATGAAATTTTCTGCATAAAAGATACTAGCTAAAGAGAGGAGTCCGCTGATAAACACGCTGTACACATAAATCCGCCCAAGAAAACGATGTATCCTTGGGTTCTTCAGACGAATTCGGTCGACAAACTGGAAAAAGCCAGTGAGAAGAGCAATGAAAGCAGACACGATATGAGCAACTAATAAAGGATATTGAAGAGAACCGGAAATAATGGTTATGCGACTGTTTGCAGGATCGAATGTTAAATAGGGAGCCATGAATGGAACGATAACCACTAGAGATACAAGAAATAACGCCCACCAAATTTTAGGGAGTTTCATGCCTACTTCCCCCCTAAAGGATGAGCATGTTTTACGGTGGTAAGAGATCCCCAGAAGAGAAACAAGGCAATGACCGGGTGAAGTGCAGGGAGGATTCCTAAGTGAGAGGAGTAAATAACGGTAAGGAACTGCGCAACGATCATGAGGTACAATCCGAGACAAATCCACCGAAGATGTACGGGCAGCTTTCCAAGGAAAGAGAGAACCAACATGCCGACAGGTAGTAGTGCAAAATATTGAGCCAAGGTTCTATGCATTCCCCAATGTTCTCCGTTGACGAACAGCCCAAGACCCGCCAGTGATACCTGAACAATAATGAAAGCAAAAAACCCCCAGGCGAGGACAATAAACATGTACCTCAATATTTTCACACGAGGAGGGGGAAGGGGAATCTTCTCATTCTTCTCAAGCATCAAAAACCGCTCCCATCTGGATAAATTGTCTTACCCCCATCCTAAACGCAAGTTCAAAACAAACCCTAAACGATTTCTAAAAAAAGGATAAAATCTGAATGACATAGCGGCATATGTATCCGTTACATAAAAAAACAAAGACCAACATTCGCCGGTCTTTGACTCATCATCAGCTATTAATTGGGCTCTAACACAAAGTAATAAGGTTTGGAGAGAAGATTGTTCAAATGATCGCGTACTTCCACGTGAGGCAATCGGTTTAATGCTTCGCTAATTTCTCGTTTCATGTCCGCGTATTGGCTCTCATGCTGCTCTGTCGGGCCCTCTTTTTGTTTCTCCTCGTGAATGACTCTAGCTAAACGATTTGCGATCTGAAATAGCTCTTGATTGGTCTCACCGTAACTAGGTTCATTCGCGTTTGCCAAATAACCGCGCATTTCTGCCAACCGAGACAGGGTATCACGCAAGTTCCATACTTGAATATTCTTTTCCCTTGTTTGCGAGCATATCTCATCGAACGGATTTTTTGATAACAAATCCTCTAATGTCCCCCATGAATCTGGTCGCATAGATTCTTCAAGTTTTTGCAAACAGTACGCATTAGGGGAGAGTAACTCTACCACTTCACGAAACGCTGGAATCGAGTTTCGTTGATAGCTTTTGATTCCCCACAAGCTATGTACCTGCAATGCCGTAGCAAAAGCCTTGCAGTGAGTATCGAGCTCTTCTAATCGTTCCTCATCGAGCTTATGATTAGCAAGAATCCTCGCTTTTACCTCATTATCAGGGATGTTCTCATTCGCTTCGCCTAATTGCATGTTTCTTTTGATGTAAGTACGAACCGTATCTTTTGGTATCGAATGGTCCTCTTGAGCACCAAGAATCCCAAAGCGATAAGAGATAAATTCCTCGAATCCTTTACTACCTCCAAATCCATCATCGATGGCATGCAAATCTGGTTGGACTTTCATCATTTCAGCGAGCACCTGCTCCTCAAGTCCGTAAATGCATGCTTCGATATGTGTCCAGTAGCTTCTACATTCGTCTACGCTCCCTAGTACACGTTGATAGACGTCATGGAAGAAGAGGATATGAGCAATTTCATGGAAGTAATTTTGAAAAGGAAACTTGATGTGCGTTCCCTCCAAATACGATCCTGCATTTTGATAGATCCGTCCATGCTCTGGTCGGAATAATGTGGGTAGCGTCGAATGTAAATCTAAGTATAATCCAATGCCTTCATTGTAACTATGTGCCCAAACAGCTAAGTAGGTTGGGCTTAACAACAAAGCGATGGAGTGATTGGTAATTTGAACAGGCAGGTTGAAATAGCCGCCGTTTATTTGAGGCTGTAAGCTTAACCAGGTCATCCCAACTGCTAGAGCCTGGTATAAAGGAAATTCACCATCCGCAGATGCTTCTCTACAATAACGTTGAAATTGAAGAATCGTGCTAACAATTTCATGGCTCTTAAAACCATAGCTACTCTCAAATCGCTCAAGTCCCTCAATGAAATCCTCTGGTGTTACCGTTAAAAATACGTTAATTCCATCCACCCAAAGATCGGAACCGATCTCTGATTCTAGCCATGTGTCTGCATCCTCGGCAAGTTCTCTCAACTGATGGTATCTTTCCAACAAAACCGCTTGGTTCATAATCTGCACCGTCCCGTCATGTTTGCTTACTGCCTGGAAAGCGAGAACCTTATGTAAAAAATTCAAGAGCACACGAGGTGCTCTTGAACAATTGATTACATTTTACATACAAGTGTCATAATTGGATGGACAATCATTTTCATTTCTTGAACGTTTTGATTGTTAGAAAGTTGTGCTTTCACTACCTTTTTCATGGGCAATCCCCTCCTTCCTGACTTTTATCATTTATGGAATTGTGTATGCTTTTTGATTCTCTTACAAGCAAACATCAACAACCACGCGCCATTTCAAAGCTTTCATTTCTTGCACTTGTTTGTTCTTGTTTACTGCTACTTTTACGACCTTTTTCATGAGTTTACACCTCCTTTCCAAAAAAAGATGGAACTAATAGGCTTGAATGTAATTATAAGGAAAAATGCCAATTGATTTCAAGTTAAGAAAAATAAATATTTTCTGAAATATACGATTAAAAACTGTTTGCAAAGTGCCTGGTGCTTCTCACACTCTCATAAAGAACGGTGTTCACATCAATGCTTTTACCGAAAATTGTATGAATCATGATGTGAGATGTAACAATATTGTGCTTAGCGGGATCATCTAGGGTAGAACAAAAAAGGGGGGGGGGAAAAGTGAACAATGATGGAGTACCGCTAACCAGTCTTACTATGAACCCTGACGCTACCTTGGAGTGGTTAATGGATCAGTTTGGGGAAAATGTATTTCATTTGGTTTATATGACAGTTAAAGATCATGCGCTGGCAGAGGATATTACCCAAGATGTGTTTATCAAAGCTTATCGCAATTTGGGAACCTTCCGTGGTGACGGGAATATCAAACATTGGCTTTACAAGATTACGATAAATGAGACAAAGAAGCATTTTCGCTCTTGGTCATTTCGCCACATCTGGGCGACTGTGGATGATCGGCTCGTAAGCCTTATGGATAAGCAGGCAAAAAATCATGTGGAAGAGGAGACTGTGAACAGGCAGGAACGGGAGGAAGCCTTTCATCTGATTATGTCTCTTTCAACAAAGCTTCGAGAGGTGATCATTTTACATTATTGCGAAGAGCTATCTATTAAGGAAATGGCTCATGTTCTCTCTGTAACTGAGGGGGTTGTGCGAACAAGATTGCACCGTGCCAGAAAACATTTGAGAAAACTTATGGTAAAGGAGGAAGGGTGATGGATGAAGATAAAGTATTGAAAAAGTTTGCCCAATCAGCCAAACAAGTGGCCAGGGAGAAATATCAATTTAGCCATGCCACTTTGAAAACCAGCGTGCTAAAAAAAATTCACATACAAAATAGACACTGCCGCTCGCGTAGAATAGCTGTCTCAATAAGTTTGGCTGCTTGTCTTACTCTCTGCGGTTATATCTTTCTCCCAGTGTGGAACGGTATATTCTTCAGGGAAGCAGGGCCAGATCAATCGGCAACACAAATGGAGTTGATTGAGCCAGATGAAGGAATGCTGTGGGCAATTCAAAACGGATACAGGTTCCTTCCTAATATTCAAATACAGAAAAATGGCTATACCATCGAGACAAAGGATATCATGGTGGATCAACAACGAATCGTCTATTCGATATGGCTCTCCGGAGAAAAAATTGAAACCTACGCGAATGATAAATCATATTCAGTTTACAATGTTTCTTCTGAGCTGGATGTTCCTGGATCTATCTATATATTGCGAAATGGAAGGGAAAAGGAATACAAGCTAGTTAATGGAGTTCATTATCTCATCATACAGGGGGAATTGTTCCTGAACCAGGACGAAATGCAAAATATCCTTAGTAAGCCAAACCCTGTGATTCCATTGACTGTAGGTTACATGAACCAAAAAGAGGTAGAGATTCCTCTCCCTTTAACGGAGGAGGTTCGCTTGGAAAAAAAGGTAATAAAGACCACGGCAACAGCTAAAGCAAAATTGGGAACACAAGAGGTTTTGCAAAATCTTGTGCTAAGCCAGCTAGATCTTTCTCCTACTATCATGCATGTAAACATACAGGGAGAGATGAAGGAGGATTACGAATTTCATGGTTTGAAAAATCCTCGACTCGTTGATGGGAAGGGGAAGGAGTATCACTTAGCGGAACGGGGACAAAATAAAATGAAGACTAACAGCTACTCTCTGCACTTTATTCCTTCCTTGTATTTTGACCAGTTTCCTCAGAAGCTGTCTCTGGAGTTTGATGGTATTGTCACTTCAACGAGAAAGAGTGGAAACTTTGTATTGGAACGGAACGGTAAGTATCCATTTGAGGTACCGTTTGGCAACAAGAAAGGCCGTATCCTTCAGGCGTACTATGACAAAGACAGATTGGTCCTTGACCTTGAAGGTTCGTTGTTATCGGAAGAGACCGATATCAAAATTGATGGAGTAGATTATCATAATCAAATTTTTGAGAATGGAAAATGGATTGTCACATATCCTGTTCCAAAGAAAGACACATATCAGGTTGAAACAAGTAGAAAAGATACTGAAACAATACCAGTCAATGCAGAAGTACCCATTCTGGACAACTAGTAACAGTCATGATAAACAAGAATACCACCTGTTTGGGGTGGTTTTTTTGTTTTTATGGGGAATTCTCTGCCAGAGGTCAATGTATAGCGGGAGGAAGCGATTCGAGCGAAATGCAGGGAAGGTACTTCCAGATGCGATAATGGGGTGCTTGTAGTAAACTGTATCAGGGGTGTAAGCTTCATTTCCGGCAAATTGGAGTTACTAGGCTCATAGTGATTGGAGTATCTTTCTCTTGCGAGCGGTACTTTGAGTTATCGTGTGTTTGAAAAGAATGTTTATTTAGAGTATAGTATCAGAATGAATAAATGAGGGTTGGGAAAGCAGCCGTCTGAATGAACATCTATGATTGGGAGATAGGGAACAATTAGGAGGATTATTGTGTCACAGAAAGCGCCAGTTTCTTTTATCGTTACGATCGGATTCATGTTATTTGCTCTGTTTTTTGGAGCGGGTAATTTAATTTTTCCGCCAATGCTTGGCCAATTAGCAGGAACAAATGTATGGATAGCCAATGCAGGTTTTTTGGTTACTGGGGTTGGGTTGCCTTTGCTAGCGATCACAGCCTTTGTTTATTCGGGAGCAGACGATTTGCGATCTTTAGCCAGTCGCGTGCATCCCGTATTCGGAACGGTATTCACGATTGTTCTATATCTAGCAATCGGTCCGTTTTTTGCGATACCTAGATCCGGCAATGTATCGTTTGATATTGGGGTAAAGCCTTTTCTATCAGAACAGGCAGGTCCGGCACCGCTAGTTCTGTTTACCATCCTGTTTTTCGCAATGGCCTGCTTCTTATCGCTCAATCCTATGAAAATTATCCATGTAGTCGGAAAAATCTTAACTCCAATTAAATTAACATTTATCGGAATTATTGCGATAACGGCTATTATTTATCCAATTGGAGCCCTTCAAGCCCCGCAAGCAGGTTACACATCCCATGTATTTTTCAAGGGTTTTCAAGAAGGGTATTTAACATTGGATGCGCTTGTAGCCTTTGTTTTTGGAATGATCATTGTGAATGCGATTAAAGAAAAAGGTGTTACTGCCAAAAAACAAGTTTTGGCTACGTGCGCAAAAGCAACAATGATAGCCGGTTTACTCCTTGCCCTTTTCTATACCGCACTTTCCTTTATGGGTGCCTCTAGTGTAGAGAAGTTGGGCCACTTAGAAAATGGCGCTGAAGTTTTGGCGAAGGTTTCCGATTACTACTTTGGTTCTTATGGTGCCATTTTATTGGGATTAATGATTACAGTGGCATGTTTGACTACAAGTGTAGGGCTTATTACAGCCTGCTCTTCTTTTTTTCATTCGTTGTTTCCGAAGATCTCTTACAAAAAATTTGCGGTTATTTTGTCTGTTTTCAGTACACTCGTTGCCAATATTGGATTAACGCAACTCATTAAGGTCTCCGTTCCGATCTTGATGACCATGTATCCGATTGCGATCTCGTTGCTCTTCTTGACGTTTCTGCACAAAGCATTCAATGGCAGACCAGAAGTGTATCAAGGAAGTTTACTTTTCACTTTTCTGATTAGTCTGTTTGATGGCTTAAAGGCTGGGGGAGTCGAAAACAGTTTTGTCCATCATTATTTTACTCAGTACCTTCCTCTGTATGACGTAGGTTTGGGGTGGCTGCTGCCTTCTCTAATAGGTGGGGTATGCGGATTCGTGATCAGTGTATTCCGGAAGAATATGTATCGCGTTCAAAAACACAAGGAGGCATGAAAATAGCTCTTCACATAGACACATGCCACAAAGAAGATGCTTACTATAGGGCAAACCCGTCTCTTAACATATAGGAGACGGGTTTTGTTCATGTTTTGGTGTTGAGAATGTTTGGATTTTTCGAAAGTTTACCGATTGTAATTACTCATTGTATGGTATTCTATTTTTTGCGACGGATGTCATATATATGGGGTGCATAATGATGATAGAGCACAGGATAGAGAAAGAACGGACGATATTTGATCATACTGGAAATAGGATCAAGACAGATGATCGAGAGATTCGAATTCTTGCCAAGTATGAGGAACCGTTGGTTGTCGTGTTAGGAAATGTCCTTAGCCATAGTGAATGCGATGAGCTAATCGAGCATTCCAGAGAACGATTGCAACGCTCAAAAATAGGCGAAGATCGTTCAGTCCATTCTATTCGAACGAGCAGCGGGGTGTTCTGCGAGCAGACGGAGACGATTACAAGGATCGAGAAGCGAATCTCTCAAATCATGAACATTCCGATTGCGCATGGTGATGGCTTGCAAGTTCTACGATATACCCCTGGCCAAGAATATAAACCCCATTATGATTTCTTTGCAGAAACGAGTCGAGCAAGTACGAACAATCGCATTAGTACGCTCGTGATGTATTTGAATGATGTGGAGCAAGGCGGAGAAACGGTGTTCCCTTTGCTTCATTTATCTGTTTTCCCTATCAAAGGCATGGCTGTCTACTTTGAATATTTTTATAGAAATCAAGAAATAAACGAGTTCACTTTGCATGCAGGTGCACAAGTGACCCATGGGGAAAAGTGGGTTGCAACGATGTGGATGAGAAGACAAAGCTTTCGAGTCTCCTAGATAAGAGTGGTGTGCCAAGGCAATCGCCAAAAATGTAACTACCACCTGACAAAGGTGGCTTTTTTATGTCCACAAGCCAAGAGTCGGCTGCTTGAACTTTCTTATATACTTGAAACGAATATTATCAAGTGTTAGACTATTTTTTATTTATTGCATAATAGCTCATGCTAAATACAAGGGGGCATCCGATGCCTATCTTACAAAAAAAAGCAAACCACTCGAAAAAGATTAGCCTAGTGACACTTTTAACAGGTCTAGTCTCTTTATCCGTTGTTCTGACTGTTACCATTCTCCTGATCTCATTCTATCAATCCAAAATACAGGCACTGATTCATACGACGTTGACCCTAAATCACACAAGTGCACTCAAAATGAGTCACACCATAGACGCTTTAATAAAATCTATGCGGAGTAGCTTACAGTATTCGACGAGCATCTTTTCCAATATGCACACGATGGATGCAGATGAAATACATGCGAAGCTTGAATTGATACGTCGTACAAACAACTATTTTAATTCGATTATCGCGGTGGATGAAACCGGGCTTGTTCGAAGTGTGTCTCCCGAATCAATTGGTACAGCAGGAACATATTTGAAAATGGATGTGGGGAAAACGATATTGGCATTAAAAAAGTCCTACATTTCTGTACCATGTATCACTGCACATTCGAATCGTCTCATTTTGCTTATTAGCGAGCCCATTTTCGATAAGGACGGAATCTACCGTGGGTTTATCGGAGGAACCATTTATCTTCAAGAAGATAACATTTTAAATACGATCCTGGGGAGCAACCCAACCGACGAGCTAGGTTCTTCTTTCTACATCGTAGGATCAAACGGTCATTTGTTGTTCCATCGTGATGCAAGTCGGATCGGAGAGGATATCAGTGCGAATCCAGCCGTGCGCAAGCTCCTTCAAGGACAAAGTGGCTATGAACAGATCGTTAATTTGAGGGGACAGACGGTACTAGCCGCCTACGTGAAGGTTCCAGAGAACGACTGGGGTGTCGTTGTCGGGTCACCTATTAGTGTTGTTTATGAACAAGTAAATCGTGATATTCAATCCGTGGTGTTGTATACGCTGCCTCCCTTTCTATTATTAATGCTAGTTGTAATTGGGCTCGCGCGCAAAGTAGCAAGGCCTTTCGTATCCCTGGCCGATCTTGTGAGCAAGGCCGGTAGAGAAGAGGTTGAGTTCTCGGAAGGTAAACAGCATTGGAATCGAGAGGCTGAGCTACTAACGCGAGCCATTCGCTTTACATTAAACGATATCAAAAAACAGACAGATCAATTGGCTCATGATGCGCGAACAGATCCGCTGACAGGGCTAAAAAACCGAAGGACGCTCGAGGAAACCATGGAAAAATGGATGATGGAGCAAATCCCCTTTTCTCTTATTATGATGGACTTAGATCGGTTTAAATTCATCAATGACACATATGGTCATCAGTCTGGAGATGAGGTGTTGAAACATTTTGCGAAAATGATTTCTTCATCACTTCGACCAGAAGATGTGAGCAGTCGTTTTGGCGGTGAGGAATTTGTTGTCCTTGTTTCCCATGCTGGCTTGGAGGAGTCCTATCAGGTGGCCGAACGAATACGCCATACCTTAGAAACAAGTACAAATCCAATCGGGCAGCCGCTAACCGTGTCACAAGGCATTGCCCACTATCCTTCCCATGCTGTTTCTCCTGAAGATCTGATGCATGTAGCTGACGAGGCCATGTACAAGGCGAAGAGATCGGGTAGGAACCAAACAGTGATAGCGGAGAAATGAAGAAAAAAAGATTTACTTCTCAGGTGCTAAAAATGTAAATTAGGAGATATATTATCTCGCTTTTTACATATGCATGTAACAAATGGACAAATAAGGAAAAATATTCGAAGATGTGAAGCACATGATTCTTGTATCTCACTTTGAAGGAGGAGATTCACTTGGAGAATGTTGTCACATGGGAACAGTATGAGAGGGCACAACGCTTGCATCCCGCCAATTATTACGACGCAGTATTCAATGTTTTTGTCAGGCCAAACTGGATCAGCGGGAATCAGTTTTGGTACATCCGTGAAATCCGTTTGGAAAAGGGGGCTGGCAGGCAATATGTGATCGTGGATGCTGAACAGAATACGAGTCAGCCAGCATTCGATCACGCACGATTAGCTGTCTGTTTGTCAGGTAGTGTAGGCGAAACGTATAGCGCAGAAACATTGCCACTTGGGGAACTTATGTTTACCCGGAATGGATCAACCTTCCAGTTCGAGGTGAGAGGCACGGTTTGGAGCTGTGATTTACAGAAATACACCTGCAAGCCCATAGACCATTATCAAAAGCCGCCGATGGATGAACTGCCGTCTCCAGATGGAAAATGGGTGGCGTTCGTATATGATCACAACTTGTATGTTCGATCGCTAGAAACCGGAAGGCGTATCAGGCTAACCCATGACGGCACGGCTTACTATGATTACGGAACCCAACCTGAATGTAGGCTCTCGACCGTGGCGGAGCGATTGAAGGGCATTAAGCTTCCTCCAGTGGTTATTTGGTCACCAGATTCCAAGATGCTGCTGACCCATAAGCTTGACCAGAGAAAGGTGCGCGAGATGCATCTGATCCAATCTGCTCCGAAAGGGGAAGGAGTCAGACCGGTACTGCACTCGTATCGTTATCCACTAGTTGGCGATCAACACGTACCATTGGCAGAGCTGGTCATCTGTAATCTGGAAAGGCGAAACACAGTCCGGATTGAAAGTGAGCCTTTACTGGCATGTCCAGTCTCCCCCCTCACTCCGGGGATGCAAATGGCCGGATGGTCATCCGACAGTAAACAGATCTATATCACCCGGATGTCCCGTGATGCCCGTTCTGTCGATTTTTCCGTAGCGGATCCTTGCTCTGGTGAGGTTTGCACGCTACTGCGGGAACATAGCGATACGTTTTTGAACCAAGATCTGCATAATCTCGGCGATTCTAATCCGAATATTCGGTTATTGGCGGATGGCTCGTTTATCTGGCATTCAGAGCGTGATGGATGGAGCCACCTCTACCATTGTGATGGCAAAACGGGAGAGATTTGCAATCCGATCACATCGGGTTCCTGGACGGTTCGTAGGCTATTGGCAGTGGACGAGCAGCAGGGATGGGTGTATATCACTGGAGGGGGGCGTGAGGAAGGGCGCGATCCTTATTATCAACACCTGTATCGCGTTCGTCTGGATGGAACCGGGTTGTCGTTGCTGACGCCTGAAGATGCAGAGCATGATGTTGTGTTTTCTCCCAATTTGAAGTATTTCGTCGATACGTTTTCGCGAGTTGATTTGCCGCCAGTAACTGTTCTTCGCTCGGTAGATGGCAGCCTGATTCGCGAATTGGAGTATGCTGATGTGGAAATGCTGCTGGAGATGGGGTACCAAATGCCAGAAAGGATTACCGTCAAAGCACGAGACGGCGTGACCGATCTTTATGGGGTGATGCTGCGTCCATTCCCGTTTGATCCTTCCCGCAAGTATCCGGTGGTTGATTACATTTACGGGGGACCACAGATTATCAATACACCAAAAGCTTTCGCACTCGATCGCGGCCGAAGCCAGGACCTGCTGGGTGGTGGACAGTCATTGGCGCAGTTGGGGTTTATTGTAATGATCCTAGATGGAATGGGAACACCTTATCGTTCTAAAGCGTTCCATGACATCTCAAACGGAAAAATGGAGGAAGCAGGAGGCTTGATTGACCATGTGATAGCGGTAAGGCAATTGGCTGAGCGCTACCCGTATGTGGATGTTGACCGGGTAGGCATCTGGGGATCGTCAGGGGGAGGCTACGCTTCGACAAGGGCCATGCTCTCATTTCCTGACTGTTACAAGGTTGCTGTTTCCGCGTGTGGAAATCATGATCAACGGCTGTATATAGCAGCATGGGCAGAACGCTATCAAGGCTTGTATGATCCGGTCCTGTACAGAGATCAAGACAATGCTCGTCTAGCAGCGAATCTGCAAGGAAAGCTCTTGCTCGTGAGTGGCGATATGGATGAAAATGTGCATCCTTCCCAAACGATTCGGATGGCGGATGCATTGGTTAAAGCGGATAAAGATTTTGACATGTTGATTTTACCCAACCGACATCACGGATTTTCTTTGGATCCGTACTTTATCCGCAGAAAAATGGAGTATTTTGTACGGCACTTGATGGGAGCAGAACCTTCATGGAGGAATCAAATAGCTGACAAAAAGGCTAGTGATAAAGAGCCGATAGAGAAGTAGCGCGAGACAAATAAAAACTGAAAGTTGCATTCTGATTACCGGGAAGAAGCCACCTGATGAAGGTGGCTTCTGTGTTCTGTCGCTATTTTACCTCGCGAAAACTTCCACTGACTTTTTGCAGTTCTTGCTTGAGGGACGCAAACCTACTTTGTTTTGTCCAAGCCATGATTTGATGAAAATGTGTAGGCGTTTCGACCAATGTCACAATATAAGCGAGCTTAATGCCGCCTACGTCGCCTTTGGCAATAAATTGGATGGCCACCTGGTTGTCAACTACAGTACGAATCGGTTTATCTATGGATAAATTTTCTGCTGCCTCTTGAATGTTGCTTTCAATGACTTGGGCATAATCTTGAAGCGTGAATGAACTGTCTAGATCCTGTTTCGATTCTGACAGTACCACTACATATTTTTCGCTAATACGATTGGAGATTTCTATACCTGCCTCATCGTGAAGGGCCGAATCCTTGCGCCAATCCGAAGAGGCTGTTATTTGAAACTTTTTATCCTTGCTATAGAAAATTTCTTCAGTAGGCGTTCTTGATGCGAAATTGATGATCCCAAAAATCATACTAATGATAGATAAAACGGCTACGATGGAAAAGACAACAGCGAGTACGGTTGTTTGCCTTTTGCTGACGTTGTTTAGATCCTTCACTTTAACGACGTATGTATTCGCTGCCAGGTCGCCTAACCGTTGTCTTTTGTCGGTAGCCAACACACTGATACCAGCTGGCAACCCGCCTAGAAGAAATGCATTTGCTTCAAATAGACGAATGAGGGAACGGATAAATGATTTCCATAATCCTGGTGGTCGTCCTTCTGCATTGACAGCAATGATGCGGAAAGTGAATTTTCCGATCGTATATCCAGTTAGTCCTTCTAACAGTACATAATAAGAACATAGGATAATGGCGGCTAGGATGAAGAAAAGGAAAAAGAGACCGCTGGAGCCTTTATCAATGGAACCCCCGAGTGAGAGCAATCCGGTTAGAAAAAAAGCGAGAAGAATATGATCCAGAATATGGGCTCCCCATCTTGTAAAAAAAATCGTTGCCTTGTCGTACGATCTCGATAAATCCCCCATGTTTTTGGGTGACTCTTGTTGGGCAAGAGGAAAAAACTCTGTCGGTACTGATGGTGATGGTGGTTGTTGCTCCAATTTTTTGCACCTCCTGAAAAAATGTAAACATATAACATTTAACCATTTTGAAAATTGTATTGTCAATTGTATACGATTAGAATGGGAAAAGATAAGCGCGCGCGGCTATCCTATTCAGGGAAAGGAGAATAGCATATGGAAATCCACCAAATACCCGAGCAATTGTCATTGATCAAACATTCCAAAGATCTTTGGGACTCTTTTGCATACAGCAAATGTAAGGATGCATACGGTTATGACAAAAATGGGCTGAAAAGATACGCACTGATCGTTCAGTTACAATACGATCAGACTGTGACAGAAGCAGACAAGGAGCTCCTGTACTATTTGATGAGCCAAGAGATTGAGCTGCATAAGTCCCATCCGTATCAGGGATTACATGAATCCATGGACATCGTGGCTTATTTGTTGGCGAAGTGTAAGGATGTTAACCATATTCCATTGTTTGTGCAGGCAAAATTAAGCAATTTTGATACCTACTATGGCTTCGACACCGAGTATATCATTTCGGCGGGGATTGAAGAGGCGATCACGTATATCGAAGAGAACGGTTTGTACCGAATCAGCTCTTTCTTTCAGGATAAGAAAGAGGAGCTGGAGACGATGTATACGGCTGAACATATGGAGCGATGGTTTCAATCCAAGGCTAGGGATTACCCTGCCAATCTTGAGGATGAGTCTTTGATTACGTTAATGGACAGAGCAAGCGATTTTGGTAACATGGCAGAAGCCAGGAAATTATTTGGGAAGCTAGAGGAGCAGCTCGGCTCTGACAAAAAGAATTATTCTCTGCTTTATCATCAGGCAAAACAATTGGAAGAGTACGACAAGGCACTTCACTATCTCACACAGGATCTTCCGGAACAGGAAGATTTGTTTGACAAAGTATCCCTTTGGTTAAGAATTGCCGAAATCCATTTGCTCAAGCAGGACTGGATTCAGGCTTTTGCCAGCGTCAAGCAGTGCGAACCAGAGCTCAAGCTCTTCTCCTCTTGGAAGAGAACCGGTTTGGGCAGACGCTTGAGCGAGATCTTGTTGGATATTTGCTTGAAGGCGAAGGATAGCAACGAGTCTTTGGCTAGAGAAGCGTACCGCTGGGGCGACCAGATGTTGAAATCGACAAACAACTACAGCAGTAATGTTTTGAGAAAGGCGCATCAGTGTGCCAAAGTGCTGCAACTCAAACAGGATAAAAGGCTCTACAGTAAAAAAGTCGCGATAGAAGCCAGACGAATCAACCGAATGATTAGATGACGCAAAGTAAACCTGACATCTGCAACCGTCGGGTTTTTCTCTGTTTGGATGCAACGTTCATAAAAAAAATACCCACGCAGGAGCGAGTTTGCTGTATCTTTAATCTGAGCAATATTTCCTATCTTTATATGAACTCTTTTTCCCCCGTTAGCCAACCTCATTGCGCTTCAGGTCATCGATAGCAAGGCTACTTTCCATGTTTCCTTCATGAATGTCATTTTACTTCTAGGTAGGAGATGCGTATGGATTTATTAACGTACAGTCCACTTATCGCAACCAAGCTTCATGTTCCGAAGTATGGTTCGGACTTGTTACTTCGGCATCAGATATTAAAAGAAATCGATGACGCGGGCGCTGCGAGATTGATTCTCGTGTGCGCGCCAGCCGGTTTCGGTAAAACGACAGCAGTCAGTCAATGGACGCAAAATTCCGGCAAACCGACCGGTTGGATCTCTCTGGATGAATCCGATAATGATCCCGTGCGCTTTTGGCGATATTTTGCTAGGGCAATTGATAGGGCACAGGAAGGCTTGGGCAAAGAATCTTCCTCGGTGGTTCACCCACAGTATACGGCTTCTGCTGAGCAGTTGATGTCCGTGCTACTCGAAGAAATTGCGAGGTTTGAATGTGATTTTTATCTGGTATTGGACGATTACCATCTCATAAAGGAGCCTTCGATTCATGAAGGATTGCAGACACTGATCCAGCATGCTTTCTTCTATATGCATGTCGTCCTAATTACGAGGGAGGAACCTCCTTTTGCCCTGCACCGTCTACGCGTTCGGAAACAGTTGAAGCAACTGGGCTCAGACACTCTTCGGTTCAATGCGGAAGAGTGCCAGCGCTTATTTCGGGAGCAACTGGGTCTGCGTTTGTCCGAACAAGACATTGGCTTGCTAAGCAAACGAACGGAGGGATGGGTGGCCGGTTTGCAGTTAGCAGCGTTGTCCATGCAAGGAAAGCCCGAAGCTTCTAAGGTCATTCATCAATTTTCCGGTAATGACAAGTATGTTGGGGATTATTTGACGGAAGAAGTATTGAAACGGCTTCCAGAAAAGGTACAGATGTTTTTGTTGAAAACGTCCATATTACCGCGTCTGACAGGAGATCTATGCGCAGCCGTTACCGGAGAGTCGGACGCTCACGACATCCTTCGTATGCTGGAGAGAACGAATTCATTTGTCATCGCGCTGGATGGCGTAAATGAGTGGTATCGTTATCACCATTTATTCGCAGACCTCCTGCTTTCTCATGTAAGGAAAACATATAACGATCTACTTCCTGCTCTACATATCTCTGCAAGCTGTTGGTTTGAAAGTCACGGGTGGATCATGGAGGCGACTGAGCATGCGTTTCTCGGAAAGGACTGGAACCGGGCGAGCCGTTTGATCGTCGCACATGCGCCGTGGATGTTGAAGCAGTACGAAAATATTACACTGCGTAGATGGATGAGATACTTTGATAAGTTCTGGTTGGAAAGCAACCCCGAGCTGTGCATGGCTTTTGCCTGGCTGCATGCTGTGTCCAACGAAATTGATCAGGCGGGAATCCTCCTTCAATTGGCTGACGAAGCAACACAGATCAATCATGGGAGCTTTGACGACTGCCGAGTAGAAATGTGTGTGCTTCGGGGATATATCGAAGTGATGCGGGGAAATGTAGACCTTTCCCTCAAATATATGGAAGAATCGGTTCAAATGAAGCCAAAATTCAGCCGCTACTTCATCGTCGGCATTGAACTGAATTCGGATGAGCCGTACGTCCTGCGCAGTCGCGTGGCTTTGAGCGGATATTTGTCCAACGTGAATGAATACTATCCAAAACTAAGGGCGATCTGGAAGCACAGTGGTCTTGGGATATTGGCCTACGGTTCTATCGTTTTGGGTGAGCTTTATTATGAGCAAAATGATTTTGAGCAGTTGAAATATTTCGTACCTCGTGCAATCCAGTTAGGCACGATCTCATTGAACTTTGGTGTATTGGTCCCTGTGTATCTGACTTTGGCTCGATGGAGAAAAGCAGAGCACCGTAACGAAGAGATGTGGCTGGCTATGGAGGAAATCACTTCGCTTTGCCGTCAGCATGATGCACCTCCTCATTGGATGTCTTTTGTAGAAACATTTCGCGTCCGATTATGGATCGAAGAAAATCGCCGGGAAGAAATAGAAAAATGGGCCGAGTCTTATACCAAAATGAATGTAGATATTGTCGCTTCCCGGCATGAATTTGAGCGCATGACGCTGGCCCGGGTATACATCTATTTAAAAAACGACAGTGCAGCCATCATGCTGCTAACCAGCTTAAAGCACGAGGCGGAAATAAAGGATCGGCTCGGGAGTCGGATTGAAGCCTTTCTTCTGCTCAGCCAAGCTTACATGATCCCAAAACAGCAGCATGAAGCTATGGAGTGTATGCGCTTGGCGGTGACGTTAGCCGCGCCAGAAGGCTATGTACGTACTTTTTTGGATGAAGGCCCTGCTGTTGCCAAAATGCTCTATTCGCTCTATAAAAGCAAAAATGTATCCAAACAAGAGATGGCTTATCTTTCGATGCTGCTCAAAAGTGTGGAGAAGGAATTTCCCACGCTTGATATTCAAATCCGGGTATCCCCTTCCTTGGAAAAATTGACGGAAAGAGAGTCGGAAGTGCTGGCACTGATCGGTGAAGGATTGTCCAATTCCGAGATTGCGGACAAGCTACATCTCACACTAGGGACGGTAAAAGGGCATGTGCATCAAATTTTTAGCAAGCTCCAGGTAAAAAATCGGGCACAAGCCATCGTCAGATTAAGAGAAAGTGAGATCGACCATTAGAATCAACCCCGCCTATACGGTGGGGTTTTTTGTTGGGAAGAAAACAATCACGCAAAGACATAACTTTAGTTAGTATTTTTTGCAAAAGACTGTTGTTACCATATTTTTGTTTCACCTAGATGTTTTGCTGGGGGAGTGTGTCGACAGTAGGAGGAGTTCAAATGAAGAAGGAAGGAGGACAGTGTTATTGATGAAAAGAATGATGGCTCGTCTGTTGGTATTTATTTTGCTGTTTGCAATTGTCCAACCTGTGTTTATTTATGAAAAAGTGAATGCAGCTATTACAGATGTGATTCGAGTAGAGGCAAACAAGATCGTGGATGCGTCTGGTGGCTATCCAGAAGGTTTGCCATATGAAATGATTCCGAACGCGTTGATTGTCGGCTATGCGCGAGACAGTAGCATGGATTATGGGGCTGCGAATACTGCTCTACGTTTTGACCTGAGCGGCGTGAAAAGTGAGATGAAAATTGAGTCCGCTAAACTAAGAATTTATGTGCATAAGGTAGAATCAACAGGCGGAGATATGCCCTTTATTGATTTATGGGGCTCGTCTGATGACAGTTGGAACGATGATGCTACGATGACGCTACCTATGCATCATGAAAGAATCATAACAAATGAGATGCTACCGAGTAATTTCACAGGGTGGAAATCGTTTGATGTAACCAGCTTTGTTAAGAGCCAGATTCCAGACAAAAAAGCTACCTTTGTTTTAAGAGGACGACAAACAGCGCCACCTGTTCCCCTTTTGTATCAGCCTCAAATCGTTTTCTACGACAAAAGAAATAGTAGCTACGCTTCTCAGTTGGAAATCACTTATGCTGCTAACACTCCACCAACCGATATCCTCTTATCGTCCAATTCGATTCCTGAAAACAATCAAATAGGAGCGGTAGTTGGTACGCTTTCGGCAGTAGATCCTGATCAAGGGGAAACCGTTACGTTTAGCATTCTAAACAATACGTTGCCATTTACTGTTGAGGGAAATCAACTGAAGGCAACGGAAAAATTTGATTTTGAAACGAAGTCAACTTACTCTGTACCGATAACCGCAACAGACTTGGCTGGCAATTTCTTTACCAAGGTGATGACCATCCAGGTGACAGATGTAAATGAACCACCTACGACAGCGACGGTTACCATCAATGGCGGTTCCGCGATTACGAGTTCAGCAAATGTGACGCTCACCATGAGCCATGATGACCCTGACGCGGCCAAGCCCGAGTACCGTTTGACGAATGTGGAAGGTGGTCCTTGGAGCGAATGGAACTCGTTAGGGACACCTGTAACGTGGACTCTCACAACAGGCGAAGGGACCAAAACGGTCTTCATGGAGCTGCGTGACGGAACAGGAACTGTCCTGCAAGCGGAGGATAGCATTGTGCTGGATACGACGCCTCCGGCAGGGACCATCGAGATCAATAATGGGAACGAAGCCACTTCATCAGAAAAGGTAGAGCTTACCATACAGGGAAGCGATGCGAACGGCCCGGTAGAAGTGATGTTGTCGAATGATAACAACTTTACAGGCAGTTGGATACCTGTCCCAGTCAACAACAAGCTGGAATGGAACTTGGCGAGTGGAGATGGACAAAAAACGGTCTATGCGAGGTTCCGTGATGGTGCAGGGAATCTGTTTACGACATCGGATACCATCGTGTTAGACAAAACACCACCTGTTGTGACGGGGGTTGCGAATGGCAGCTTCTACACGGCAGATGTCACCCCTGTCTTCGACGATGGCACAGCAACATTGAATGGTGCTCCTTTTGCCAGCGGCACAAAGGTGAGTGTGGAGGGCAAGTACACGCTGGTAGTGACGGACACAGCGGGGAATACAACTACGGTAAACTTTTCCCTGGATAAAACCGCGCCTACTGGAACTCTTGCGATCAATAACGGAGCCACCCATGCGAATAATCAGGATGTCACTTTGCAAATCGATGCCACTGACGCTACCAGCAAGGTGAAAATGAAGCTGTCCAACGATAACATCAGCTGGAGTTCGCCAGAGGATGTTGCGACGACCAAGGCTTGGAAACTAACAAATGGAGATGGACAAAAAACGGTCTATGTACAGTTGATCGACGAAGCTGGCAACACACATGATTTACAGGCAACGATTACACTCGACACGGTTGCACCTGTTGTCACAGGGGTAGAGAACAACAAGCTGTACAATCAGAGTGTTACGATCAGCTTCAACGAAGGAAAGGCGACCTTGAACGGAAAGCCGATAGCTGACGGAGAAATCGTCAATGACGATGGCGCTTATACGCTAATTGTCACGGATGAAGCGGGCAATACAACAACGCTTGCATTTTCGATTGATCAAACGAAGCCGTCAGGCAGTCTCAAGATCAATGGTGACGCCAATTATACCAATACACTGGCAACCACATTACAAATTGCTGTTACCGATTTCAGCAATGAACTACAGATGCGCTTTTCCCATGATGCGAGTGATCCAGCCAATTGGACTTCTTGGGAAGCGCTGACGCCAACAAAGGCATGGTCCTTGTCGACTGGAGACGGAACCAAGTCGGTTTCCATGGAAGTAAGGGACAAAGCAGGGAATATTGCCAGCTTTACCGATGAGATCACACTCGATATGACCAGCCCTACGGGTGCTTTTGAGATCAATCAAGGTCAGTCGTATACCAACATGAGCAAAGTTACGTTGAGTGTGGAGTCGGCTGATGCTCATGGTGTGGAAATGCGCTTGTCGAATGACAACCTGACGTGGAGCGATTGGAAAACCGCGCCGACAAAAGGCGACGTTCCATGGGAGCTGAGCGGTATTGATGGAACCAAAATGGTTTATCTGGAGCTGAGAGATCCGGCTGGAAACCAATTGGCCCTTCAAAAGCAAATCACGCTGGATTCCGCTGGACCAGTCGTCACAGGAGTCGTCCAGGATGGTGTCTATGCGAGTGACGTAACAATTACCTTCAATGAGGGAACAGCATTACTGAATGGCAATCCGTTTACGAGCGGTTCTGTCGTCACTGTGGAAGGATCGTATGAGTTGGTCGTCATAGATGATGCACAAAATCGCACGACGATTCGTTTCATGTTGGATAAAACGCCACCGACTGGAACGCTCAGCATCGATAACAGAGCCGAATTTGCGAAAACAGTAGATGTTACGCTGCAACTCACTGCGTCAGGAAAAACAGACGACATCGAAATGGTTATCTCTAACGCGGATGACAATTCGGGCACGTGGGAGCGTTTCGCGGAGTCAAAAGCATGGAAGCTGGCTGATGGCAGCACAAACGGCACCAAAACGGTTTATGTCAAGCTGCGGGACAAAGCGGGGAACGTCACAAAGCTAAGTGATACGATTGTACTGGATGTGTTGGCGCCGACTGGATCCATCACGATCAATAACGGAGACAACCACACCAAGTCTCGTGATATTACGCTCACGATCACAGCGAACGACAGTACCAGTGATGTACAGATCCGCTTCGCCAATGGTGACAACGACTGGAGCGATTGGGAGGCAGCAACTGCGACCAAAGCATGGCAGTTGAAGTCCGGTGATGGAACCAAGACTGTCGAGATGCAGATCACAGACAGGGCAGGGCACATCACAACCGTTTCCGATACGATCGAGCTGGATGCAGATGCACCAGTGGTTACAGGAGTCGAGGACAAAGGCATTTACAAAGATGATGTGACCATCACATTCACCGAAGGAACCGCGACGTTAAACAGTGCTCCGTTCACAAGTGGCGACCAGGTAACAAGTGAAGGCAAGCATGAGCTGCGGGTCGTAGATACTTCCGGAAACGAAACCAAGATCACGTTTACTTTGGATAAAACAGCACCAACGGGCACGTTCGTCATCAACAATGATGATCGTCTAACCAACTCGACCAGCGTGAGACTGCATGTTACTGCCACGGACAATTTGGGAGATGTCGAGATGCGTATCTCCAATGAACAAGGCAAGTGGAGCAGCTGGGAAAAAGTGACGGGAACGGTACCGTGGAGCTTGACGTATGGCGATGGGATGAAAAAGGTTCTGATCCAGCTTCGCGATCAGGCAGGAAACACCGTCGATCTGGATGATTCCATTGAGCTATATGTGCCGAATGTGCCGAATCCATCAACAGGAGAGCCGGTCACCGGAGTTGAGTTAGAAGAAGAGGAGTTGACGCTGCGTGTTGGCGATACAGAAAGCCTTCGAGCCACTGTAAAACCAACGAATGCCACCAACAAACGAGTCAAGTGGGAAAGCAGCGACTCTGAGATCGTCGAGGTAGATGAGGAGGGCAAGATCAAGGCAGTAGCTCCTGGGACTGCGACGATTACAGTGACGACCGTAGACGGGAACAAAACCGATTCGGTGGAAGTAACCGTTAAGGAAATAGCCACCTTCCAGTTGGAAACAGACGAGCCGTCCTTCTGGATGAAACCAAGAGTAACCACAACCTTACGACTCTATAAGGTAGAAGGCAAAAAACGCAAAGACATCACGCGAGACAAAAATGTGGAATACGACACGAAAACCGGGTTGGTTACCGTCAAGCAGGGCCGCATTACGGCAGGCAAAGCAGAGGGAGAAGACATCGTTACCGTTCGTTATATGGGCGAGGAACTGGAGATTCCGGTGACGGTTTCTAAGAAAACCATTCGTTCTTTGACGACCTCCTTCAAGGATTTGGTGCTGGAGATCGATGACGAGAAGCAGCTAACGCTGACAGCCGTCTTCAGTGACAAAAACACCGAAGAGGTGACAGAAAAAGCAACTTGGTCCTCAAGCGACGAAGAGGTCGTCGAAGTAACAAAAGAGGGAAAAGTGACAGCACTGGCTGAAGGGAAGGCTGTCATTACTGCGAAATATGGCGGTAAAAAGGTAACCAATCGTGTGCTCGTGGTAGAAGAAAAGAAAGTGAAAGATTTGCGAGTATCGCGCTCTTCGCTGCGCTTGAATGCAGACAATACTGGAGAGATCGTCCTGTATGCGGTCTATGAAAATAGATACGAGGAGATCGTCACCAAGGATGCCGAATGGACAGTGGAAGATCCTGAGATTGCGACTGTAGAAAATGGTGTCGTGACCGCACTGGAATCTGGTAAAACAACGATTACAGTGGAATACGGCGGCGAGACCATTACGATTAAGATTACGGTCTGGTAAATGAAAAGGGGCTGCTCGATCAACCGTGGAGGGCAGCCTCTTTTCCATTCTGTTTTCAAAGGTGAAGAACTATGGAAAATGCATTCATTGCTTTTGTCACTAGCATGATGATTGGGGCTATTTTCTTTGGAATTTTATGGTGGGAAGGCTCGTGGTTCAGTTTTCGGTTTGCGAAGTGGTACTTCGGTATTTTAATTGCAGTCTCGATAGTGGTAGGAGGGTATACCCTTTTTCAAGGTTAATGATTTTATGTATGGAGTAAGCAAATTTCTACAAAGAAAAATAGACATGTTCAACCTTCTCAGGTATCGATCAATTTCTACACCAGCCTACCCGAGAAGGTAAACATGTCTATTTTTGTTTTATAATAAACAAATGTCTACGCTATGATTTGACATAAAATTCAGATATGATATAATGCCATTAAATGGTAATCTATTACATTTTACGCTCTTAATAGGTAATTGTTCCAGAAATTCCCCTCTTCCTAGTAGAATCTGAAGCTGCCTTCCCACGATTCGAAAGAACAATTCACCATTCCATTGCAAGGCTTTCCTGCATAGGTGTTTCATACTCAACAGTATTCAAAACACTACTCCACTTTTTTCGCGAATTCATAGCAATTCAATTCAGTTACCTTCCTTTTCACATCTCGTTTGTAGCCGCTTTGAACATGCTCTATAAAATTTAGAAACAACATGTTTGTTCGGTCAACTATTCCTCTGGTTTTCCCTTTTTCATTTGTATATATTGGCCTTTTTTGACGCTGCTTACTTGCTTCACCTTAACCAATCGGGTGTCCAGTCTTTATCGTGGACGATTCGATGAGTCAACGCCTACTTTGTAAAGGAGGGGGAGGCTTACCGACCTATATCCATTTTAAAAGTCTGATCAAGCAAAAGCGGGTGAGGAACTTCATGATTTTAGAGGGTTTCTCTTTCATTATCAAGCTCAAAAAGGGAGGATAACCATGACCATGAAAGATCATGTGAATCAGTGGCTTTCAGAATTGGCAGAAGGGGCGCCATTGCTGCAGCTTCCGTTTGATGTCCCCAGACTTAAGAATGCTCGTTATGCGGAAGAGACGCAATCGATTGATCTGTCAAAAACGGTTGGGGAAAAAGCAAGATTCCTTTGCGTGGAAGAAGAGACTGACATGTTTACACTATTTTTGGCTGCCTACCATAGCTATCTTTACAGATATACGGGGCAAAACGACATTCGGATTGGTGCCATAGCGGATGAAAGCTCTGCTTTTTTTGCAAGTCGTGTGATTGTTGGTGGAACGCCGAGCTTTAAGCAGCTGTTGAACGAGGTCAAAGAGAATCTGACGGAAGAGAAGCTTGCTAGTAGCTGTGAAACTACGAAATTATTTCATACCTTTTTCAGAGTGGGAAAAGCCGGGGATGAGGATAACAGACTTTTTGTCGATTCCCAAATAGCAAATGTAGAGCTGCGTGTTGATGTCGAAGAGGCCGAGGGAATGCGTATCACATTTACATATAATTCCTTCCTGTTTACCCAACAAACGATACGACGAATGATCGAGAACTTTTGTAACTGGATCGAACATGTAATTGCTAATGTCGAAACTCCTATTGATTTATTGCGATTGATCACCCAAAACCAAGAGAGAGAACTGGTGGACGAGTGGTGCAGGAATGATGAACCCACGAATGTTCCTGACACAATCTTGACTGCCTTTGGTTTCCAGGCCAGTCGGAATCCCGATGCCATTGCGCTCGTTTTTAAGCAAGAGAAGATGACCTATAGGCAATTGGAGATCCGCTCCAATCAATTAGCGAATTACCTCCGAAAGATTGGGGTAACGAGTGAAGTACTGGTGGGAATATGCCAAGAGCGGTCTATTGAAATGATCGTGAGCATATTAGGTGTGTTGAAAGCAGGAGGCGCTTATGTACCAATCGATCCTGCTTATCCTGTTCAAAGACTCCACTATATTATGGAGGATGCTGCTTTACAAGTAGTGATTGCGGATGAAGCGTCCGCGACGAAAGTGCCTGACGGAATAAAAACGGTTAAATTATCGGATTATTGCAAAATTTTGTCGAATGAAAGCACGGAACCCCCTGCAATCGAAGTAAACGGCCACAATCTTGCTTATGTCATTTATACTTCCGGTTCGACAGGAAATCCCAAGGGGGTAATGATTGAGCATCATTCCGTTATGAATTTTCTTCAAACGTTGGAGAGTCGTAGTCCGCTTTTACATACAGACAGGCTTTTGCAAAAAACGTCTGTTTCCTTTGATGCATCTGTTTGGGAACTCTTTTGGTGGATGCTGAAAGGTGCTAGCCTGTACATCCTCCCGAACAACGATGAGAAAGACCCCGCCTTGCTTGCGAAAGCAGTCGAGACGTATGAAATTACCCATCTTGAGTTTGTGCCGTCTATGTTGAAAGCCGTCTTGGATTATATTGAAAATCATGGTTCTTCTTCTGCATTATCCTCCTTGAAATACGTCACAGTTGGAGGGGAAGTGCTTCCACCTCATGTCGTTACGAAGTGTATCGATCTATTGACCATTCCGCATGGTACAACCTTATACAACACGTATGGGCCGACAGAGACGACAGTCGAGGTTGCCAGCTTCAAATGCCATTCAGATGAAAAGCACACGCAAATACCCATTGGAAAAGCGAATGCCAATACACAGTTATACGTGTTGAACGAGCAATTGCAAATTCAACCTGTCGGAGTTGCCGGAGAACTGTATGTCGGCGGATCAGGCGTAGCAAGAGGTTACTTAAATCGTCCTGAATTGACAAAGGAACGCTTTATTTCCAACCCATATTGTTCAGGAGCAGACTCGCGTTTGTATCGAACGGGTGATTTGGTTCGGTACATGGCAGACGGAAACCTGGAGTATATCGGGCGGAATGACAACCAGGTAAAAGTGAGAGGGTACAGAATTGAGCTGGAAGAAATTGAAGTCACTTTGGGCAATCATTCGACTGTGGAGCAAGCAATCATTGTGGCGAAAAAAGACGCCTATGAAAATAACAAGCTGATCGCTTATGTAATAGGGTCTGGAACGGTAACAGAATGGCGCGATTATCTGAAGGCTCAGCTTCCAGAGTTCATGGTTCCGGCTTACTTTGTGAAAATGGATGTTTTCCCACTTACTCCTAGTGGAAAAATTGATCTTACATCACTGCCAGAGGTAGGCAATAGTCGCCCGCATGTTTCGACGGAATATGTAAAACCGGAAACAGAATGGGAAACGAAGCTCTTGGACATTTGGATGGATTTGTTTGGATACGATGAGATTGGAGTCGAGGATAATTTCTTTGAATTAGGCGGACATTCGCTGTTGGGGACTCAGGTTATTGCCAGAATCCGTGCTCTTTTCAAGAAAGAAATTCCGTTGTCTGCTCTGTTTGCATATCCGACGATTCGGAGCATCGTGCCGATCGTAATTGCCGCAGATGAGGTAAACGCAGTGGATGCATTCCCTGCCATCAAAAGGGTATCACGAGATCGAGAATTGCCGCTTTCTTACTCGCAAGAAAGAGTATGGTTTTTAGAGCAGTTAAGCGCGAATAATTTGGCTTATATTTTTCAAGCCACAATGAAAGTACGTGGGATGCTGGAGCTCCCCATACTCAATAAGTGTTTTGCGGAGATTGTGCGCAGGCATGAAATATTCCGAACCGTTTTTCACGAGAAAAATGGACAACCGTATCAGGTGATCTATGAACCGTTCGATGTGGAACTGCCTGTTATAGATGTCTCGCACTTACCTGAGAGTGATCGTGCCGCTGAAGTCCAAAGATTGATCCAAATGGAGATCAAAAATCCGATTGATATCGCGCAGCTACCATTGGCACGATGGATTGTTTATAAGATTTCTGAGTGGGAGTCTGTCATTTTGTTTGTGGAGCATCATCTGATTCATGATGGATGGTCATTCCGCAAATTTTTAAAAGAACTGTTTACGTTGTACAGTGCCTATCTTGAAAAAAAACCATCTCCACTGGCTGAGTTGCCGATTCAATTCGCAGACTATTGCGTATGGCAAAATGAGCTGTTTAAGCGCGGCAAGGAAAACAAGCAGTTAACGTACTGGAAGAATCTATTGCAAGGGGCAAATGGGGTTCTGGAACTGCCCACTGACAGGCCACGACCAGTCAATCAAACCTTTCACGGGAATATGTTTACCCAATTAATACCGGAAGAACTGTATCTTCAATTGCGTAATTACTGCATGAAAACAAACACGACCTTATTCATGGTCATGATGTCTGCGTTTCAAACCTTGCTCCATCGTTATTCGAATCAAGAAGACATTATTGTAGGCTCGGGTATCGCGAATCGCCGCTGGAAGGACACGGAAGAATTGATCGGGATGTTTGTCAACAATATTGTGATCCGTCAGCAATTTACCGAAAATATGACGTTCCGGGATATATTGCAAGATGTGAAGAGGTCAGCCTTGGAAGCGTACGAGAATCAAGAGATTCCTTTTGATCAAGTAGTCGATGCCTTAAAACTGAAGCGCGATCAAAGTCGTAACCCTCTATTCCAAGTCATGTTTAGTTTCCAGGATGCAAAAGTTACTCATTTACCCGTATCCAATCTGAATATTCAACTCACCGAAGGCATTAGCAACGGATCGGCCAAATTTGATATCAACGTCGTAGTGACGAATCACGAGGAGCTCTCTTCTTCCCTTTTAACAAAGGATGAATACGGAAGTATAAGCCTTGACTGGGAATACAATACGGATTTGTATGACGAAGTTACTATGCGCCGCATGTTTGCGCATTATATTGAGTTGCTGAAAAGCGTTCTTACGCATAGTGACCGGACGTTGCATTCCATGCCTATGCTGACCGCTTCTGAACAGACCCAAATCCTCCAAGAGTGGAATGACACGGAGGTTGTGTTTGAGGATCAGAAAACGCTCCATCAAATCTTCGAGGAGCAAGCTGCCCGGACGCCAGAGCGAATGGCGGTTGTATTCGGCAACGAACAATGGACCTACAGGCAGATAAACACCAGGGCAAACTTCCTGGCAAGCAAATTGCGAGATCTGGGAGTGAAGCCGGATACATTAGTAGGTCTAATGAGTGAGCGTTCTTGCGACATGATGATTGGTATTCTTGCCATTCTAAAAGCGGGTGGCGCGTATATGCCAATGGACACAGCGGCTCCGAAAGAAAGATTGGCCTATATTCTTCGGGATAGCGATACGAAGGTCGTCGTCATGCAAGAGAAATTCAAGACAGCGATCGACTTCAATGGACCTGTCCTGTTATTGGAAGAGAATAGGCCGGATCAGGATGTAGAATGCGAGAATCTGGAGTCTGTTGCCCATTCGAAAAATTTGGCGTACGTCATCTATACCTCAGGTTCGACGGGGACACCAAAAGGAGTCATGATCGAACATTGCTCCGTTGTCAATCGGATGAACTGGATGGTCCATCGCTACCCCATGAACGAGCATGACACCATCTTGCAAAAGACTCCCTATTGCTTTGATGTTTCGGTAACGGAATTAATCCTATGGTTTTTCACGGGCAGCAAACTTTGTTTCCTCGCTCCCCATGCAGAGAAAGACCCGGAGGTTATTGTCAAAACGGTTGCCCAGCACCAAGTCACTTACATTCATTTTGTTCCATCTATGCTCAGCATCTTTTTAGACCATTTGGAAAATGTGGATTGCGTAGAGGAAATAAAAACATTACAGCGAGTTTATACGACAGGGGAAGCTCTGAGTACGGAACAGGTTCAACGTTTTCATCGATTAATCGGGCAACGAAACCATACGACGCTTATTAATCTGTATGGTCCTACGGAAACGACCATTGAAGTGACCTACTATGATTGCCAGGCAGATAGCAAGGTAATCCCTATTGGTAAGCCTATGGATAATATTCAAGCTTATATCCTCAATAAGGAAGGGGACCTGCAACCAATAGGCGTGATGGGCGAATTGGTTATTGGGGGCATTGGTCTTGCACGAGGGTATATCGGAAAGCCTGAGTTAACAGCTGAACGTTTTGTCCCGAATCCTTTTGGCAATCCATCTGAAAGGCTATACAAGACAGGTGACTACGCGAGGTGGATGCCAGACGGCAATATTGAGTACATCGGCCGTATGGATAATCAAGTGAAAATTCGCGGTTATCGGATTGAATTAGGTGAAATCGAAGCGGTTATGAGGAAGCAGCAAGGGGCAGGAGAAGTTGCCGTCATTGCCCATGAATATGAGCCAGGGGATAAACGATTAATCGCTTATTTCAGTGGGGCATCAGAGATCGAGACGTTAAAAAGCCATTTGCAAAAACAGTTACCGTCTTATATGATTCCTTCTCATTTTGTGCGGGTGGGGGAAATGCCGCTCACATCGAGTGGCAAATTGGATCGTAAAGCATTGCCACTGCCTGAGATCTACAACGTAAGCCAGCACTACACAGCGCCGCGAAACTCAACAGAAGAATTGCTTGCACTCATATGGAGTGAAATTTTAAGAGTAAACCAAATAGGGGTATTTGATTCGTTCTTTGAATTAGGCGGGCATTCCCTGTTGGCAACACAGGTTGTATCGCGCATACGAGAAGTGTTTGGTCAACATGTGCCTCTCCGAGCGATCTTTGATTGCCCGACCATTGAGAGCTTGGCTAAGCGGCTAACCGAATTGCGACAAGGCGAGAAAATGGTTCAACTGCCTGCGCTCCTGCAAGTGGATAGAACGGAACCAATCCCCTTATCTTTTGCGCAGCAGCGGTTGTGGTTTTTTGACCAACTGGAGCCAGGAAGCAACGTCTATAACATTCCTTATGTATGGCGTTTAAGTGGTTCATGGGATGTTGCCGGATTAGAAAAAGGATTGAACCAATTAATTGAACGTCATGAAATGCTTCGTACCGTATTCGCAAAACAAAATGGCGTCCCTGTTCAGCTCATTAAGCCGCATCAAGCAAGAGCATTAC
Organism: Brevibacillus antibioticus; assembly: GCF_005217615.1. Classification (NCBI taxonomy): domain Bacteria; kingdom Bacillati; phylum Bacillota; class Bacilli; order Caryophanales; family Paenibacillaceae; genus Brevibacillus; species Brevibacillus antibioticus. The sequence continues at coordinate 5,564,543 of NZ_SZNK01000001.1, forward strand.
CTGTCATAGATGTAAGCAGTCTCTCCGCGGATGAAAGAGAACAGCAGGTCCAGCATTATATTCAACGGAGTGCTGATCGCGTATTTGACTTGAGTCAAGGACCGTTGATTGAAGCCGAGCTGATTAAGCAGGATGAATCGGAGTATGTACTGCTTTGTACCGTCCATCATATTGTTTTCGATGGCTGGTCAGAGGATATCTTGCTGGACGAGTGGATGGCCTTTTATGAAGAAGCAGTCAGCGGAACGCCTGCCGATCTGCCACCGTTATCCATTCAATACGGGGACTTTGCTGTGTGGCAAAGACAATGGCTATCGGATGAGACGATGAAAGAGCAAGTGGCGTATTGGGAAAGTGAACTTGCAGACGAGCTCACAGTGCTTCAGTTGCCATTCGACCGTCCACGGCCAGCGATTCAAACGTATGCAGGGGACATGCAGCATATCGATTTGGAAGCTCCATTACTAGAAAAACTAAAAGCTTTCAGCAAGCAAGAGGGTGCTTCGCTGTTCATGACATTACTGGCTGCCTATCAAGGCTTTCTCTCTCGCTATACCGGACAAACAGATATTTTAGTAGGAAGCCCGGTTGCGAATCGCACGCAAAAAGAAATGGAAGGGTTAATCGGGTGCTTTGTAAACACGCTAGTTTACAGAGTGAACGTCGAAGACAATCCAAGCTTCAGGCAATTGGTCGCCCAAGTAAAAGAAAAAACATTGCGCGGGCAAGAAAATCAGGATGTGCCCTTTGAAAAAATAGTAGAGGTCCTTCAGCCAGAGCGAAATGCAAGCTATTCTCCAATCTTCCAAACGATTTTTACGATGCAAACCCATCTGAGAAACCTAAAGCAATGGCCAAATCGAAAAATTGAGCCAGTGAAAAGCACCATTAAGGTCGCCAAATTTGATTTGTCCATTTCCATAGAAGTCAATTCCGAGCACTCGTTGACGATTTCATTTGGCTACAATACAGACTTATTTAATCCGTCCAGCATAGCACGAATGATCGGACATTTTGTGAATTGGCTCGAACAAGTGATGGCATATCCTGAGGAGCCAATAGAAGGCTTGCGACTGATTTCAGAAGAGGAAGAAAGACAACTGCTGGAGATGTGGAGTAATTATTAGGAGGTGCTGTATGCAAGATTCCATTACCGCATTATTTGAAGAACAAGTGGAACTTCATCCTGATGCCATTGCATTGGTATACAAAGATGCAAGCCTTACCTACAAGGAGCTTAACAGCAGAGCGAATCGATTGGCGCATTATTTAAAATCGTGCGGGGTTGGAGCAGAGAGCCGAGTGGGCTTGTACATGGATCGCTCGTTTGAAATGATCGTCAGTATGGTCGCTATTATAAAGGCAGGCGGGGCCTATGTCCCGCTTGACCCTGCCTACCCCGAGCAACGATTGTTTTATATGTTGCAAGATGCAAGCATTTCGATTGTGCTGACACAAGAAAGCTTGGTGCCCAGATTGCCAGACGGAACGAAAATCGTTTGTCCCGATCTGGACGCTAGCAAGATCAACAAGGAATCAGATGCGAATGTAGGCGAGAGCACGACTTCGGAAAGCCTAGCCTATTTGATGTATACGTCTGGTTCGACAGGAAATCCCAAAGGGGTGCTCATCCCGCACCGAGGGGTAGTTCGACTTACGAAGCATGCCTCTTATGTATCGCTCACACCGGACGAAACCATGCTGCAACTCGCGTCGATCTCATTCGATGCGGCGACTTTCGAAATCTGGGGGAGCTTGCTAAATGGCGCGAAATTAGTGATTTATCCATTTCACGGTCTGTCTCTTGAAGAGTTGGGACAGGTGTTGCGCGACGAAAAAATCAGCACGTTATGGCTAACCGCAGGCGTCTTTCATCAAATGATCGATTACCGGATCGAAGACTTAAAAGGGGTACGTCAATTGTTGACGGGCGGCGATATCGTGTCGGCCAAGCATGCGCAACGAGCCTTGGACATGTTACCGAATACACTGGTGATTAACGGGTATGGCCCGACAGAAAACACGACATTTACTTGCTTTTATCACATAACACAGAAGAACGAGATTCAACATTCCGTTCCGATTGGCCGACCAATCAATGATACCGAGGTCTTTATCCTAAACGATAAGCAAAAGCTCGTTCCTGTCGGTCTCGTGGGCGAATTATACGTGGGGGGCAAGGGACTCGCTTTCGGATATTGGAATCGACCGGAGTTGAACGAAGAGAAATTTATTCCGCATCCATTTCAACCAGACGCGGAAGCGAAACTATACAGGACGGGCGACTTGGTGAAATATGTACCGGGGCGAGGAATCGAATTTATCGGGCGAAAGGATAATCAAGTCAAAATAAGAGGAAACCGGATTGAGCTCGGTGAGATCGTGGCTGTTCTCAACCAGCATGAGAGTGTACGGGAAGCCGTCGTCCTTGTACATGAATATGGAGCGGATGATAAACGGCTGATTGCTTATATCGCGGGAGACGGAGATGTCGATGAGTGGAAACGGTATGCGAATGAGCAATTGCCGCCTTTCATGGTCCCTTCCTATTTTGTGAAAATGGACGTTTTTCCGCTCACAGCTAACGGGAAGGTAGACCGACAAGCATTACCGTTGCCAGATATGCGCACGATGAAGGATGAATTTGTCGCACCACGTACGGATACAGAGAATCGGATCGCAGAGATTTGGTATGAAATTTTAAAGGTGGAGCGTCTTAGCATTCATGACTCCTTTTTCGATTTGGGCGGACACTCGCTGCTTGCGACGCAGGTCATATCCCGCTTGCAGGATGCCTTTCAACTGTCTATTCCGTTGCGCATGTTGTTTGAATGCCCGACGATCGCAAGCCTCGATGCCAAAATCATGGAGCTTGACCGGGATGGCAAAAGAGAACGAACACCAGCTATTGCGAGAGTCTCTCATCGAGACAAGTTGCCGCTATCGCATGCCCAGCAGCGTCTATGGTTTTTGCATCAATTGGAGCCGGAGAGTACGGCTTATAACGTTCCACACGTGTGGCGTTTAACAGGGAAATGGGATGTGCGGGCGCTGGAAACGGGATGGAATGCGCTCCTTCAACGCCATGACATCTTGCGCACTGTGTTTCCGAATGAAGGGGGTCAACCTTTCCAGGTCATTGAACCCTATGTGTATCAAACGTTACCCGTGATTGATCTACGCGATCAACCTACCGTCGAAAAAGAAGAGCAAATCCACGACTATATCAAACAGGAATCAGACAAAAGCTTTGATCTACAGAGAGGACCTTTGATTCAAGTCAAATTAATCGTCGTAGAAGAGGAGCAGTTCCTTTTGCTGTGCACGATGCATCATGTCATTACGGATGGCTGGTCAGAGGATATCTTATTGGAAGAATGGCTGGCCTTTTACGAGGAAGCAGAGAGTGGAACACGTGTGGAGCTGCCAGAATTGCCGATTCAATACGCGGATTTTGCGGTATGGCAGCGCGAATGGCTGACGGATGAGGTGATGGGCCAACAACTCGACTATTGGAAAGCGGAGTTGTCCGGGGAGCTTCCTGTCTTGCAATTGCCGATCGATCGACCAAGACCAAGCATTCAAACGTATGCCGGAAGTATGCATAAGATTGTACTGGCATCCGAACTGCTTGAAAAGCTGAAAGCGCTCAGTCGGCAAGAGAATACGACGTTATTTATGACCCTGTTGGCCGCTTACCAAGGTTTTTTATCCAGATATACCGGACAAAACGATATTTTAGTGGGCAGCCCCATAGCGAACCGAAATGTAAAGGAAATCGAAGGCTTGATTGGCTTTTTCGTCAATACGCTCGTCTACCGGGCAAACCTCCAAGACAATCCAACGTTCAAGCAATTGCTTGCCCAAGTAAAAGAAAAAGCTCTACAGGCACAGGAGTACCAGGATGTTCCGTTTGAAAAAATCGTCGAAATGCTGCAAGTGGAACGCAATCCAAGCTACTCCCCGGTATTTCAGACAGTGTTCACATGGGCAGAAATGGAAGCGGATGTCTATCGCACGTCCAGTGGACAATTAGAAAAAATGCCGGTTCAGATCAATGTGGCGAAATTTGATCTTCAATTATCCATGGGTGAGTCCGAGGACGGTCTCGTGATGAACATGATCTACAACACGGATCTATTTGATCCATCCACGATTGGAAAAATGACAGACCACTTCGCTTATTGGTTGCAAGAGCTTGTGAACGAACCGGACGTGCCGATGGCCTTGCTGGAATTGTTGACCGAGGAAGAACGTCACAAGCTCTTACTCGAATGGAATCACACGAGGGCTACAGTCTCCATGCTAGATTCTATCCCCACATTATTTGAGGAACAAGTGGAGCTTCATCCCGACGCCACTGCATTAGTATACAAAGGCACGAGCCTGTCCTATCGAGAGCTTAATAGCAGAGCGAATCAATTGGCGCATTATTTAAAAGCGTGCGGGGTGGGAGCAGATAGCCGAGTTGGCTTGTACATGGATCGCTCGTTTGAAATGATCATCAGTATGGTCGCTATTGTAAAGGCAGGCGGGGCCTATGTCCCGCTTGACCCTGCCTATCCTGAGCAACGATTGCTTTACATGCTGCAAGATGCAAGCATTTCGATTGTGCTGACACAAGAAAGCTTGATGTCCAGATTGCCAGACGGATTGAAAATCGTTTGTCCCGATCTGCAAGCTAGCGAGATCAATAAGGAATCAGTGGCAAATCTGGGCGAGCGTACGACTTCGGAAAGCCTTGCCTATTTGATGTATACGTCCGGTTCGACAGGAAATCCCAAAGGGGTACTCATCCCACATCGCGGGGTGATCCGCCTTACGAAGCAAGTCTCTTATGTATCACTCACACCGGATGAAATCATGCTGCAACTCGCGTCGATCTCATTTGATGCAGCGACCTTCGAAATCTGGGGGAGCTTGCTAAATGGCGCGAAATTGGTGATTTATCCATTTCACGGTCTGTCTCTTGATGAGCTGGGACAGGTGTTGCGCGACGAAAAAATCAGCACGTTATGGCTAACCGCAGGCGTCTTTCATCAAATGATTGATTACCGGATCGAAGATTTAAGAGGAGTGCGTCAATTATTGGCTGGTGGCGACATCTTGTCCGCCAAGCATGCGCAACGTGCCTTGGATATGTTACCAGATACAGTGGTGATTAACGGGTATGGTCCGACTGAAAATACGACATTTACTTGCTATTATCCTATAAAAAATAAGAGCGCAATTCAGCACTCCGTTCCGATCGGTCGACCGATCGATGATACAGAAATCTATATCTTAAACGAAATGGTAAAGGTAGTTCCTGACGGTCTCGTAGGGGAATTGTATGTGGGAGGCAAGGGACTGGCTTTCGGATACTGGAATCGACCAGAGATGAACGAAGAGAAATTTATTCCACACCCGTTTCAACAAGACTCCAAAGCGAGGTTATACAGGACGGGCGACCTGGTGAAATATGTGCCGGGGCGTGGAATTGAATTTATCGGTCGAAAAGATAATCAAGTCAAAATAAGAGGAAACCGGATTGAGCTCGGTGAGATTGTAGCTGTCCTCAGCCAGCATGAGAGTGTAAGAGACGCCGTCGTCCTTGTACATGATTATGGAGCGGATGATAAACGTCTGATTGCTTATATCGCGGGAGACGGGGATGTCGATGAGTGGAAACGGTATGCGAGTGAACGATTGCCGTCTTTCATGGTCCCTTCCTATTTTGTGAAAATGGATGTTTTCCCGCTTACAGCGAACGGGAAGGTGGACCGTCAAGCACTGCCGCTGCCAGAAATGCGCACGATGAAGGATGAATTCGTCGCACCACGTACGGTTACAGAGAGTCGGATCGCATCCATTTGGCGTGACGTTTTAAAAACGGAAACGGAATGCTTGGGTATCCACGATTCCTTTTTCGATTTGGGCGGACACTCGCTGCTTGCGACGCAGGTCATTTCCCGCTTGCAAAAAGCCTTCCATCTGTCTATCCCGTTGCGCATCCTGTTTGAATGCCCGACGATCGCAAGCCTCGATGCCAAAATTATGGAGCTGGGCCGGGATGGCAAAAGAGTACGGACACCAGCTATTGCGAAAGCCTCGCATCGAGAAAAGCTGCCGTTATCGCATGCCCAGCAGCGACTATGGTTTTTACATCAATTAGAGTCGGAGAGTACGGCGTACAACGTTCCTCACATGTGGCGCTTAACCGGGGAGTGGAATGTGCAGGCGTTGGAAACGGGATGGAATGCGCTCCTTCAACGACATGACATCTTGCGCACTGTGTTTTCGAATGAAGGGGGTCAACCTTTCCAGGTCATTGAACCCCATGTGTATCAAACATTGCCGGTGACTGATCTGCGCAATCGACCTGCCGCCGAAAAAGAAGAGCAAATCCACGATTTTATTATGCAGGAAACAGACAGAAGGTTCGATCTACAGCGCGGACCTTTGATTCAAGCCAAGTTAATCGTTGTTGAAGAGGATCAGTTCCTACTGCTGTGCACGATGCATCATGTCATTACGGATGGTTGGTCAGAGGATATCTTATTGGAAGAATGGCTGACCTTTTACGAGGAAGCAGAGAGCGGGGTACGTGCAGAGCTGGCAGAATTGCCGATTCAATACGCGGATTTCGCGGTATGGCAGCGCGAATGGCTGACGGATGAAGTGATGGGCCAACAACTGGATTATTGGAAAGCGGAGTTGTCCGGAGAGCTTCCTGTCCTGCAATTGCCAATTGATCGACCGAGACCAACCATTCAAACCTATGCGGGAAATATGCACAAGGTTGTGCTGGCAACTGAACTGCTTGAAAAGCTGAAAGCACTCAGTCGGCAAGAGAATACGACCTTGTTCATGACCTTGATGGCTGCTTACCAAGCCTTTTTATCCAGATATACCGGACAAAGTGATATTTTGGTGGGCAGCCCGATAGCGAACCGAAATGTAAAGGAAATCGAAGGCCTGATTGGCTTTTTCGTCAATACGCTCGTCTACCGGGCGAACCTCCAAGACAATCCAACATTCAAGCAATTGCTTGCCCAAGTAAAAGAAAAAGCGCTTCAGGCACAGGAGTATCAGGATGTTCCGTTTGAAAAAATCGTAGAAATGCTGCAACTGGAACGCAATACAAGCTACTCCCCAGTATTTCAGACGGTGTTCACATGGGCAGAAATGAAAGCGGATGTTTATCATTCGTCCAGTGGGCAATTAGAAAAAATGCCGGTTCAGATTAATGTGGCGAAATTTGATCTTCAGTTATCCATGGGTGAGTCTGAGGACGGTCTCGTAATGAACATGATCTACAACACGGATCTATTTGATCCATCCACGATTGAAAAAATGATAGAGCACTTCACCAATTGGTTGCAAGAGCTTGTGAACGCACCGGACGTGCCGATGGCCTTGCTAGAATTGTTGAGCGAGAAAGAACGTCACAAAATCGTCGTGGAGTGGAATGATACAGCAGTCGCCATTCCGGAGAATACATGCCTACATGAATTGTTTATCGAACAAGTAAAAAAGACACCGGAACTCATCGCAGCTGAATATGGCAGTGAAACAATAACTTACCAAGAACTGGATAGACGTTCTAACCAGTTGGCGCACTACCTGATGATGCTGGGGGTTGGACCCAATACGCCTGTCGGGATATGTATGAATCGCTCCATTGAGCTTGTCATATCGATCCTCGGAATCGTAAAGGCTGGCGGAGCATTTCTCCCCTTAGATACAGAAATGCCACAAGCGAGGATGACGAAACTGTTGGAAAGCGCAAGAACCAACATTTGTCTATCTGAGCAGGAGTTCATGAACCTGTTTGGAGAAGCCACTTCAGTTAGATGTATAGATACCCAAGCGGAAAAAGAAAAAATAGCAAGTATGCCGGAGGGATTGCCAGAGCAAACCGTAAAGCCGACAGATTTGGTTTCGATTTATTACACGTCAGGTTCGACGGGAAATCCGAAAGGCGTTGAAAACCTCCATTATGGTTGGGTAAATCGCATGTTATGGATGCAGCGACAACATGGCTTGGAGCAGGGCGAGTCTGTTCTGCAAAAAACAACCTTAACATTTGATGATGCAGCTGTTGAGTTTTTTTGGCCATTGTCTGTAGGGGGACGGATATCACTCTTGGAACCATGGCTGCATCGGGACCCTGAGGCGATTATCCAGGCTGCCATTCACTATCAGGTTGCGTGCATTCAATTTGTCCCGAGTATGCTCAATATGTTTGTGGACGCCCTTACTCTAGAAGATGCATCCAACTTGCACAAATTAAAAAATGTCATCTCCAGTGGTGAGGCGCTATTACCCGAAACAGTAGGCAAGTTCTTTAATAAGCTAAATGCCAAACTCCATAATACGTGGGGGGCCACAGAAGTATCGATCGACTCCACCATTTACACATGCTCGCCAATGGACGCGCTGGAAAAGGATTGTGTGAGTGTAGGCAAGCCGATTGATAACAACAGAGTCTATGTTCTTGACCAGAATAGGAAGGCTGTCCCAATTGGCGTCATTGGCGACCTTTATATTGGTGGTCTTGGATTGGCCAGGGGCTATCTGCATAATAGCGAGAAGACCCAAGAAGTATTTATGGAGAATCCGTTTGTACCAGGGGAAAGAATATATCGAACCGGTGACAAGGGGTACTTCCTGCCTTCGGGCAACATTAAATTCGTAGGCAGACAAGATAATCAAATCAAGATTAGAGGCATGCGGGTTGAATTGGGTGAAATTGAATCCACATTAAGCAGGCATCCGTCTGTTCGTGAGGCAGCCGTTATTTCTGTGAAAAACGACAGGTCAGCTACCGAATTGGCTGCCTATATCGTGGGGGACGGGGATGTAAACGAATGGCGGGCATTCCTGAAGGAGCATTTGCCTGCTTATATGATTCCAACTTATTTCATGAAGTTGGACAGCATTCCTAAAACTACAAGTGGGAAAATTGACCGAAACAGACTTGAATTACCGGTCATGAAGCCAAGCGATTTCTTGATCATCGGGCCGCGCACGATACCTGAGGAACTTATACACTCCATCTGGTGCGATATATTGCAGGTGGATCAGATTTCGATCAAGGACTCCTTCTTTGATAGAGGTGGCCATTCCTTATTGGCTACGCAAGTCATTTCCCGCATGCGAAATGCATTTGGGATGGACATACCTTTGCGAACAATATTTGAATTTCCAACCATTGAAGCAATTGCCGCTCGTATATCTGAGATCAAGCAAGGCAGTGAGACGAATACCCGCATCCATGAAGTATCGCGCGTGGAAAATCAGACAGACGTCTCCTTATTCGAAGTATCCCACGGACAAAGAAGACAGTGGTTCCATGCAAAATTCAGTGACCAGGAAGCAGTAGGAGGGGTTTACCTCTTTGAAGTAGCGGGTACCGTTGACAGTCATTCTATGCACAGGTCTATGGGCCTCATGTTTGAACGCCACAGAATCATGCGCACGACGATTATCGAAAACGAAGGGCAATTGTATCAAAAAGTGCATGACGACCTTGAGGTGGAGAATGCGTTTGTAGATTTGTCTTCATTATCCGTGACGGAAGGCGAGCAGCGTATCCAAATGGATTTGCAATCTGCTCTGTACAAGCCATTTGATTTTTCACGTGAGTCTTTCTTCCGGATGACTTTGTATCGAATGACACCATCGAAGCATTTTCTCATCTTGAGTGCTCATCATATTGGATTTGATGGCTGGTCGTTAGATGTGTTTATCAATGATCTCGCGGGCATTTATCAACAAGTAAAGCGTGGTATGCAACAGGAGTTTTCCAAACCATTGGATTATATGGATTACACCTTGTGGCAGCAAACAAGATTGCAAAATGGAGAACTGAACCGTCAACGGGATTATTGGTTAAAACAGCTGCAACAAAATGCAGATGCACCGTTCATACCGCGAGAGACACATTCACTCACTCACGGCAACCGAATTTCAAACGTAGCATCACTTCTCATTGAGCAAGAGACGGCCCAATCGCTTTTAGAATTGACTCGAATGGCTGGTGGTACCGTCTATACGAGCTTGCTTGCGGCGATCAACATTTGGCTGTCACTCCTCACAGACCAAACCATTATTACAGTCGGATCGACTTTATCTGGCCGAACGCAGACGGATCTAGAAGGAATTATTGGTCCGCTAATCAATCCGGTCGCCATGCGTACGGACTTGTCTGGCAACCCGACTGTATTGGAAATGTTGAACAGAACAAGAGAAACCGCATATGGTGCGTACGAGAATCAAGAATATCCGTACAATTTGGTCGTAGAGGATCAACTAGCGGCCACAGGTGATAAGAAGAGTTTGTATTCTATTGTGTTTATTGGACAACACGTATCAAACAATCAGCCTGAATCAGACGAAATGACCTTTACGGAATGTCCGTTGCGTCGTTTTCTGGATGAAGCGATTATCCAAACATATGAAGGTAGTCACTTTGTTCAAGATGATCAATTGGATATGATGCTATTTTTGTCCACGCGTCATGACCAACTGACGTTAACGGCACATTACAACACGGAAGCATTCAGCGAGAATGCCATGGATACGTTACTGGATCAGCTAAAGCATGTCATCTGCCAAATGATAGACAATCCAACGCAACGCTTGTCTCAAATAAACGTGGTGGAAGAATATGATTTCACTGAATTATTCAGCTAACTAGTTTATGGCTGTTGGGGCATGCTGGTGAGAGCCGCATGCCCAACCATTACGCAGTTGCGTATCGGGGAGACTACGAATGATGGATAAAACTTTTGTCAAAACCATCCCTTTGTCTGAGGCTCAAAAAGATTACTATCTACACTATTTAGTCTATCCAATGAGTCCCTATTATCAGGAGCAGTATCTGTTTCACTTCGAAAGTCGATTGGATGTATCGGTTACAATCCGTGCGCTTTACGAGATCGTGAAACGCCACGAAATCTATCGTTCCATTTTCGTCTTGGAAGACGAGCCTATCCAAAAAGTATATAGCGAGTCCGTATTGGATTTTGAACAAGTGTCTTCCGCTACCTGGGACGATACGAGGATTAGAGAATATTTCAATGAGGAGTTCAGCAAGCCTTTTACACTGGAAGAGGGGCCGTTATTCAGTTGCAGATTGCTAGATTATAAAGATAGCGGCAGTATTTTAAGTTTCAAGTATCACCATATCTGCTTTGATGGGTGGAGTGTCTCGCTCACGCTCGATGAATTTACGATGATCTACCAATTACTAATATCTGGAAATGATCAGGGGTTGCAACCACAAATACACCAATACGCAGACTTTGTGGAATGGGAACAGAATTACATAGCCAGCCAAGAAGGCGAAGCTGCGAGAGTGTTTTGGAAAAAGAAATTGGGCGGAACTCTTGAGAGGTTTGAATTACCGGCAGATAAAAAACGTCCTGGTACCCCTTCGTTTAAAGGTGGGACATCATTCTTTACCTTTAGCCGCGAACTCCGGGATGAGTTGATTGCTTATCATAAAAATAATCAATATCCCACAGATGTCATTTATTTATCCCTTTTTAGTGCTTTTCTTTATCGGATAGCTGGGCAAGACGACATCATTGTCGGCGTACCGCGATACGGCAGGCCAAAAAGAGAGTTTCATACGATCATGGGACCGTGTATGGTGATGCTTCCCCTGCGAATCCAAATTCCAAAGAACAGCTCGCTTCGTGAGTTGGCAAAGCAGATACATGAAGAGTTGTCTGTATGTTCACAGTATCAAGACTATCCCATTTCTTTGATTGCAGCTGAGTTGCAATATGAGCGCGATAAAAAATATGCGTCCTTTTTTTCAACGGCTTTCGTCCATCAAAAAGCGATTAAGCAAAATGCAGCCATTATGCTGGGCAATGCCCAAAATACGTTTGATAGCAATGGTCTTACCGTAAGCACCTATCCGATTGGAAAGGATGTATCCCAGTATGATTTATGCTTGGTTGTTGAAAAGGACAACCATCATGACATTCTGGCGGGATTCGAATACAACTCGGATATTTTGAATGAAGAAACCATTGCTAAATGGGTTGTCGACTTTGAACGCACCAGCCTTTCTCTTTTGAAAAATGATTGCGAAAGCATCCCTGTATTTGCAGGTACTCCTAACGATTGGATGAAAAGTCTTGCCAATTTGCCTTCCCTCAAGATATTGCCGGAGGACGTCATCCCGCTTACTACTGACTCCATAAAGTTCGAGCAAGCGGCATTTGAATGGCCATCCCTGCAGGAGACTGGAATATCTCAACTGGCTGAAGTCTGGAATACGTCCTCCTATGTGATATTCATGACCGCATTTCTCGTACTTTTGTATGCAGAAACCGAGACGGAGGATTTGACTTTGGCATTTCGTGCGGGGCAGGTCGAGTGTGAGGATGTCCCAAGCGCCTTGCTTTTACGAGTTGATCTGTCGGGCAATCCCCTACTTGGCGATTTGGTTTTGCAGGTACAAAGCAAGGTAAAAGAAGCCCATTATCATCAAGCGCCCTTTCCTAAACCTCATGAGCCTCAACTCTTATTTGAAATGAGTGACAACGAATATCCCTCCATGATTGATTTTCAATTCCGCATCCATGAAACGAACGATCACATAAATGGTGCCATTACCTATAAGGCGAATGTATTCAAGAGGGAGACTGTGCAACGGATTTGTACCCACTATGAATACTTGTTGGAAAGTGTGAAAGCCGAGCCGCATCAAAGAATCCGCGAGATTGTCAGTCATCTGAACAGCCAATTTCTGACCAGTGATGATTTTGAACAATTATTTCTGTAGCGAAAGAGGTGCACTGGCTTGAAGCATTTAACAAAAGAGAACGTACTGGAAGTTATAGAGCTTTCCATGGTGCAAAAGCAATTGTTACGTCCTGACAAGGTTACATCCATGCGCTATCTCATCGAGCACAGTCTCGAACTGGGACGCGTTCAAGAAACGTGGAAGGAATTAGTCAGCGAGACGCCAGTGATGCGAACGGTTTTTCGCCAGCTCAAAAATAAACATGTACAAGTCGTATTGAAGGAGCTACCCATTCCCATTGACTGGCACGATGTCCGGGAATTAACTCCTGAACAGCAAGAGGAAGTGTATCTCTTTACACTTACATCCCATCAGGAGCCCATTTCGTATGAGGAGGGGCCATTAATCCGGGTATCGATTTTGCAGATGGACGCCAATCAATCCGTCCTCATCTGGACCCATCATGCACTATGTATGGACGATGCCAGTCGCGAGCTTCTTGTAGCGGAATGGCTGAAACGGGTACGGGGTACTCAGCCATCTGTTGACCAGCGGGCCTCTTTCAAAGAGTACGTTGCTTGGGAGTCAAGCCAAGATGGCTCCAAAGTCAAAAGCTTTTGGACAGATCAATTCCAAGGCTATGAAAGCGAGACTGTGTTTTATCCAGTACAAGGGGCACAGAAGGAAGCAAGTCATCTGATCAGTTGCAACGCTGTTCTTTCTGAAGCATTAACCACGTCCATCAGAAGCATGGCATTCGAGCAGCGTGTCTCCATAGAGGCTATCTTTCAGGCTGCTTGGCTCCTCTTGGAGAATATGTACAGTGGCGAGGACAAGCTGGTCATAGGGGTTACCGTCTCTGGCAGACCCGAAGCATGGAAGGAGTCAAATAACATTGTTGGGCCACTAGCGCACAGCTTACCTGTTTTCCAGACCGTGCATGCGAATCAAAAAGTGCGTGATGTCGTAAAGGATGTCCAGGAAAGCTGGGAACAACTGCAGCAACATGAAATGGCCACTCTCGACATGGTCCGTAACTATGCGGGTGTTCGGGAAGCTGATCCTATATATGGAACGACACTGACGATACTAAATGGTGCCGAAGATTACCAGGAATCTGCCATGCTTTATCGCGGCGGCCTCCAAACAGTGGAGATAGTGGTGACGGTCGGGCAGCTCATGAAGATTCAAATTTTCCATGAGAATGCGTCCTCTACGAGCGATCTGGAACGACTGCAATCCCATTACATCCATATGCTCGAGCAGATTTGCCGAGAGGCAGACAGGAGCATCAGCGATCTGAACATCGTGACGGATGAAGAACAAGAGATCATGACAAAGGTGATGGGCAATTTTGCGAAGTCGAATCGCAGTATGGAGCAATTTGCGCACCAAATCATAGAAGAGCAGGTCAAGCGCAATCCTGACGCTATTGCTGCTATCGATCAGAAGCAATCCATCACCTATGGAGAATTGAATGAGGGTTCGAACCGATTGGCGCATTGGCTCAGAAGACAAGGATTTGGCCGGAATGATCTTGCTTGCCTATTTGCAGAGAGAAGCATCGACATGCTGATTGGCATTTTGGCTGTGCTAAAAGCAGGAGGAGCCTATGTCCCGCTTGATACAGCCCATCCCGATCAACGTCTTCTTACCATTCTTGATAACAGCAAGGCGAAGGTCTTACTGACTGAGGCGCGTTTCCAAGCGCGCAGCATGGCTTTGGCAGACACATTGGAGCACAATCCGGTCGTGTTTTGCCTGAACAAGGGGGACGGGACAAGCCCAGACATTTCTTCCTTGCAAGCATCGGATACATCGAATCCAGAGATCATCCATGCACATGCTGATTTGGCAAACGTCTTTTTTACCTCAGGCTCCACTGGTATGCCAAAAGGGGCAATGATCGAGCATAGCGGCATGCTGAATCATCTGTACGCCAAAATGGATGTCCTTGCATTGAATTCAGACAGCATCGTCGTGCAGAATGCCTCCCATTGCTTTGATATATCGGTTTGGCAATTCCTGGCCCCCTTGATGGCAGGGGGAAAGCTTGTGATTTACGACAACGAGACGGCAACTGATCCGGATGCATTGCTCCAAGCCTTGAATCGAGACGGTGTCACCGTGATTCAGATGGTACCAGCGATGATAGAAGCTTTGCACAATGCTGCACGGACTCTTCCACCGGAACAACATGCGTTGCCTCAATTGCAATACATGATCTCTACCGGAGAGGGATTGCCAGTTACCCTGTGCAAAAAATGGCAAGACCTGTATCCCGATGTGATCGTAGTGAACACGTATGGAGCTACGGAGTGCTCGGATGATACGATGCATGAAATCATTGATCGTTCGTATGCGCATGAGGATTATCCGTATGTGGCCTTGGGAAGCTCGATTGCCAACATGAAGCACTATGTGTTGGACAAATGGATGCGCCCTGTTCCGGTTGGTTGTGTCGGGGAAATCTACATTTCTGGAACTGGCGTAGGGCGTGGATATCTACGTGATGCTGAACGCACAGAGCTAGCCTATTCAGAAAATCCATTTTTGCAGGATAGAAAAGAACGGCTGTATAAAACCGGAGATTTGGGACGTTATTTGTCCAATGGGAGACTTCTATTTGTTACGCGTGCTGATTTTCAAGTAAAAGTACGCGGACATCGCATCGAGCTCGGCGAGATAGAAAACGCCCTGTTACGTCACACGTTGGTGAGACAGTGTGTAGCGGTTACACGAGAAGATGAACATGGGCAGAACCGAATGGTTTGCTATGTGGTCATGCATGAACAGCAGAGTGAACAGGAGCTGCAAGCTTATCTCAGAACGATCTTGCCAGAGTACATGATTCCAGAGCGAATCGTCATTCTGGATGCGATGCCACTGAATCGCAACGGAAAAGTAGACAAAAAAGCATTGCCAGCGACAGATGTCATTCAAAAGAAGCCGGAAGCATTCGTCGCTCCCCGCAATGATCTGGAACGAAGCTTGGCAGCTATTTGGCGTACCGTGCTAAACGTAGAGGACATCGGGATCGACGATGACTTTTTCCAGCTTGGCGGGCACTCCATGAAAACCATTCAGGTTCGTTTGCGCATGAAAAGAGAGATGGGCATAGAAGTTACCATCAAGGACTTATTCGAGCATCGAACCATTCGGGAGTTATCCTCCCTGTTTCATACCGAGGAAGTGCTGTCCACAGGTGAGCTCCATACGCAACATGATCGATCAACGATCCCCAAGGCAACAGAGCAAGTGTATTATCCGGTGTCACATGCGCAGAGGAGACTGTTTTTCATTCAGCAGCTAGAGCCTGAGAACACGGCTTATAACATGCCGACGATCTACCATATCACGGGACCATTGAAGGAGCGTATTCTGCATCAGGCATTCGGGTTGCTGGTGACAAGACATGAAGTGTTGCGAACAAAATTCCTGTTAAGAGACGGACACCCCGTTCAACAGGTGCTGCCGGGCAATGACTTCACCTATGCATTTGTCGATCTTTCCAAGGAGTCAGAAGTGTCGAAGCAAGAAGTGATTGATCTGGTTATCCAAAAAGAGACGGAAACCAGCTTTGATTTTGACAGGGATACATTGTTTCGTGTGAAGTTATATAAGGCTGCGGAAGAAAAATACGTATTGTTAATGAACATGCATCACATGATCAGTGATCAATGGTCATGGGGGATATTTCTGAAGGACTTGGGCACCATCTACGAATCCTTGCATCAAGGGATAGAGCCCGAATTGCCGGAATTGAGGATCCAGTATAAAGATTACGCAGTCTGGCAAAATCATTCGATTCATCATGAAGAGCTTGGCGAATCAGAAGCGTATTGGCTGAAGACATTCGAAAAAGAGCTTCCCGTATTGGATTTGCCGACAGATTATCAGCGCCAGCCTGTACAAACGTATTTTTCGGCAATGGAATCTTATCGGATTCCGGATAAAACATTTAACCGGATGCGAGAGATTGCGCAGCAGCACGATGCATCCATGTTTATGGTGATTTTATCAACGATAGGCATTTGGCTGTCCAAGCTAACCAATCAACAGGATATCATCATCGGTACTCCAGAGGCTGGCCGGAATCACATGGATATTGAACAGGTCATTGGATTTTTTATTAACACACTCCCTTTGAGACTGGAAGTCAATCAGGAGCAGACCTTTATCGAGGCGTTGCACGTTTGGCGACAGCAAGCACTGGAGTCTTACATGCATCATGCGTATCCATTCGATAAATTGGTAGAAAAAATTAACCCGGAAAGAGATGTTAGCCGCAATCCTATTTTTTCTTTTATGTTCCAATATATCGAAAAAGTAGAAGAGGAAAATAAAATAACCGGTTTGGAAATGACAGCAGTTGAATCCTATAATTCCATGACGAATTTCGATTTATCGCTTGTATGCATGGATCTGGAAAATGGAGCGGGTTTGACTGTCGAATATCGCACGGATTTATTTAAGCCAGAAACGGTGCAACGGATGCTCAGATATTTGGGCAACATCATCGAACAGGTAGCCAATCAACCAGATATTCATTTCAAGCATATCGAATTATTGTCCGTGGAAGAAAAACAGGCAATGGTCTCTGCCTATAAGGAAGTTTCTTTTACCAATGGGGATGAGCATAAAACGATCATCGAATTATTCGAGGAACAAACGGAGAGAACACCGGATCGAATTGCTCTCGCTTTTGAAGAGCAAGAACTGTCTTATTCGGAACTGAACAAACGGGTGAATCAACTGGCGCGGACATTGGTAGCTGAGGGCGTCGGTGCAAATCAATTGGTGGGGATCATCGCGGAACGGTCCATAGAGATGGTCGTTGGCGTGTTGGCCATTTTGAAAGCGGGTGGAGCCTACGTCCCAATTGACCCTGATTATCCAGAAGAGCGCATACGATACATGCTGGAACATTCGGGAGCAGAAGTTTTGCTGCTGCATCAGTCGGTACGCCATAAAGTGAATGCTGACCAAAAAATGATCATGCTCGACGATGAGGAGTCCTATCATCAGGAGAATACGAATCTGGGGTTACCTGTTCAGTTTGATCAGCTTGCTTATGTGATTTATACATCAGGCACTACGGGAACGCCAAAGGGAGTCATGATTGAACACCGACAGCTTCATTCGCTTGCACAGGCATGGAAACAAGAGTACAAGCTCGATGAATTCCCCGTCAGGAGTTTGCAATGGGCCAGTTTTTCTTTTGATGTGTTCACCGGTGATTATATGAGATGTCTGTTATACGGTGGGAAACTGGTTATTTGCCCAAAAGATGCGAGAGTGGATTTGGAGCGCCTTTACCACCTGATGGAAAAGCATGAGATTAATCTATTTGATTCGACTCCCGTTCTGGTGCTTCCTTTCATGGACTATGTCTATGAAAATGGGCTCAACATAGACTTCATGAAAATATTGATTCTTGGCTCGGATCAATGCCCGTTACATGCCTTTCACAAACTTGTCGATCGGTACGGAAGCGCAATGAGAATCTTAAACTGCTATGGAGTGACGGAGGCAACCATTGATTCCACCTATTATGAAAGAGTTGACCAGCAAGATTACAAATTTTTGCCGATTGGCAAGCCTTTGCCAGGGGTGAAGATGTATATTCTGGATGCCAATCTTCATGTGCAGCCTGTGGGTGTCCCAGGCGAACTGTATATTGGGGGATTGGGAGTAGGAAAAGGATATTTCAAGCAGCCAGATTTGACGAATGAAAAATTCGTTCCCAATCCGTTTTGTATCGGCGAAAACATGTATAAGACAGGGGATATGGCTCGATGGCTCCCCAGCGGAGATATTGAATTTTTAGGACGATTGGATAATCAGGTGAAAATACGTGGAAATCGAATCGAATTGGAAGAAATCGAAGCGGAATTACGAAAAATGGGCGATATTCGTGACGCGGTCGTTATTGTAAGAGTGGATGAATCAGGTCAAAAAAGGCTGGTTGCATTCTATGTAGCGACAAAAACGGTGGAATCGAACGTATTGAGAGAGTCGTTGCGCAAGTCGTTACCGGCATTTATGGTCCCATCTCATTTTGTTCAGCTAGACGAAATACCAGTAACGCCGAATGGAAAGATTGATCGAAAAGCGCTAGTGGAGATTAACATCGTCTTGCAGAGTGAGAGGGAATATGTGGAGCCCCAAACGGACACCGAGAAGACATTGGTGGCTGTGTGGCAAGACGTTTTACATGAGAGAAAGATTGGGATTATGGATCATTTCTTTGAGCTAGGGGGCGACTCGATCAAATCCATTCAAGTCTCCTCGCAATTGGCAGCTATGGGATACAAGATGGAGATTCGGGATCTTTTCAAATATCCAACAATCGCAGAACTGAGTACAAAACTGAAACCATTGAATCGCAAAATTGACCAGAAGGATATGGAAGGCGTTGTACCACTGACACCGATTCAGCATTGGTTGATGCAAGAACACAGTCAGCATCTCCATCACTATAACCTATCTTTTGTGTTGTACCGCAAAGAGCGGTTTGATGAGGGGATGGTTCGCAAAGTCATTGATAAGCTCGTACAGCACCATGATGCACTGCGAATGATTTTCTGCGAGACCAATACCGGCTATGAAGCCTATAATCGAGGCGTCGACACTAGCGACGACATGTATCATCTGGATATTTGGGACTATCAAAATATGAATGAGTCTGAGCTCGAACAAGCAATGGACTTGAAATGCAGTGAAATACAATCGAGGCTTAACATTTTTGATGGCCCATTAATGAGGCTGGGGTTATTCCAATGCTCGGATAGCGATCACTTGCTTATTGCTGTTCACCATTTAGTCGTAGACGGGGTATCATGGCGTATTTTGATCGACGATTTCAAAACAGCTTATGGGCAGCTCCTCCGTAACGAAGAGATTCGTTTACCTTTAAAAAGTGATTCCTTCCAATTATGGGCCCAACAATTGAACGAGTATGCCAATAGTGAAAGGCTCGAACAAGAGCGTGAATATTGGAATCGCATCGAGGAGCGGGACACCCAATCGTTGCCAACGGATTACGATGAGCAAAAACCGCTTCGGAAAACAACTAGGACGAAAACGGTTACGATGGATCAGCACCAAACCGAGGAATTGCTAAAACAAGCCAATCGTGCCTATCAGACGGAAATCGATGAACTTTTGTTGGCGGCTATTGGAATGGCCTTCAAAAAATGGGCAGATATCGATCGCCTTGCCTTAAATATGGAAGGGCATGGAAGGGAATCGATTCTACCAGATCTGAACATTAACCGCACAGTAGGATGGTTCACGAGTGAATATCCAGTAATGGTAGACGTCGGGAACGAACTGAATCCGTCAGCTATCATTCCAAAAATCAAAAAAGATGTGCGACGAATCCCACATAAAGGGATTCACTACGGTGTATTGAAATATTTGTCTGCAAAATCGCCAAACACCACCATGAAGGCACAACCTGAGGTCAGCTTGAATTATTTGGGGCAATTTGATATGGATCGGAAAGAGAAGGATGACGACATTCAATTGTCGACATTCTCAGGCGGAGAATCCATGAGTCTGGAGCAGTCCCGGGAATGCAAGATTGACATTGAGTGCGTGGTGTTGAATGGAAGCTTTCACTTTATGGTCGCTTACAGCGAGGCACAGTATAAAAAGGAAACTATCGAACGACTTACTGCATGCCTCAAGGATAGTCTAAGGGAAGTCATCCAGCACTGCATGATGAAATTGCGCAACAGTCCTGACCACGAAATCGCTGGAGAATGGGTAGATTTCGAGGCAGTGATAGACGGATTTTTCGACTCTTCTACGATGGATGATCTTCCTGGTGCAATAGCGGTGGTAGTCCAACACGGTCAAGTGAAAGTGAAGAAAGCTTACGGTTACGCCAATCTATCAGAAAAAGTGCCTATGCGTGCAGATGAAACCGTAGTCAAGGTAGGTTCGATTTCCAAGCTCGTAACAGTCGCTGCCATTATGAAGCTAGTGGAGCAAGGTCTGATTGGATGGAACGAGGATGTTCAACAATACCTCGATGTTGAAATACCGAGAAGGGTTGAGGGACCACTCACGGTAGAACATTTACTCAGTTACACAACAGGGTTTGACTCCCCAGACACGGGAAATGATCAAAGCTATAATTTTGGCGGGCGTGACTCCCTTACGTTACGAGAGTATATTCACCGCTATATGCCAACCGTGATTTACAAACCTGGCGAACAATATGGAAATGAGAATTTTGCCTTTATGCTGGCGGGTTATCTTGTGGAAAGAGTTACGGGAGTTTCCTTTGATCGCTATGCCAGAGAGCATTTCTTTGCGCCTCTCGAAATGATAGACAGCAGTTTTCTACTACAACCAGAATTAGAGGCGAAAATGGCCACAGGCTATGATCTGGAAAATCAGGCGGTGCCAAAGTACGATTTCAGCCCTGCAATCTCACCTGACGGCAGCATGCTCTCCACGGGGCACGATATCGCCACATTCATGCTGGCTCTCTTAAATGGGGGCGCTTATGGAAAAGAAACCATTTTAGAGGCGGATTCGATAGACAAAATGTTCTCCAGTAAATCAGTACCTCATCCAAATCCAAATGGAACATATACAGGGTATGGATTTACAGTAAAATTCCACCCAGAATACATGCATGAGAATGTTTTGGCGAAGGCAGGCGAGGTCATAGGCTTCAACTCATTTATGTGGCTCCTGCCAGAAAAACAAATGGGGGTTTTTGTTAGTACAAATAAAAGTCAATTTAACAAAATTGAATTTTTCGATTACTTCATGAAGCACTATCGTCCTGCGGAAGCGATCGTCATGTAAATCATGTGCTTCCCTGTAGTCTGTATAGGGGAATCAGCACCAAATCATATTCGTGTAAACGGGGGGCCACTATGAGCATGATAAAGACTAGTTCCATTAGTCGTTTTCCTAATACGAATGACGTAGGTATCGGTGTATCTGTCGGTACTTTTGGGGAACTTCTGCAGGGGATATTAGAGGAAAATAATCGGGACTTTCTGGTGACTTTGCCTATCAAAAATGCATCCTACGCTACTTTTTATTCAATCCCAACCTTACAGGAGATCGTCATCGTGCCACACTCCAAGCAAAAATCAAAAAGGTTGGTCGAAAAAATCATTCAGCACTACGGATTGCCCGCAGGTGGAATTTTAGAGATCAACTCTGAGCTCCCGGTTGGAAAAGGCTTGGCAAGCTCATCAGCAGATTTGGTGGCTGCCTCCAGAGCGGTTGGAGATTGTTTTGATATAAACATTGAGCCTTCCTTACTAGAGTGGTTTTTGTCGAGCATTGAGCCGACGGATGGCGTTATGTATGAGGGTTCCGTTTCTTACTACCATAAAGAGGTCAGATTGCGAGAATACATCGGGGAACTGCCGCCATTATGCATTGTAAGTATTGATGAGGGAGGAACCATCGACACCGTTGAGTTCAATAAACGAACAAAGCCTTATACCCAAGAAGAAAAAATGGAGTACAGTGTGTTGTTACAAAAAATCACGAAAGCCATCAGAGAAAGGGATGTCCACACGATAGGTGCCGTGTCGTCTCGAAGTGCGATCTTAAATCAAAAAATTCTGCCCAAGAAATTATTGCCGGAAGTCATGAAGATCAACGAGAAAATGGGTGGGTTAGGTACTGTTGTGGCACACAGTGGGACCAGCCTCGGTATTTTATTGTTGAAAGAAGAACCTGACTTCTATCAAAAGCTCGAATTGGGATATAGATGGTTAAGTGAATTGAATAAAGAAGTGCATGTGTACCACACGTAGAGGATCAGATCCAAGAGATGGCTTCTGGCATGCACGGAAGTCATCTTCCCTCAAAAATTGATTCCGTTCGTATTGGGAGTGGATTATCGAGATGGAACAGCCAGTAAGCGTTAATGAAAAGGTATCTTTTCGGGCGTTGCTTGGCTTGAAAAGTTATCGCTATTTAATCTTTTCGCAATTTGTCTCGAATATGGGAGATGGAGTGTATCGATTAGCGCTTATTTGGCTAATGAAGGTTTTGACGGAAAGTCCTTTGTTAATGTCAGTTTTATTGGCAGCGGAGACCATTCCATTGATCCTATTCGGATTGTTCGCGGGCGTTTTTGTTGACCGAGGAAATAAAAAGAGGATCATGGTCGTTTCGCATGTATTGAGAGCTGCGCTCATTTTATGCATCGTCCTGTTGTTCCTGTTTAATAGGCTACATCCTGCTGCTCTGATCATCATTGCCGTTTTGCTGACCACAGTCAGTGCCTTTTTTAGGCCAGCGCTCACGGTAGCGATACGGACACTGGTTCCCGAACACCATATGACGCAGGCCCAAAGCTTATCGCAGATGATTCAAACGATTGTCAGTTTGGCGGCTCCGGCATTGGCAGCGGGGTTGATCGCGTTTGGAATGGAATATGCTTTTATTTTGAATGTCGTCACCTATTTGTTAGGTGCTCTGATTATTTTATGGATTAACGAGAAAGAGCTTGTCATGTCTACTGTCAGTGAGTTTACAGCCAAGATGATCATGACGGATTTGAAGGATGGAATCCATGCGATTACGAAGCATGACTTTCTGCGAAACTGCATGATTTATTTTACCATCCTCAATTTTTTGACGGCTCCAGAAACGATCCTGCTGCCACTGATCGTTTCCAATGTTACCGAATTGGCCATGCTCGAGATCAGCTTTTTTATCGGGATTATGCTTGGGTCTCTCCTTATAAATTATTTGAATCGATATGATGCGATTGTTTACATTTGCTGCGGCATTAGTCTGTTCAGTATCGGAATCGGAATGTTTGCGTTTAGCATTCCACTTGTTTGGCAGGTCATCTGTGTATTCGTGAACGGGATAGGCTCGGCATTCGTCAATATCAAAATGGGTACGTTGATCACTTTGATGGTGCCGAAAGAAGTGTTGGGAAGAGCATCGAGCTTGATCAGTGTAATGGTTATGTGCGCCATGCCAGTCTCCGTCTTTCTGGTAGGTCTGACTACTGGCCTTGTTTCCATCTTTACGATATTTGGAATTATTGGCGGAGCGGGACTTCTCATTGTGGTTCTCATGCTGATGAATCCACACTTGAGGATGAAAAAAGAACATCACTATGATTATGCGGAACAAAAATCAGGAGGTATCTCTCTTTAGGGCAACTCCTGATTGGATCGTTACTCAGTCGGAAGCGAGGTGTATTTTTGCATGAGTGTAAAATTAACGGGCAGAATTGCTTCGACACCAAGCAGCCTCTTGCATGATGAAGTATTGAAACCACAGTTCAACTATGAAGTCGATCACTTGCTGCCTGGGTATATTCAGATTGAATTCGCCATGCTTTTGGAATATGTCAGGATGGGCTTGATTACACGACAAGACGCTTTGCCTATCGCAAAGGCACTTCAGGGCGCTACACCAGAAACAATAGCTCCTGACCCTGGACGGAACATGTCTGATATCTCTTTTGCCCTCGAGCGTTATATCGAAGGCTTGCTCCCGAGACCGGTACCGTGTTGGCATATGGATCGCAGCCGCAATGACGTTCAAGCGTGCGCCCAGCTGATGTTTGGGCGTGCGCAATGGCTGGAGACGATAGGGGAATTGGGACAGCTTATTCAATCGATGCATACACTGGCTGTTCAATATCGTTCGGTTCCCATGCCGGGATATACTCACTACCAATCCGCACAAATCATTACCCCTGGATTCTATCTTTCCTCTATTAACAGTGAATTTTTGCAAGCCATGAATCGATGGATACAAATTTATGACGACGTGAATCAGTGCCCGCTTGGGGCAGGGGCCATGGCAGGGGTAGAACTACCGTGGAACCGTCAACGGTTGTCCAAGCTGCTTGGGTTCCGACAGCCTCGAATGAGTGCGTTGTCGGCCGTCGCGTCCCGGGAATGGGTTTTGAGGATGGCAGGTGAGCTATCGACCTTCTCAGTATTGATCTCCCGATTTACAACGGATTTGATTCAATGGGGCAGCAGCGAAATGAACTTTCTCCATTTGCCGGATGAGCTATCAGGTATATCTTCTGCCATGCCACAGAAAAGAAACTTCCCGATCCTGGAGCGTATCCGGGGGAAGAGTGCGCATCTAACGGGATTTTATATGGATATGGTGCTAGGTCAGCGCAATACAGCTTTTACGAATTTGGTAGAGACGTCCAAAGAGGCAGGCACTCATCTTCTGGCGTTGTTTCAACAAACAAAAACGCTCTTGCGCCTGTTAAAGGCGGTGATCGATCATTTGCAATTCAATGAGGATCGATTGCTCTATATATGTAAACGGGACTTTTTTGGAGGCTTTACTCTTGCGAATTTGCTGACGTTGGAGCATGAGATTCCGTATCGCACAGCACAGGTAATCGCAGGCAGATACATTGTTCGCGCGCTGGAACACGGTGTATCGCCAAAGCCGGGAGATCCACGGTTACTCGATGAAGCTTGCGTGGAGGCAGGCTTTCAAGTACCAGATACGGCTGTACTTCTCGCTGCTTCCTTCAATGTGCAGGGCGGCTTGTACGCGAAGAAATCAACGGGTTCCACGAATCCGGAGGAAGTACAGCAGATGCTGACAGCACAGAGGGAGCGTGCAGAGAAGCTACAACGGGAATGGCAGGATCGACAAGGGCAATTGCAGGCGATCGAAGAAAGGCGGGAGAGGGTAATGAAGAGACTTCTTTCTGGCAAGCAAAGGAAGGATGTGAGCGTAGATGCGGTATGAACAGTTGGCAGATACGATCGGGGATACCCCTCTGGTCAAGCTGAGGCTTGATGAAAGGGCAGTAGGCTCCGTATTTGCAAAGCTCGAATTAATGAATCCGTTCGGTATGAAGGATCGTGTGGCCAAGCAGTCAATTTTGGCGGCGATAGAATCGGGAGAACTTCAGGCGGGCATGCCGATTATCGAGAGCTCGTCAGGAACGTTGGCTTGCGGCTTGGCCTTGGTTGGGCGTCAGTTGGGGCATGACGTACACATTGTGACTGATCCGAGAATTGACCCGATTACCTATGCCAAGTTGACCTCACTTGGCTGCCAAGTTCACGTAGTTTCAAAGATGGGCAAACAAGGATGGCAAAGCGCTAGACTGGAGCGACTCCAAGAATTAATGAGCGAGTATCCAGGAGCGTTCTGGCCTCGACAATACGATAATCCGGAAAATCCGCGTGCCTATGCTGCGTTGGCATCCGAGTTGATGCGAGACCTCGATCGAATTGACGTGCTTGTTGGCGCAGTCGGCAGCGGAGGCTCCTTGTCCGGGACCGCCAGAGAATTGAAGCATCATTATAAGGAGCTGCGCGTCGTGGCGGTCGATGCAGCAGGGAGTGTGATATTCGGACAGCCCGATCAGCCGACGCGTCTACAAGGTGGATTGGGAAACAGCTTGATCGCTAAGAATGTAGATTTTTCCATGATGGATGAAGTGCATTGGTTAAACGATGCAGAGGCATTTGCCGCTACGCTGCAGTTGGCCCGTAATGAGCATATTTTTGCTGGCAACAGCTCGGGTTCCGTTTATGCGGTAGCCAACTGGTTAGCGAGCCAAGTCGGGAGTGAGTGCAATATCGTGGCCATCTTGCCGGATCGAGGGGATCGTTATGTCGATACGATCTATAGCCACTCCTACCGTGAGAGCAAAGGTTTGATGCAAATGAACCTGCCAGACACGCCGCAATGTGTAGAACCTAAGACAGTCGTGACTAGCTGGTCCTATTCTAAAGTGATGGGGATGTATCCGAATGAACAAACACTTTCTGTTCGTTGAAGCGAATACGACGGGGACAGGTATGCTCGCTATTAAAAAGGCACGTGAGTTGGGGTTTACGCCCGTATTTTTCACAGAGAAGCCTGAACGTTATCACGGTTTAAATGAGGTGGAATGTCACGTAGTCGTGACAGATACGAATTCCCAAGCAGAGCTGACTGACAGTGTAGCACAAGCGATTAAGGAAGGCAGAGAGATAGCCGGAATCATGTCGACAAGTGACTATTACCTCGAATCGGTTGCCAAGCTGGCTCGGAAATTTGGTTGGACAGGCAATTCCCTGGAGGCGATTGAGGCCTGCCGCAATAAAGCGATATTTCGGGCGAAGCTTCAGGGGCATCAAGTGTCTCAGCCGGAATTTGTGGCAATAGGCTCTATGGAGGCATTGCTGGAAGCGCGCTCTTCCATTTCTCTGCCCTGCGTGGTGAAGCCCGCTGACGATAGCGGGTCGAATAACGTGCGACTGTGCTTTAGCTGGGATGAAGTGGAGCATATAGCGAAGGAAATCCTTGCGATCGAGTACAATGTGCGCGGCCAGGAAACAGCCCGGACAGTTCTTCTCGAGCAGTATGTCGAGGGCCCTGAATTTAGCGTGGAGACGTTCTCGTGGCAAGGACAATGCTTTGTCATCGGCATTACCCAGAAACGGTTGACGGGATATCCATTTTTCGTGGAAGCCGGGCATATTTTCCCTGCACCGCTGTCGGCAGAAGATAAACAGGAGATCGAGCGAACAGTGGAAAGGGCGCTTGCGGCGGTGAACTACCAGTTCGGTGCTGCCCATACAGAAGTGAAGTGGACATCAGCAGGTTGTGTTGTCATCGAAGTCAACGCAAGGCTTGCCGGTGGAATGATTCCAGAGCTGGTTCGCCGCTCCACGGGGATTGATCTGCTTTTGCAACAGATTCGGTGTGCGGCTGGACTTGCGCCTGAATTGTCTCAGACAGTTGAAGTGCAGCAATATGCAGGTATTCATTTTCTCGTGTCTGAGAGTCAGGGAACCTTTAGCGGGATACATGGAATGGATACCGTTCACAACCTGCCGGGAATTGCTGAAGTAGCGATTCATGCAAAAATCGGTCAAAACATCCAGCCTCCGCAAAATTTCTCGCATCGTCTCGGCTATGTCATCGTGGAAGGCAAGCATTACAGCGAGACCGCTGAGCTGATCCAGCAGGTGAAAGACTGCCTGAGGGTACAAGTAGGTCAGCAATTGGAGAGTGGGGTATGAAACCGTTGATAGAATTGAGAAGCGATACATTCACTTTGCCGACAAGTCAGATGATGGATGCAATCCAAGAGGCGGTACTCGGTGACGATGTGTATGGGGAAGATCCTACGGTTCGCCAATTGGAGCAAGAAGCGGCCCAAAAGCTGGGCAAGGAGGCAGCCATTCTCATGCCGAGTGGAACGATGGCCAATTTGGCATCCTTAATGGCGCATTGTCCTCGCGGTTCCAAAGTAATCGTAGGCAATGAGACGGATATTTACATCTATGAAGCGGGTGGTGCGGCTGTGTGCGGTGGCATTATGTACGAGCCGATTCCGACGCAGCCAGATGGAAGGTTGGACATCGCTGATATGGAGCGGGTATTTCCGTTGGAGCCGGAAGATCCACAATTCGCACTGCCTTCCCTGATCTGCCTGGAAAACCCGCATAACCGGATGGGGGGGCGCGTCCTGCCGCTGTCTTATTTGGAAGAGGTTCGCGCATTTGCAAACGAAAAGGCTGTGCCCGTCCATATGGACGGTGCACGCTTGTTCAATGCGGCAGTTGCTCTTGACGTGAATGCGGCTGAGATTGCCCGTTATGCAGATTCCGTGCAAATATGTTTGTCGAAAGGGTTGTCAGCACCGATTGGTTCCCTTGTCGTCGGAACAGAAGACTTTATTCAGAAAGTGTATCGTCTGCGTAAAATGCTGGGTGGCGGTATGCGCCAGGCTGGGCTTATTGCAGCGCCAGGCCTGGTTGCCTTGCAGCAAATGACGGAGCGTTTGGCAGTCGATCACGCAAACGCTCTTCGCTTGGCTCGTGGTCTGGCGGAGATTCCAGGAATCGTGATTCAGGTGGAGGATGTAGAGACCAATATTGTGTTTTTCCGGATTGAACACCCAGTTCATACGTGGCAGACCTTCGTAGAAGCAGCGCAAGCACATGGGCTGCACGTTGCTGAGCTCGGTCACGGCAGAATTCGAGCAGTCACTCATTCCGGTATTGAGACAGCGGATATCGACAAGGCGCTAAGCATCGTACGTGAGCTGTTGCAGTTCCAAACGGTGTAGAACAGACATGTACGCTCCCCCTTCTGAGAAGGGGGATTTGTTATGAAGGTTTATAAAAAAATATAAAATCATCCGATTTTTCCAAAAATTTTAAAGGGAAAATATTTTCAAATAACAGAAAATTATTTAATATGGAAAAGACAAGTCTTGGGATGTATTACCTGTTACGGAAAAGACTTGAAAACAAGTGAAAGAGGGGGAAATGATTTGAAAAGAGGGAAAGGTTGGTTGAAGCCGTTGGCGTTGCTCTCGTTAACCGGCGCACTGTTGGTCGGTTGCTCAAGCGGGAACAATGCTTCGCCAGGAACACCAGCACCAACAAAAAAACCGGTGGAGCAGGTGGCTCCTCAGGCGACCAGTACGGATGATGAGAAGCCAGTAGACGGTGGAACGTTCACGCATTCTACCACGTCTGACATCGTCACGCTCAATCCGATTTTCGGAAATGACACGGCATCCGGCGACGTGATGGAGTACACCCAGGCGTATTTGTACAATCGGAACCCGTCATTTGATTTAGCGGTTTACCCTTGGTCCCTTGCAGCTGAGTTGCCGAAAATTAGCGAAGATGGCCTCACCTATACCATCAAGATGAAGAATAATGCAAAATGGTCGGATGGAACGCCAGTCACGGCAGACGACTTGATTTTTACCATTAATGCCATCAAAACTCCTGAGACTGGCTCACCAGAAATTACGAAATACGACAAAGTGAAAGAGATGAAAAAACTGGATGATTACACCGTAGAAATCAAATTGAAACAATTGTACGCTCCATTTGCTTTTGGATTAATGCAAAAGTTGGCACCAGCCCACGTGTTAAAAGACGTACCGTTTAAAGAATTACAAGCACATTCTTACGGAAAAGATCCAGCCAAGACGCCAACTTCAGGACCGTACAAATGGTCCGAGTGGAAACAAAAGGAATTCCATGTGCTAGATGCTAACCCAAATTACTGGGGTGAAAAGAAGCCGCATATTCAAAAGGTTGTGTACAAAATCTATGCGGATCAAAACACACAAGTACAGGCTCTGATGAAAGGCGACGTTGATTTTGTAGGTTCCATTCCTGTCACGCAGCTCGAAGCGGTGAAGGCGAAAGGAACGATCAACATCTCGACAGAGCCAGGTCCTAGCTATGAATACTTTGCCTTCAACTTCGACAAGAAGAACTTCCCGAACAACTACGGGTTGTTTGAAGGTCAAAAAACGCGTCAGGCTATCGCTCACGCAATCAATCGTCAAGGTATTATCGATAATATCTTGAAGGGAACCGGAAAAATTATGGATGCACCGTTCCTGCCTGGTACATGGGCAGACCCGGGCGATGCAGCAGTCCATTACGAATATAGCGCAGAGAAAGCAAAACAATTGCTGAAAGAAGACGGATGGGTAGCCGGGGCAGATGGAATTCTTTCCAAAGACGGCAATCGTTTCTCCTTTGAATTCATTTTCAACTCGGGGAACAGTCGTCGTGAACAGGCAGCAGTCGTTATTCAGCAAAACCTGAAAGAGATCGGAATTGAAGCGAAGCCAAAAGCATTAGACTTCTCGGCTCTTGTCGATCAGTATGCCAACCCTGGTAAATTCCAGGTTCTGTTACTCGGATGGCAATTGTCTGATCCAGATCCGGATGGCATTTCTACTTTCGGGAAAAAGGCATTCCCGCCTGGTAACAACGCTGGCTGGTACGACAATCCGAAGCTGGATGAGCTCTGGGGAAAAGCTGTATCCACGGTTAAACAAGAGGAGCGCGCAGCGATCTATAAAGAAGTCGGAAAAGAAATCTCGACCAACCTGCCATACGTATTCATGTATCAGTACGGAACGCCACGAGGCATGACTTCTCGCGTCAAATATAAGGATGAGTTTAAACCAGTATCCATGATTCCATATGGGGAGACCTTTGGCTTCCTGAACTGGTGGATCGACGATACCAAAAAATAAGCTCGGCTGGTAGCGGTTAGCGGTTAGCAATAGGAAAAGGGGGAAGGGCAGCCTTATTGTCCCTTCCCCTTTCAAACGAAAGGAGGATGCTGATTGACTGAATATTTAGTACGCCGCGTACTACAAGCCGTGCTTGTTTTATTTTTGATCACAGTGGTTTCGTTCGGACTCATGCATGCAGCACCCGGAGGACCGCTAAAAGTCATGCTTTCACCGGGAATGTCCCCTGAAGCACAGCTCATTCAGATGAAAAATATGGGGTTGGATCAGCCTGTCTATATTCAATACATGAAATGGGTAGGTAATTTACTGCAAGGAGATTTGGGCCATACCTTTAAAAATAACGTGCCTGTTGGTGATATTTTGTGGCCGACGGTTTGGAATACGTTTGTGCTCATGTCTGTAGCGTGGGGACTTTCCATGCTGATCGCTATCCCGTGGGGGATTTACAACAGTACAAAGCAATACGGTCTGTCTGACCAGATCGCCTCCATCGTGGCCTATCTCGGATTCGCGATGCCGACCTTCTGGTTTGGGATAATGCTACAGCAGTATTTTGCGATGCAGCTGAATCTACTCCCACTATCTGACATGTACACGATGGGGAATGAAGGACAAGTAGGCGACCTTATTTTGCACTTGATTTTACCTGTTACGGTGTTAACACTGGTGAACATCGCAGCCTATGTCAAATATACGCGTGCCAGTATGCTGGAGGTTTTGGAGCAGGACTATATTCGGACAGCACGTGCTAAAGGGATGAAGGAAAGACGCGTTATTTTTCGCCATGCTCTGCGGAACGCACTGATTCCTGTCGTGACGATCATCGGATTGGATTTGCCGACTCTGGTAGCAGGTGCAGCATTGACAGAGAGTGTATTTAACTGGCCAGGCATGGGGCGTCTGTTTGTGGATATGGCTGTAGCGCGTGAGTATTCTGTGTTGATGTCGATCACGTTGCTGATTTCGCTTATGGTGATTATCGGAAATCTGTTGGCAGATTTAATCTACGCACTAGTTGATCCTCGTGTTCAGCTTGGGCGAAAAGGAGGCAAGGCAGCATGAGTCAAGTGCAGCTTCAAGACGACACTGTGGTCGAACCAAATAGACCAAGTGGACAATTACCGACGAATCCTGTTGGTCAAAAACCTCCTGGGCTCTTTGCAACAGCGGGTAAAAAATTTATACGAAATCCATATGCTGTTGGTGGGCTGATCGTACTGTTGTTTTTTATTGCGATTGCTGTGTTTGCCGATTGGGTTGCACCGCATGATCCGGCAAAGGTTGATTTTATGATTACCAATCTGCCTCATGGAACAGAAGGGCATGTGCTCGGAACAGACGAGCTCGGTCGTGATATCTTGTCCCGCCTCATTCATAGTAGCCGGGTGTCCATGCTGGTCGGCTTCAGCGTTGCTTTTGCTGCGGTTGTCATTGGGACGCTGATTGGAGCGATTTCTGGTTATTTTGGCGGCTGGGTTGATACCTGCTTCATGCGTCTCGTGGACGTGATGAATTCCATTCCGAGTCTGTTCTTTAACATTCTGGTTCTGGCTCTCTTCGGAGCTGAATTTATCTACATGATCCTGATTTTGTCGCTGACGAGCTGGACAAGTGTGGCACGTTTGGTACGCGGGCAGTTCTTGCAGCTACGGGAAATGCAGTATGTGGAGGCGGCGAGAGCGATCGGCGTCTCGCACTGGGGCATTATAACGCGTCACCTGATACGCAATGCAATGGCTCCGATTATTGTGTACGCGACTCTCATGGTTGGTTCGGCCATTCTATCAGAGTCAGGTCTCTCTTATTTAGGCTTGGGGATTCAACCACCTGAAACAAGCTGGGGATTAATGCTGAGCAAGGCACAGGAATTCATGCTGGTCGATCCTTTGCAAGCACTTTATCCTGGTCTTTGCATTTTGCTCGTAGTGCTAGCGGTTAACTTCGTCGGAGACGGTATTCGTGATGCATTCGACCCACGTAAGAAAAAGAAGAACCCGAAAAGGAGGCTGAACAAGTGGAACGCAACATCCTCGAAATAAAAAATTTGACCACTTGCTTCTTTACGGATGACGGCACGGTCAAGGCCACAGATCGAGTGAGCATCAACGTTGGCAAAGGACAGACGGTGTGCTTGGTAGGGGAATCCGGCAGCGGGAAGAGTGTGACGTCACTTGCGGTCATGCGACTGATTGATTATGCGGGCGGATTTATTCAGAGTGGGAACGTCATGTTTCACGGTCAGGATCTGGCGGCAAAAGACTTGGATGAAATGATGCACATTCGCGGAAACAAAATCGCGATGATCTTCCAAGACCCAATGTCGGCTCTCAATCCGGTGTTTACGGTAGGCGATCAAATTGCGGAGAGCTTGATGCTGCATCAAAATATGGACCAGATAGATGCGTTTAGAAAAGCGATCGAGATGCTTCGTCTGGTGGGGATCCCGGCGCCGGAAGTACGAGTGAAGCAGTACCCGCACGAAATGTCTGGAGGGATGTGCCAACGCGTTGTCATCGCGATGGCCTTGGCCTGCAACCCAGAAATGCTGATAGCAGACGAGCCAACTACTGCTCTTGATGTAACGGTTCAGGCACAAATTTTGGATTTGCTCAGACGGCTGCAACAGGAATTGGGCATGTCGATTTTGCTGATCACCCATGACATGGGAGTAGCAGCAGAGATGGCGGATCGTATCGCGGTGATGTATGCAGGAACGATTGTGGAGGAAGGAACGGTCGAACGGATATTTGACGAGCCTAGGCATCCTTACACGATTGGCTTGCTGCAGTCCATTCCCGGATTTGAAGGGGAGCGCGGCAAAGAATTGTACACCATCCAAGGCACCATCCCGAGCATTACCCAATTGCCGACGGGCTGCCGTTTTCACCCGCGTTGTCCGCATGCGATTGACAAATGCCGAAAAGAGGAACCTATTTTGCGCGAGATTGTCACGGGACAACAAGTGGCTTGCTGGTTGAATGAAGATGTCAGCAATCCATTCAGAATAAATCAGCGTGCCAATTCAGTCGCTGGAAGCAAAGCAGAGGTGAACCGCAAATGAACCAGGAATATTTGATCGAAGCCAACCATATCAAAAAGTATTTTCCGATTAAGGCCGGCTTGTTGAGCCGTGTCATCGGTCATGTAAAAGCCGTAGATGACGTATCTTTCGGAATTCGCGCAGGGGAGACATTTGGACTCGTAGGAGAATCCGGCTGCGGGAAGTCGACGCTGGGGCGTGTTGTGCTGAATTTGCAAAGGGCGACGAGCGGAGAAGTGCTGTTTGACGGAACCAATATCCATCAGGTGAACAGGCAAGAGAATTTGAAGCTGAGACGAGATATGCAAATTATTTTTCAAGACCCGTTTGGTTCGTTGAATCCACGATTTTTGGTTAGCGATATTATTGGAGAGCCGTTGCGGGTTCATCTGCGTGCGTCTGCAAAGGAAATAGATGAGCGGGTAGTCGAGCTGATGAGTCTGGTGGGACTCGATCCTTCGAGACGAAATCGGTATCCGCATGAGTTTTCCGGCGGACAGCGGCAACGGATCGGTATTGCGCGGTCGATTGCACTCTCACCACGGTTTATTGTGGCGGATGAGGCTGTTTCTGCGCTGGATGTGTCCGTACAGTCACAGGTTTTGAACCTGATGATGAAATTACAAAAAGAGATGGGGCTGACCTATCTATTTATCGCGCATGGTCTGAATGTGGTACGCCATATTTCTGATCGGGTAGGCGTGATGTACTTGGGGAAAATGGTGGAGATTGCACGAACGGATGACTTGTTTGCACAGCCACTGCATCCGTATACGGCGGCATTGTTGTCGGCGATTCCAAAGCCTACTCCGCATCGGCGACAAGAGAGGATTGTCCTGCAAGGGGATGTACCATCTCCGGCCAATCCTCCGTCAGGTTGTCGTTTTCATCCTCGTTGTCCAATGGCACAGGAGAGATGCAGCAAGGAGATTCCCGAGCTCATAGAGGTTGGGCAGGATCGGCAGGTCGCGTGTCATTTCCCTTTAGCATAGAGAGAGAAAGAGAAAGAGCCACCTAGGATGGGTGGCTTCTTCTATTCTCAAAACACGGTTATCCCCCTGAAAATCATAAATAGAACTCGTCCCATTGTTCTGATGTATTTGATATATAATTTTACAAAATTTACATATATATCTAGACAAAGGTGGATTCGCTTTGGTACATATAAATCAGAGTTGCCGGATTGTATCGGAATGGGGGATATCTTCGCTGTGACTATATTAGGCTATGAACGGGAGGTTGCATGCATGGTGCAACATAAAGGGAAATGGATGATCACCATTGCGATGGCAGTATGTCTGATTGTGGTTCTTGGCTTTGGCAATCAACAAACAATGGCGACTGCGCCAACTAAAAAACCAGTGATAAACGTTTTTGGCAGCGATCCTGTGAATATCAATTCATACCGAAGCTTTGTCGCCGTTCAAGGAGAGTGGATTTTTTATAACAACGATGGTTTATACAAAATCAAACAGGATGGAAGCTCTCTTCAAAAGTTGAGCAGTGATTGGGCCCATAATCTGAATGTGGTAGGTGACTGGATTTACTATAC
This sequence comes from Brevibacillus antibioticus, assembly GCF_005217615.1. Classification (NCBI taxonomy): domain Bacteria; kingdom Bacillati; phylum Bacillota; class Bacilli; order Caryophanales; family Paenibacillaceae; genus Brevibacillus; species Brevibacillus antibioticus. The sequence goes on from NZ_SZNK01000001.1 coordinate 5,599,899, forward strand.
GCGGAATAAGCCCGTGAAAGAATTCTATCAGCTTGAGATGTCCCCTTATGAGATTGGCTATACGTATGAAGATGTGATGGAGCTCATGAAAATCAAGACAGATGGCAGTTCGAAAACAGTTATCAAGAGCAGTAGTCCTGCGGAAGATGACCCCGATAACGTACTTAGATTGTATGTAGTGGGAGATATCATTTATTACGCGGATAATAAAAGTCATTTGTACAGAATGGACACGAACGGCAAAAATCAAAAGAAGCTACTTGATCGGTTTGAGGAAGTTTATTTCTATCAAGATTGGATTTTTTACACCACTGAGAATCGTCAACTATACAAAATGAAGCGGAATGGAACGCAGAAAAAGCTCGTAAGCAAAGACAAAGAACTGACCCTTGTGGGTCTGTCTGGCGATTTCATTTACTATACAAAATGGGTAGACCATGGGGTCGTCGATGTTTATAAAATAGGATTGCAGGATGGGAAGACTGCTCTAGTCAAGAAAGGGTTGCCACCAGCAGAGAATCCGATCATTATAGCTGGGAAGAATCTATACTACATCTCAGAAATAAACGGCGAAGAAATGGTAGGCCGAATGAATATGACGGACGGCAAGACAACCCCACTGTCTCCATTGGGTTTACAGCTAAACATCGGGGGAGATTTCATCTTTTTTTACGACTATCAAACTTCCGATCATGATAAAAAAGAACTATTCAAAGTAAAGATAGGCGAAAACAAAGTGGAAAAGGTAACCCCAAAGGCGAAGTAAGGATAAGAGCCACCCCAAGGCGGGTGGCTCTATTGTTATGGGCTAATTCCTCGAGCATTCAACTGAAGCCAAACAAGAAAGTAGAAGCGATGAGCGCACTAAACGGGCAGCCTGACGATCACCCACGAATCAATGGCAAAGTACCGACTGTCGCCGAAATGGGTTAACACCAATCCACACGAATAACAAAATCAACAACACGAGCATATACTGATACGGTATCTTCACTTTCTTCTCGAGACCGCCATTTAGCTTGAAGGCGAGAACGCCGAGTGTGATACTGACTTATTCAAGGTAGGGCAAGTCTACTTGATCTATCGAAAATGCGCGCTATGACTAACTCCTTTTCGCTTGGATTATCCTTTATTATGGCAAGGAGTGTGGATGTCAATTGTGCCAATGGGAGCAACATTGTCTGTAACAAAACCGTCACTAACAGTGGAAAAGCAGCACCTAGAAGAGGGGTCTAAACAAAATTAGAACGGCATAAGGTAAGGGGTATTACCTAGACGGATGAAGGTCATAATGAGCATTTCGTGTTTGATAGAGGTGAAAAATGGGCAGACCAATAAGGGAGCGTTTCGTTACGAAGTACACCCAGTATACCGATAGGGGGAATGCGGAATTGTTGAGTTCATTTAAACCGCTAAAGAGAATCGAAGAAAACAGCAAGATTGTACAGCAGACGATACAGTACATAGGCAATCAAAAAGTCAGTACGATAACGATAGAAACGCCGAAAAAACTACCTAAATGTAGGTAGTCAGACTGAAGAGAAACCCCCTTTTGGGGATTTCTTTTTGGTATTGTTCCAGCACGAAGTGCTGAAAAAAGGATAGCCTTCACCTAACTTGCTTTCGCTAGGTGTAGTGCTATCCTTTTAATGTTTTGTACTGTTGCTGTCATCAATACCTGCTCTTGGACATTTTCACGTCCGCGTAACCTACAATAGCGAAGCCCATGCAGTTCTTTAGCATCTGCAAAGCTTCGCTCTATGGTTTGGTATCTTAATCTATATAAATATTTCCCCGATTTACTTAAACGGTTCTGTCGAACCCATTCCTTACTCTCTTCCCAAACGTGCCTACTTATCACCTTTTGGTGATTTTTAGATCGGGTACACTCAGAAAGCCTTGGACAAGTTTTACATATTTCTTTATTGGACTTATACATCCTGTATCCGTTTCGATCGGTAGTCGAATAAGTAAGCGTATGTTTTTGAGGACATGTGTACACATCGCACTCCAGATCATATTTAAAGCGCCATTTAGCAAAAAGACCTTTAACAGGTGTAAAGGCACGATGACCGATGACAGCAAATACATTTATATCGTGAAGTGCCTTGCAGATTGGAGTAGTTAAATAACCAGCATCTAATGCAATAGCTTCAATTGTATCCTTAAACCCAAACTTCTCGATTTGGAGATTCAGCCTATCTATGTAAGGAACGGAATCATGGACATTGCCAGCAGTGACATGGACATCGGTAATAATATTGTACTTATGATCGACAGTCCGGTGATCGAGATAGAAAAAGCCTTCGGGCTTGCTGTCTCGAACCATGTAGCCACTTTCCGGATCAGTGGTACTCACCTTGATTTCCTTTTCTTCCTTCACACCCTCTCTAGGCTTCAATCCTTTTTTCCATGTACCTCACGGTCTTCATTAATTGCTACCTCTAAATCTTTGAGATAGGCACGACTCGATTTCTCGATGACATGCTTCTTAAATTTTCGTTTATTCGCATTTGCTTTAAGATGCGTGGAATCACTTATCAATACACGTCCAGCGACCATTCGATGCTGAATCGCCAAGCGCACAATTTCATCAAAAATCTCCTGAAAAACATTTGTATTTTTAAAACGGGTTCGACGATTCCAACTGATTGTTGTGTGATCTGGAACTCGATCTGTTAAAGAAAGGCCAAGAAACCAACGATAGGCGATGTTAGTCTGGATTTCTTTTTCGAGCTGCCTCTCTGAGCGGATACCGTAAAGGTATCCAATGAAAATCATTTTAAATAAAACAATAGGATCAATCGAAGGTCTACCGTTATCCTCGCAATAATATTGACGTACTTTTTCTCGGATGAAGGAGAAATCTATATGTTTCTGGATGACCCTTAATAAATGGTCCTCTGGGACCAATTCATCAAGGCACACAAATTCGTAATGCATTTGCGGATTTTTATCATTCGAGGTAAGCACAATTATCACCTACTATAAAATGTAATTATAAGAATTATAACAAATTAACGCGGTGTCGCCTTAAAATTAAGTAAAATAAAAATGGCTGTCGACTTTCTCGACAGCCTGACTACCTAAATGTAGGTAGTCAGACTGAAGAGAAACCCCCTTTTGGGGATTTCTTTTTGGTATTGTTCCAGCACGAAGTGCTGAAAAAAGGATAGCCTTCACCTAACTTGCTTTCGCTAGGTGTAGTGCTATCCTTTTAATGTTTTGTACTGTTGCTGTCATCAATACCTGCTCTTGGACATTTTCACGTCCGCGTAACCTACAATAGCGAAGCCCATGCAGTTCTTTAGCATCTGCAAAGCTTCGCTCTATGGTTTGGTATCTTAATCTATATAAATATTTCCCCGATTTACTTAAACGGTTCTGTCGAACCCATTCCTTACTCTCTTCCCAAACGTGCCTACTTATCACCTTTTGGTGATTTTTAGATCGGGTACACTCAGAAAGCCTTGGACAAGTTTTACATATTTCTTTATTGGACTTATACATCCTGTATCCGTTTCGATCGGTAGTCGAATAAGTAAGCGTATGTTTTTGAGGACATGTGTACACATCGCACTCCAGATCATATTTAAAGCGCCATTTAGCAAAAAGACCTTTAACAGGTGTAAAGGCACGATGACCGATGACAGCAAATACATTTATATCGTGAAGTGCCTTGCAGATTGGAGTAGTTAAATAACCAGCATCTAATGCAATAGCTTCAATTGTATCCTTAAACCCAAACTTCTCGATTTGGAGATTCAGCCTATCTATGTAAGGAACGGAATCATGGACATTGCCAGCAGTGACATGGACATCGGTAATAATATTGTACTTATGATCGACAGTCCGGTGATCGAGATAGAAAAAGCCTTCGGGCTTGCTGTCTCGAACCATGTAGCCACTTTCCGGATCAGTGGTACTCACCTTGATTTCCTTTTCTTCCTTCACACCCTCTCTAGGCTTCAATCCTTTTTTCCATGTACCTCACGGTCTTCATTAATTGCTACCTCTAAATCTTTGAGATAGGCACGACTCGATTTCTCGATGACATGCTTCTTAAATTTTCGTTTATTCGCATTTGCTTTAAGATGCGTGGAATCACTTATCAATACACGTCCAGCGACCATTCGATGCTGAATCGCCAAGCGCACAATTTCATCAAAAATCTCCTGAAAAACATTTGTATTTTTAAAACGGGTTCGACGATTCCAACTGATTGTTGTGTGATCTGGAACTCGATCTGTTAAAGAAAGGCCAAGAAACCAACGATAGGCGATGTTAGTCTGGATTTCTTTTTCGAGCTGCCTCTCTGAGCGGATACCGTAAAGGTATCCAATGAAAATCATTTTAAATAAAACAATAGGATCAATCGAAGGTCTACCGTTATCCTCGCAATAATATTGACGTACTTTTTCTCGGATGAAGGAGAAATCTATATGTTTCTGGATGACCCTTAATAAATGGTCCTCTGGGACCAATTCATCAAGGCACACAAATTCGTAATGCATTTGCGGATTTTTATCATTCGAGGTAAGCACAATTATCACCTACTATAAAATGTAATTATAAGAATTATAACAAATTAACGCGGTGTCGCCTTAAAATTAAGTAAAATAAAAATGGCTGTCGACTTTCTCGACAGCCTGACTACCTAAATGTAGGTAGTTTTTTCCTATTTGTAGAATCTAAATAAAATGTTAAAATAATGTAAAACTTTACCAGAAGGAGAGGGTTACAGGTGCTAAAGAATCTCGTGCAGAGCCATGTAAAGATTGTTTTTTCTGTTCTTGGCATCTTGTCCGTTCTGGTCTCATGGCTCGTATTTGAATTGTTAAAAGGTTTGCTGCCAGATTTGATAGCAGTCATACATAAGTGGATGTTTCAACCGATCGAATGGCTATTTATCCTGGCACCGCCACATGAGGAAAACAAACTAGCATCATTAGGCTCTGTTCTAGGCTTATCTATCTTGTATTCCGCTATGTTGGCAGGAATGGTATTCATCGTTTTGTTCATCTGCAACAAGATTGGAGGGAACGAGATCGAGTTCCAGATGGAAGTGAAGTATTGTGAGAAAGAATTGGCCAATGCCATTTACAGCTTGGATGGAAGTGGTCAATCATCCGCTATTATTAATGCGAATGCGATCACGTTTATGAAGGCATTTGAAATGGAAGTAAAGACGATTTATGGATTGAAACCGGACGAGCTATGCTGTTATTGGATCGTACCTACGAATAATGACAAGCAGTTTGAAGTGTTTTACTTAACCGAGTTGAAAGATTTTGACACAGTGCGTACGCTACTACTGTCATCCATGCTTCAAGAGGATTGCAGAATTGCGGATAAACAGGTAAAGGGACGTATTCAAAACACGGACATTGAACAATTTGCGATTGTAAAAAACTTCGGAAAGTTCAGACTTGGTTTTGCGGTCGCTGTTTACAAGAATGACACATTTACTCCCGAAAATATGCAGGAGTTCGAGCGGTTGACAACGTATATGTTACTATTGGGATTTGTTACCAAGTTTGTGAATAAGGTCAAAACCTTAAAGAGAGCTAGTTAGGAGTGGGATACGATGAAATTAGCTGAGTTCTTCGCGAAAAGAGGCAACGAAACTGCTGTTTACTCAAAAAATCTCTCTTCCAAGAAGAAGATTCCCAACAGCAAATTTACTCCTGGCTTTGCTAGCTTAAAAGAGATTGTAGATGAGCATAGTCCGAATGAGCGACATGATAATAAAGCGGTTGGAGGAAAATAACACTGCCTGTGCGCAGTGTTATTTTTTTCTTCGAGGTACTGGGAATAGAGGAAAAGCCACCTGATGAGGGTGGCTTTAGTTTTGGGAGATCTCTACACTGTGTTTGCTTTTTCTGTGGGACCAGATCAGGACAGGGACCAGCAACAGCGATAAAGCGCCTCCGGCAAGGGAAAGTGTTGCGTAGCTGGCATTGGCGACGACCATACCAGACAGGGCTCCACCGGATGCACCAGCCAAGGCAATCAAGACATCAACGGTTCCCTGCGTTTTCGCACGAGTGGCGGGCTGCGTTGCATCCACGATGAGCGCTGTGCCGCTAATTAATCCAAAATTCCAGCCGAGTCCGAGTAGCACAAGAGCGGTGATGAGTAGCGGCATCGAATCGGTTGGTGCAAAAGCAGCAGTCATGCTAGCTGCAAGCAGGATGACACCTGAAGCATAAGCCATTGTGGAACGACCGATCTTGTCAACGAGTACACCCGTCAAGAGCGAGGGGAGGTACATCGCACCGATATGAAAACCGATGACGATGCCTACTTCAGAGAGACCATGTCCATGGTGCTTCATATGTACAGGTGTCATCGTCATAATGGCGACCATGACGATCTGCGTCAAAATCATGACGGTGGCTCCCACGATGATTCCCCGGTTGTTGCTTGCGAGCTGATTCTCATTCAGATAGGACGGCGAGCTCTGATCCACTTGGATTGCTTCGGCGATTGCTTTCGAAACGATGAACGGGTCCGGTCGAAGCAGTACCCAAAATACGAGACCTGCGAGGATGAAGGCTGCGGCACCCAAAATGAAAGGACCAGCCAGTGCGGGGACACCGATGGATGTAGCGAATCGTCCCATGACTTCCACCAGGTTTGGTCCTGCAACGGCCCCGAATGTAGTGGAGACCATGGCAATACTCACGGCAGTCGCGCGCTGTTTAGGCTTTGCCAAGTCTGTGCCTGCATAGCGGGCTTGCAGGTTAGTAGCGGTGCCAGCTCCATACAAAATTAAGGAAGCGAACAGAAGGACAATACTGTTTGCGACAGCTGCGATAACCACCCCAATCGCGCCAATCCCTCCGGCTAAGAATCCGCTAGCGAGCCCCAAACGGCGTCCAAAGCGTTGAGAGAGTCGCCCTACCAGCAATGCAGCGACAGCAGAGCCAAGAGTTAGCAATGCGGAAGGGATACCCGCGAGACTTTCCGAGCCGAGCATATCCTGAGCGAGGAGAGCCCCTACGGTTACGCCTGCCGCAAGTCCTGCACCGCCGAAAATTTGTGAGATGACGACAATCCAGAGCGTTCGTTTGTATAGTCTTTGCTGTTTATCTGGGGAGTTGATGTAGCTTTGTAAATCTTCAGGTTTGAGTGACATCTGATCCACCTTTCTATGGAGCAAAAGCTTTCGTGAAGTTATGAAATTTCAGTCATCCATACGGGCGGAAATGACTGGGGAATTTGCATTCAGTATAGTATTGGCGACGGGTAAACACAAGGAGAATCCAGCTTAAGAAACACTTTGCAAAAGAAAAAACACCGGACATTTTCTATCCGGCGTTTTTCGTTCATTTTCCTACGATAATCAATAGTTCACGGATGTTTTGGATGAGAATTTGATTTTCTTCCAGCGTCCCTACACTGATTCGAATATGCTCCGGCAACCCCCAAGTGTCTCCGTAACGCAAAATGATTCCTCTTTCCAGCAGCTCTTGATAAATCTTACCTGCATTTGGCCCGAATTTTGCCAAGATAAAATTAGACATACTCACGGTATAAGGGATATTCATTTCATCGAATGCATCATAGAGCTGCTTACGGCCTTTGGTGTTTTCCGTGAGGGCTTTTTCAAAATGCTCCACGTCACCAAGGGCGGTAATGGCGGCTGTTTGTGCCAAGGAATTGACATTAAACGGCTCCTTTACTTTCAGGATTTTTTGGATCACCGATGGATGAGCGACGCCAAATCCGACGCGAATACCTGCAAGCGCGTAAATTTTCGAGAAGGTTTGCAAGACGAGAACAGGGTATCCTTGGCGGACAAATTCAATACCTGTTGTGTAATCGTCGGCCGTTGCATAGTGACTGTAAGCAGCGTCGAGTACCACAAGCACCCCGTCTGGCAATTGGTTTAGCAATGCCGTCAAGTCCTGACGAGACAAATAGGTGCCTGTCGGGTTGTTTGGGGAACAGAGGTAGACTAGCTTTGTTCGATTTGTGATGGCTGCCAAAATAGCAGAGACATGGAAGGCATAATCGGCCTCAAGCGGAACCGTTTTGATGACAGCCCCCATGAGATGTGCGCCGAATTCATATTCACCAAAGGTCGGGGAAGGCACGACGATTTCGTCCTCGGTCTCCAGATAGGTTTCGGAAATCAGCTTGATCAGTTCGTCACCGCCATTCGTGACGAGTAAATGCTCCGGAGTTACCTCAAGCTGATCAGCCAAATGCTCTTTTAGCGTCGTTGTATGGGTATCCGGGTAACGATGCAGCTCCGGGAGCGCACCGAGAATGGCACGGATGATCTTGGGGGATGGGCCGAGTGGATTTTCATTTGAGGCTAACTTAATGATATGGGAGAGTCCGTACCTTTTTTTCATCTCCCAAATCGGCATTCCAGGTTGATAGGATTGTATCTTTTCTAGTGTTTTTCGCGATTGTGTAGTGGGCAGTTGTTTCATCTATATGGCCTCCAAAACTTCATGGTAGCAACACTGTAAGTGAAATCTCCAGCACTGTAACCAGCCAATTTACGAAAGATGAAACAGACCAATTACGAGAAAGGACACAAAGTGGATGGTTCATAAAAGTAAAGATTGGATCATGAAGGAAGGAGGCGCTTCCTTTATAATAAGCCAGAAACATCATTCATTCAAACAACACGGAAGGATAGTGAGGTGGAAAAAATGTTGATTCAAGGGCAAACGCCGCTCTTTAACGGGTTGAGAAAGCATGCCCAGAAGAATCCAATCCAATTCCATATACCAGGTCATAAGAAAGGGAAAGGGATGGATCCTGAATTTCGATGGTTCATGGGAAAAAATGCACTTTCCATCGATTTGATTAACATTGAACCATTAGACGATTTGCATCAACCAAAAGGAATTATCAAACAAGCGCAGGAATTGGCTGCTGAAGCCTTTGGCGCTGATCACACCATATTTTCTGTTCAAGGTACGAGCGGAGTCATCATGACGATGATTATGGCGGTATGTCATCCCGGGGATAAGATCATCGTGCCACGGAATGTACACAAATCTATCATGGGCGGAATTATTTTATCCGGTGCGACTCCTATCTTTTTACATCCAGAAATAGACCCTGTCTTCGGGATCTCACATGGAATTACACCACAAGCTGTGGAAAAAGCATTGCAACAGCATCCCGATGCAAAGGCAGTTCTCGTCATCAATCCAACCTATTTCGGAATTGCCGGCGACTTGAAGAGTATCGTTCAAATTGCGCATGCCAGAAGAGTGCCTGTACTTGTAGATGAAGCGCATGGCTCACATGTTCACTTTCATCCCAAGCTTCCCCTATCGGCGATGCAAGCTGGTGCAGATATGGCAGCAAGCAGTATGCATAAATTAGGAGGCTCTATGACGCAGAGCTCGTTGTTAAACATTCAGGGAAATCTGGTCTCGATTCAGCGTGTACAAGCAATCTATAGTATGCTCACGACGACATCCACCTCCTATTTACTGCTCGCTTCACTCGATGTGGCGAGAAAGCGGTTGGTGACATCCGGGAAAACGCTATTGGATCAAACGATTCAGCTGGCAAACGAAGCACGAGCACAAATCAATAAAATTAATCATCTGTACTGCATTGGGAGAGAAATTATCGGGACAAATGGAGCGTTTGCCCATGATCCGACCAAGCTGGTCATCTCGGTAAAAGACCTCGGCATTACCGGATATGATGCTGAAAAATGGCTTCGTGATCGCTATAACATTGAGGTTGAGCTATCTGACCTGTACAACATCGTTTGTATTATCACACCGAGTGATACGAAAGAAGATTTGCAAATCCTTGTCTATGCCTTGGAGGAGTTGGCTGCCGGGTCTGACGATCAAGGAAACAGAAAAGCCCGCCCGAAAATGCAGCTTCCCAAAATACCGGTACTCGCTGTCACCCCGCGCGATGCATTTTACGCACCGACAGAGATGATTCCTGTCGAACAATCCGTGGGAAGAATCATCGCGGAATTTGTCATGGTATATCCACCAGGTATTCCGATTTTTATCCCGGGTGAAATCATTTCGGAAGAGAACCTCATCTATACGAAGAAAAACATTGAGGCAGGTTTACCTGTACAGGGCTTTGAAGACCCCAGGCTACAAACCATACGTGTCATCAAGGAATAACCACACAACCAGGAACAAATGATCCGAATCATAGGAGGAAAGGCCGCCTTGGGGTGGCCTTTTTCTCTTTATGTCTAAAAAGTGTCCAAAATGCAGCGGATTCTTGAACATGGCTGGTTGATCCACTTTGTCATTGGCTGGTGACACTCTATCGGTCCGGCTTTAGAGTAAGACTTGTTTCAAAAGTACCCCGTGCATGGTGATAGGAGATGAGGAAAAGGACATGAAGACGTCCAAGACAGTACGCTGTATGTCATTTTTGTTCATGTTCATCCTGCTGTTCTTGACGACCGGTTGCGCTGATAACTATATCGTGCTCGATCCGAAAGGACCCATTGGTGAACAGCAAAAGGACTTAATGATTTTATCCACGCTTTTAACGTTAATTGTGATTGTTCCCGTACTAATTCTTACGTTTGTCATTGTATGGCGATACCGTGACAGAAAAGGCAGAAAGGCGAAGTACACGCCTAATTGGGAACACAGTACGAAACTGGAAATCATTTGGTGGGGAATTCCCATCATCATTATTGCGTTAATTGGGATCGGGACAGTTCGGTATACGTATTCGTTGGAGCCATCCAAGCCGTTGGAATCCGAGAAGAAACCGATCACGATTCAAGTGACGAATTTAGATTGGAAGTGGCTGTTCCAATATCCTGAACAAGGCATTGCCACTGTGAACTACGTGCAGTTCCCAGAGGATACGCCAGTACGCTTTGAAGTGACATCTGACGCCCCGATGAATTCATTCTGGATTCCACAGCTCGGTGGTCAGATTTATGCCATGTCCGGCATGTCTATGACTCTCTACCTGCAAGCAGATGAACAGGGTGAGTACATGGGCTCTGGTGCAAACTTTACCGGTAAAGAATTTGCGAGGATGTTCTTTACAGCGAATGCGACTTCCCAAGAAGACTTTGATCAATGGGTGAATCAGGTGAAACATACTTCCCCTGAGCTGTCGCTGGATGGTTACAAAGAGCTGACCAAACAAGGAACATCGGATGTACGCTATTTCTCTGCTTTTCCTGAAGGATTGTACGAAATGACGGTGACCAAGTATGCTGCTTCACACAATCACGGCTTATCTACGAGAGTGCAACCGCCAGCGCGGGTGAAAGAATAGTCGGTTGAAATGGAAAGAGGGAGGAGAGAGACAACGATGTGGGAGAGTGTGAAAGAATTCGCCTCTGAATTTTTCGTAACAGGCGATCCACTTATTTACGGTGCGGACGTCAGCATTGTGCTCAGTATGATCGCAATCGTATCGGTGCTGACTTACTTTAAAAAATGGGGATGGCTCTGGCGCGAATGGCTGACGACTGTCGATCACAAGAAGATCGGTATCATGTACATTCTCGCTTCCGTTCTCATGCTGTTTCGAGGAGGGGTAGATGCTCTTTTAATGCGGGCGCAGCTCGTCATGCCTGAGATGCAGTTTTTGAGTGGGGATCACTACAACCAGATTTTTACGACGCATGGCGTCATTATGATTCTGTTTATGGCGATGCCGCTTATGTTTGGTTTATTCAATGTCATCGTGCCGTTGCAACTCGGTGCACGTGACGTAGCCTTTCCGTTTCTGAATGCGCTCAGCTTCTGGTTGTTTTTCTCAGGGGCGATGCTGTTTAACCTGTCCTTCGTCATTGGGGGCTCCCCGGATGCAGGATGGCTGGCTTACCCGCCGTATTCGGAGCTAGCCTTTAACCCGGGACCAGGTCAGGATTTCTACATTTGGGGCATTCAGATCTCAGGGATTGGTAGTTTGATGACCGGGATTAACTTTATTGTGACGATCTTGAAAGTGCGTGCTCCTGGCTTGACTTTGATGAAAATGCCGATGTTTTCCTGGTCAGTTTTGTCGAGTTGTATCGCCATCGTTTTCGCATTCCCCATCTTGACGGTTACCTTGGCACTGCTGTTTATCGATCGCTATTTGGGTGGGCACTTCTTCACCTTGGATGGCGGTGGTAACCCGATGATGTACATCAACCTGATTTGGATGTGGGGTCACCCGGAAGTTTACATTATCGTTTTGCCAGCGTTCGGGATTTTCTCGGAGATAGTTGCAACGTTCTCACGCAAAAAGCTGTTTGGTTACAAATCCATGGTATTCGCCATGATCATCATTAGCGTTCTTTCGTTCCTCGTATGGGCGCATCATTTCTTCACGATGGGCTCCGGTGCGGACGTCAATGCCTTCTTCGCCGTCACGACCATGTTGATTGCGATTCCGACGGGTGTGAAAGTGTTTAACTGGCTGTTTACGATGTTCCGAGGAAAAATTACGTTCGAAACGCCGATGCTGTGGACGGTCGGGATTATCCCGAACTTCGTCATTGGTGGGATGACGGGTGTCCTTCTGTCGGTGGCACCTGCTGACTTCCAGTATCACAACAGCTACTTCCTCGTTGCCCACTTCCACCAAGTGATCATTGCGGGTGTCGTGTTTGGATTCTTCGCTGGCTTGTATTACTGGTGGCCGAAGATTTTTGGCTTCATGCTGAATGAGCGTATTGGCCGTTGGGCTTTCTGGCTGTGGAACATCGGGTTCTACCTGTGCTTCATGCCGCAATACGCGCTGGGCTTGATGGGGATGACACGTCGTCTTTACACGTATGGCTGGGATAAAGGCTGGTTCGAAATGAACCTGGTATCGACGATTGGTGCCGTAATCATGGGTGCTGCATTCCTTGTCCAAATTTGGGACATTGCACACAGCATCAAGCACATGAAGAAAGATACAACAGGTGATCCGTGGAATGCTCGTACATTGGAGTGGTCGATTCCTTCGCCAGCTCCGTTCTATAACTTTGCCGTCATGCCGCAGGTAACATCTCAAGATGATTGGCATGAAAGAAAGCTGCGCATCGAGCAAGGCTTGGAAAAACCAGCGAAAGTAGAGCTGGAACCGATTCATATGCCGAAAAACTCCGGTATTCCGATTGTGATGTCCATGTTCTGGTTCTTTGTCGGATTCGGTTTGATTTTTGACTGGCTATGGATGGCTGTACCAGGGTTTATCGGTGTACTTGCGTGTATGGTTGCTCACTCGTTTAACTACGACACGGACTATTACATCACGGTGGAAGAGATTAAACGTACAGAGGCCGAAGCAGGGAGGGTGATTACGTAATGGCTAATGTGAATGCTGGACATCATGATCATCATCCAGACCAAGAGGAATTGCGCACGTTTGCCTTTTGGATCTACCTCATGACAGATGTTATTTTATTCGCTACTTTGTTTGCGACTTATATCGTACTGCAAGGGAGCACGGATGGTGGACCAGGTCCAAAAGATCTTTTTCAGATGAATGGGATTTACGCGAGTACGTTTATTTTGCTGACCAGTAGCTTTACGAGCGGTCTTGCGATTCTCGCTATGAATAAGGGGAATCGTCTTGCATTGATGAACTGGCTGGCAGTTACCATATTTTTGGGAGCATCCTTCTTGTTCCTGGAAATCAACGAGTTTATGCATCTCGTAAGCGAAGGGGCAACGATTAGCACGAGTGCATTCTTGACTGCTTTTTACACCTTGGTAGGGACGCATGGATTGCACGTGACGCTCGGTATTGGGTGGATGATCATCGTCATCATGCAAATCGCGAAGCGCGGCATTACACCCGTAACGAAACGGAAAGTAAACATCATCAGCTTGTTCTGGCATTTCCTTGATATTGTTTGGATTTTCGTCTTCACCATCGTGTATGTGATGGGGGTGAATTAATTGAGCAAGCAATCTGTGCATGGCACAACAGAACAACACGGCGGTCATGGTTCCCTGAAATCGTATGTGATCGGTTTCGTCTTGTCGCTTGTACTCACCATCATTCCCATTCTGGCCCTAGAGAACGGTTGGTTGGATAGTGATAAGCGGCCCATCATCTATTTAGTAGCGGCTCTGTTCCAGTTTATTGTCCAGTTATTCTTCTTCATGCATCTGAAAGAAGAGGATAAACCAAGATACAACTTGATGTCGCTTTTACTCGGGTTGTTCATCGTGTTCCTCATCGTGATCGGGTCGATTTGGATCATGATGTACAACATGGTCGCCTTATAATGACTAACATTTGGTCGGGGGGATGGAGATGCTAGCAGATTGGATAGAGCTGACCAAGCCCCGCATTCTTCAAGACCGGCCACTTGCTTGCGGACGACTGAAACCTGGGGGCGTACTGCTGTACGCCCTGGTTCTCGGTTTTGTGGGAGAGCTGGTGTTATTTTATAAAGTCAATGCGCTAGTAGGTTGGCTCGGATTATTCGGGATGTTCGTATACGTAGTCGTTTACACAATGTGGCTCAAAAGAACGTCCACTTGGAGCACGTCCATTGGTGGCGTGTCCGGGGCCATGCCGCCTGTTTCCTTCCTATTCGGAATGGTATGGATGGGGCATACGACTATTGGGATTGTGTCGGAGAATACGGAAAAATGGGCGAAGACGATTTTTTCATCTCGATTAATTATTTGATGATTGTGTTTGTGTGTATGGTAGTGGATACGACAGGCCGTCCCTTTTTGTAAGGGATAGTCATTCCCGCAGGAAGGGTTGGGAGTTCCATGAAAGCGATCGGGTATCTAATGATCGGTGCTCTGTTTTTGCTCGTAACTGCATGCGGCAGTGGTGCAACAGAAGAACAACCAGAAGTTGCAGATGCAGATAAAAGTGCGATGAAGCTATACAAAAATAATTGCATGAGCTGCCACGGTAACGATTTATCAGGTAGGGTGGGTCCAGGCTTGCAGCAAGTTGGCTCGAAAATGACGGAGGAAAAACTCGTTGAAATAATTACGGTCGGCGCAAATGGCATGCCTGGTTATGAAAATGTACTCAGCGCCGAAGAAATCGGCCAGTTAGCGAAGTGGCTCTCTGAGAAAAAGGAATAGGAGAGGGGCGGTACCATGAAAAAAACAGCTTTGTTGATTATGCTCAGTATCCTGATTGTTTTGGTAACTGCGTGTGGTCCAGCAAGATATGATCTAAACAATCCGGTTCAGCCATTTGCGTATACGGATCAGGAAGGGAAGCCTTTCTCTTCAACTGATGTAGAAAATAAAGTATGGATCGCCAACTTTATTTTTACGTATTGTGGAACCGTCTGTCCGACGATGACAGCAAACATGGCCGAATTGCAGAAAAAAGCAAAAGAAGCAGGTCTGGATGTGGAGTTCGTCTCCTTTTCCGTCGATCCAGAAAGAGACACGCCAGAAGCATTAAAAACGTATCTCAGCAAATTCAATGCCGATTTCTCAAATTGGCACGCTTTGACTGGATATACGTTCGAGGAGATCAAAACGTTCATTCTCAAATCGTTTAAGACACCGATATCCAAGGACCCGAACTCCGATCAGGTTATCCACGATACGCTGTTGTATCTAGTCGATCAAAAAGGGAATCTCGTTGGGCGCTATGACGGGATGACGGACGTGCCTTACGATAAAATTATCGAGGATATCAAATTGTTGCAGCAGTAGGGGAGACCCTCGTATACACCGAATAGTAGGAGAAGAAGCGAAATTCTCTAGGAGAGCAGGGGAGGTCAATATGTCTAATCCGCAACAAAACGTTCGAGTTGCTGTTGTTCAAGCTGCTTCTGTCATCATGAATCGGGAGGCAAGTACGGAAAAGGCTGTTTCCCTGACACTGGAAGCAGGAGAAAAGGGAGCGAAAATCGTTGTTTTTCCCGAAGCTTTTATCCCGGCGTATCCGAGAGGCCTTACTTTTGGGACAAAAGTAGGCAGTCGTTCTCCAGAAGGCCGCAAAGACTGGTTTCGTTATTGGGACAATTCGATTGTCGTTCCGAGTGAAGAGACAGACAAGCTCGGGGAGGCAGCGCGCAAGGCAGGTGTGTATCTCGTCATTGGTGTGATCGAGAGAGACAATGAAAATAGCGGCGGCACCTTATATTGTTCCGTCTTATTTTTCGGACCAGATGGTGAGTTGCTCGGCGTGCACCGCAAGCTGAAGCCGACTGCATCCGAACGGTTGATTTGGGGCGAAGGGGACGGAAGTACTTTGCCGGTATTCGATACTCCTTACGGTAAGATCGGGGCCCTGATTTGTTGGGAAAATTATATGCCGTTAGCGCGAGCAGCGATGTATGCAAAAGGCGTTCAAATCTACATCGCGCCTACAGCAGACGCGAGGGATGCATGGCAAGCTACCATCCGTCATATCGCATTGGAAGGCAGATGCTTCGTCTTATCGAGCAATCAGTATGTAACAAAAGATATGTATCCGACTGATTTGGCCTGCTACGAAGATCTTGCCTCTTCTCCAGACGAGATGAGCAGAGGTGGAAGTGCGATTGTGGGGCCATTGGGTGACTATATCGTCGAGCCTGTTTTTGGTCGGGAGGAGATTCTCTACGCTGATCTGGACATTCGCGATATCGCGTACAGCCAATTCGATTTTGATGTCGTGGGACATTACTCGCGACCGGATGTTTTTACGTTGTTGGTGAATGAAGAGAAAAAAGAGAATGTGAAGTGGATGAAGTAGAGCTTATATAGTATAAAAAGATCTCCATTTGCTTGATAAAAGCGGTGGAGGTCTTTTTTGTAGCTGCTGTGGTGGGGGAAGAAGCGCATTTCCAGTCTACGCTTCGGCCTACGCCCTGCAAGGGGGGATTTGACTGTTCGCACAGGAATAAATGGCGGGAGCGCTTCAAACGTAGAGGTTTCAAAGTAGTATTCCATAGGTGAAGCTGAAATTCCCCGCCATTTATTCCTGTGCTGGGATGGGCTCCAGAGGCGCTTGGACTGGAAATGCGCTTCTTCCTACGCAGCTTTGGCAATACTTGCAGGTCAATGCAAGTAGTAAAATCGTGAACCGAAGCTTCCATGACCTAACCTGCAAATCTGTTTTTAAAGTCTGAAAGAAACAAAAGCTGTACGAAAGTCCTGTCACATGTTTGGAAGGAGACCGCCCGAACGTAGAGAGGATACAGGCGACTGGAAAACATGTGGCAGGGCTTCCCCCGACCACAATCGTTGTCGGACCACCATCTTTAGGTCAAAACAGCCTTCAATGCATCCGCAAATTTACCGACACCAAGCGTAATTTCCTCTTCTTTCGGTCTTGCAAAGGTAAAGCGCATGTAACCGGAATCTGAACCGTACACACTTCCTGGCACAAAAACGACGCCTCTGCGAAGGGCTTCTTCAAATAATTGGTTGTCATTCACGTCCGGGTTAATTTTACACCACAAATGTAATCCACCTTGGGGAATGGTGAATGAAAGCTCATTGGGTAACTCTTTTTGCAGTGCCTCCACAAGCAAATCTCTTCGGTATTGTAAATGCATACGTAATCGCTCTAAATGCGGTAAAAAGTTATCGGAATGCAAAAACTGGGCCGCGATTTTTTGTGGCACTACGCTCAGGCCAAAATCCATCTGCTGGCGGGCATCTGCCAAACGCTCGACAACGGAATGAGGCGCCACCATCCAACCGACTCGTAAACCGGACGCAGCAATTTTGGAAAAGGAACCGATGTAGACAACAGAGCCAAGCTGATCCAATGATTTGAGTGGCAGTGGAGGCTTACCGTCATAGGAAGTCAGACTGAAAGGATCGTCTTCTACAATGGGGAGACCAAGTTCGCTTGCTACATCCAACAGCTGCGTGCGCCGAGCGGGATTAAGACAAACCCCTGTCGGATTTTGAAAAGTAGGATTGATAAAGATCATCTTGATCCGATGTTTTTTATATAAAGCCCGAATATCTTCTGGATCAATGCCGTTATTGCTGACCGGAAGGCGGAACAGACGAAGGCCAGCAGATTGAAACATAGGCAACGAGTAACAATAAGAGGGATCTTCGATGGCAACTGCATCGCCGGGTGCAAGCAGACATTGTGTGATCAAATGCAGAGATTGTTGAGACCCCGACGTGATCAGAATGGAAGAGTCCGTTGTCTGTACATTCCGGTATCGTGACAAATACGAGACTAGCTCTTCACGCAAAGGTGTAAAGCCTTGTGGATTGTCGTATCCCAAATATTCGGTGAAGGGGTTTTCCTTCATCAGGGTACTGATTTCCTTGCCGGGTGAGAGCTGGGAAGACAATTCTCCACTCGCAAAATCGATGAGGCTGCTGTCTTTTTGTAAGGCCTCTCTAATTCGACGCAGATAAGACAAATTCGGGAGGAATTGACCACCTTCTACATATCGATGCCAGTTGGGCGTATGCTTCGGAGTTGCCTCCCATTTATTTTTACACACACGAGTACCGCTTCCTGTTCTGCTCTCAATGATGCCTAATGCCCGAAGTTCCTCGTACGCTAGAATAACAGTGCTTCGGTTTACTCCTAATTGCTCAGCCAGTTTTCTCTCAGAAGGGAGCAGGCTCCCAGGGGGGAACTCTCCATATGAAATTCTGCGTTCTATCTCATCGGCTATTTGGTGGTATAGAGTTTGACTGCTCGACCGATCAGGCTTCCAAATGATAATCACAACCTTGCACATATTCATTGTTTGTTATATGGGGGAATCCATTTCATCATAACACTGTTAAGAAAAATACATGTGACAAAACCGTTCCAAACTGTTGAACATGGATGGGGAAAAAAATCATGAATGGGAGGTTCCATTTCCGAAAGAGTATGATTAGGCTTCCATCTAATGGTGATGAATAATCGTGAAAGGGTGTGTCAATCCGATCGAGAATGAGTAAAGGCATTATATGGGAATAGGGGAAAAGAGGAGTGATCATCATTGAGTAATTTGACGTTACGGTATTTGAAGGTTTTGGTTGTAGCATTATCCGCAGCATTTGGGACGTCCATTTTCTTAGGGAATCTTATGGACTACCATTCCAATTATCAATTTGTCCAACATGTTCTGTCCATGGATACCACGTTTGAGGGTAATGCACTTATGTGGCGAGCGATTACTGATCCTACTGCTCACACCATAGCTTACATCGGAATCATCATTGCGGAAGGGGTGTTCTCACTTTTTGGTTGGATCGCTGCAGGGAAAATGCTGTGTAATGTAAAGAAGGATGCGAAAATGTTCAATAACTCTAAAACATTCGCATACATCGCTTATATGGTTGCTTTTTGCATCTGGTTTTTCGGATTTGCCATTGTGGGCGCAGAGTGGTTCGCCATGTGGCAATCACAAGTATGGAATGGTCAGCAGGTAGCGTTTAACATTACAGAGGTGATGATTGGATTCGTGATTTTAGTTTCCTTGCGAGACCGAGAATTAATAGATAGATAATACAAGAGCCACGTTCCTTTAAGAGCGTGGCTCTTGGTTGTATTCGCATTTTTCAATCGGAGTTAAATATGCGAGGGGATCACGAACGTCGGGTTATGCTGGTTCAAAATATCTTCCATTCGCTGACGCACAGTTTCTTTATAAGAGGGGTCTGGCAGAATGTAAAAGCGATTGCTCTTGATCGCCAGGAAGGTGTGATCAGCTACTTCTTTCGGAGAAATTCCTTGCTCGACACCAGAACGAATGAACTGGTCGATGGCAGTGGTCATCGGTGAGGGCTCCACGATATCTCCTGGTTTGCTGTACTCGGCTGGACGATTGCGATGAGCGTCACATATTTGCGTCTGAACAAAGCCGGGGCATAAAACGGAAACACCAATTTTCGATTGGATCATTTTCAATTCGTGGTAGAGGGTTTCCGACAGACTGACTAACGCATGCTTGCTTACACGATAAATGCTATTTCCAGGTCCGGACTCAAGGCCAGCGAGTGAGGCGGTGTTCACGATGTGGCATTCAGTCCCTTGTTTCAACATCATGGGTACGAAAGCTTGTGTAGCGTGTATAGTTCCCCACAAGTTCACATTCATGACCCATTGCCAATCAGCAAGGGTGCTTTGCCAGATTGTCGAGCCTGCGCCTACCCCTGCATTGTTGAACAATAAATGGACAGCACCAAACGAGTCTAGCGTATTTTGTGCAAGCTTCTGGATATCTTTTTCTTTACTTACGTCCGTTACAACGGCGAGGACAGTTGCTCCTGCGTCCTTTAACTCCTGCTCCACTTTTTGGAGTGCTGCTACTTCTACATCGGCAAGAACAACCTTCATCTGCTCCTCTGCACAGCGCATTGCCAATGCACGCCCGATACCGCTGGCCGCTCCGGTAATGACCGCTACTTTGTTTTCAAATTGATTCATAATAGGCCTCCCTCTTGAACAATAAACGTTTTACTGATTAGTTTTCATTATAATAGACAAATATAAAAAACGTCTATTATATTTTAGCGGAGTGCAATGCGATTTCCGAATCCGTATCCTTCTCGGGAGGCTTTGCTTCGTTGGAAGAAAGTGTTGGATGCAGCAAACAGAAAAAACAAAAAAGCACCCATAGGAGGGTGCTTTTACTCTGTGAGGAGGAATCGTTGTTTCCTTATTGCACTTTATAAGACATCAAAATTTCTTGCGCGAGTGGTTTCCACTCTTCCATTTTATCCTCGGTGCAATTGAAAGTAGTCATCAGCATTTTGCCGTCGAGCTCTGTAAAGAAAATGAGGTTGTAAATTTTTGTATCAGCAGCAGGAGTCAGCAATTCGAACACACCAACGTTTTTGCCATTGATTTGGATTACTTCATCGCGATACCAAGTTGCATCTTGGTACATGTTAGAGAACGCTTGTTTCATTGGATCCTTCATGTCTTTGAGAAGGTTGTCTTGAATAGGTGTTTCTGTATGATTAAAAGCGATGTTAATGGTACCTTTTTCATCGGTATAAATCAAGGAAGGGCGATTTTCCATTGGGTATTTTTCTTTTGCCATCTCTTCAGACATGACAGTAAAGCCTTTTGGAATCAAGATTTCCACTTTGTCGTTCAGAACCTTTTTCGCTTCTAGCTTGTCGTTTGTTGCTGCAGCTGGTGTAGCAGAATCTGTTTTAGCTGCTCCTGTGGTTTGTGTTGCATTTTGCTCAGCTGGCTTTGTTTCAGCTGGTTTGTTCGAACAAGCAGTAACAGCCAACATGGAGAGCAACAAAGCTACAGATACTAGTTTTTTCATCTGAATAGATCCACCTTTTTATATTATAATTGGTAAACTACGGAATTTCCTTACCGATTCTATCATGGGGTGCATAATACTGGAAATATACCAAGTTAATTTAGAATATTCGAATAAAAATCCCCCTCCCTTACTTGCTCAAGGGGGATAGGACAAAATACACCCATTAAACTAACGATAAAATAGGTGTTTTTTCCTATTTTCAGATATTATTTGTCGTAATATAGCGATTGTGAATCTTCTCTCCCAAATAATTTACCAAAAAACGGACAAACGCCCAGTTCCATCCCATATAAATACCGAAATTGTTGAGCTGTGCAACATGCCCGAGCATGACAAAGCGCTTGAAACGGGCATTCCGACCTTTAGGCGCTTGCAGTCTACCATTGATGCGCAGTGTACTCCATCCCCACAAATGCGTGAAGCAATACTGCAGGGCCTCAGATGATAGCTCCACATCACAATCGAGTGGATCGCATGGGGATTCGATCAACCCATCTGTCAGGGAAAAGCGAAATGTCTTTTGATAGTCTGACAAATAAAAGGTAACGGGTCTAACGATAGAGAGAAACAGCGAATGATTATTTTTTTGAATCTGTTCCTTGAAGTCCAAGGCAGCCTCGAGTAGCATGTCCCATTCGATTTTGACCGAAGAAAGAAGAGTAGGAGAGGAAGCCATCTTCTCATAGTCGCGTGCGTAGAGGGCGAGCGCCTTCGCAGGATTATGCGCTTCATGTGGCGTCCACGTATCCCCGGGGTACAAAATAATTGGTTTGGCATCCGTTTCTTCTAGCAATAGGCGGTACACACTGTCTACTTTATTGATCGCATCATTCATGTAATAGTTTTCGTCGTGACAAAACCAGGCGAAGCTGGCGAAGGGAATCACGTAGAGAGGTTGAAGGACTTCCACCTGTTTTTTCACCCGGGCGAGCTTTTCCATAGCACGTTTTTTGCGGAGCAGAAAGTCTTCCTTGTTCCCAGCCCATCCCGCATACGAGAATTGCGTCCATACTAGATCGATGTCACCAACACGGTTCAGGATATCCTTGGCTTCCTGTGTGGTGCTGACCTCGCAATCGTTCAGGTTCAGGATCGTCATATCAGCTGTCTTGATGCACAGCCAGGAATCGCCGACAGGAAATGGCCGACATAAAACAGAGATATCGTCGGACAAGGAGTACCATTTGTCCGGGGAGAGCTCAATGACTTGCTGAAAGCCAAAGACACGGCACCAATCGATCACTTTTTTATCGGTTGACTGCTGGTAGAGGATCGTAATTCGCTTGCGATACTCCTCGGGTATGGTTCGCAGGCTCTGTGGATGAAAATGATCTGGATGCTCATGAGAAAACCATATATGCGTAATCTCCGCAAAATCCTCAGAGGTGAAGCGGGTCTTGGCTAACAAGCCCCAGCCGTTATCAAAGGCAGTTCCCGTAAGCCATGGATCGGTCAATAATTTGATGGAATCGTGTTCCCATAAAAACGAAGCGTGGTTGATCATTTGAAATTTCATGTGGTTTGTCTCCCTATGTATACTAGCGATTTGCTAAAAGGGATGATCCTGCCGGGGAGGAAAACGTGACAGGAATATGAAAAATATATTTTTTGGAGGGATGTGTCACAAGCTGTGCATGAGGAGGATCGTAACAAGTGAACAGCAATCAACGAGTCGAAAGGATGAACCGACATGAAAAAGCAAGCACTTGTTACCGTTAGCATGGTAGCACTCCTTCTCTCAGCAGTATCCCCATTCGGGATCGCACAGGCACAAACCAACATGGTAGCCGCTGCGAATAAAGCACAAGCGATCACTTTTGATCAGCTCGTCAAAGAAATGGATAAAAAACAGCCTGTTTCCATGTACATCGAATCCACACACACCTCGAAAGTGAAGCAGGGCACCCAGACCCAAAAGGCAAAAACATGGGATAACACGATCAAAGGGGAATGGAGAGAGGAAATCTCAGATGGGAAAAGGGTTCAGCATGCCGTAGGGAAGGCGGGACAGGTGGCAGCGTATCAAGAAGGCGGCAGAGGATTTATCCACTCCGCAACGATTGGCACATACGATAATGAAATCAACAAGACGAAGCGAGAGCTAGGTCGATTGAAAGTGGCGCTGCCAGATTCGAAGGTAGCAATCACCGTGAAGGAAGCACAACTGTTGAATCGAGCTGTGTATCACGTCGCGAAAAAAGAAGAGGCGAAAATCATTGGCAAGCCTCATCATTACCAGGATGATCTGTGGATCGACAAAGAAACAGGGCTGCTGCTCAAGCGCACCTTCACCCACAATCAAGCACAAGCATTTTCGTACACCGTAGACAAGGTGGATTTTCAACCTGTATTTGATGAGAAAACATTCGAAGTGAGCATTCCAGCGGGTGTGGAGCAGAGCAAGTTTTCCCCTGAGGTGGATAAGGTAATAGCTGAGGTGACCAAGCTGTTCCCAGACACGGCACAGTTTTCTGATTATGATAACTATGGCATCGAAGGTAACTGGCAACTCCTGAAAATGTTTGAAGCACAAAAACGGGTGTACAGTCCGACTCCTCGAGCGGAAGCTTTCGTTATCATGGATACCCGTACAAACGAATTGAGCAAAGTCATAATCCAAAATCCAGATTGGGTATCGAAAAAGCTCCCTGCCGAGAAGGTGGCAAAAGAGAAAGCATCCGCTTTCCTAAAACAGCTGGTGGGCGATCAAGCAAGCCAATATAAAGTAGAGGCAAAGGTAGAGCGGGGCGGTGGCGGTGCTATTTTTGAAGACTACGACTATGGATTTGTGACAGCGGACGTGACGTTCCGTCCAGCCAAAGGCGTGGGAATCACGATCTCTGTGGATGAAGCAGGTCGCATCGTAGGCTTTCAGTATACGGAATAAGAAATAGGATCAAGCTGACAGCTATCGTTTGTACGATTTTTGTATAAAATGCAACAAAGTCGCCATTTTTGGCGACTTTTTCATGTTTATTAGTTTGGTAACACGTAAGTGTATACAGAATAATTGAAGTTGTTGTTATCTAAATCGTAGGAGTGTCCTTCAACTCGTAACGTGTATTCTCTTCCAGCTTCTAATTGTACATCGAAGTAGTCTTTATTTAATGTAGTTTCATCTTTGCCTAACAAAACCAACTTAAACTCTTGTTTATTAGCTTTGGAGTAGGCGATTTGAAAACGCACTTTTTGATTTGTGGCAGGCGTAAATTTGAAGTAATCTTGATGATCTCCGTTATGTCTGTCCAGATTACCATTAATTTGATTTCCGTCAGCTACATGAAAAGTATTTGCGGTGTCTCTGCTATTGTTTGGTTCATTATCAGGGTATACGGCAGCAAAGGCGGATGCAGATGTAACTAATACGAGTGTTAAGGCAAGTAGACCAGTAGCAGCAAACTTTTTCATGTAAATACCTCCATATTATGTAAGGTTTAGGACAAATATAAGGCATCAATTATTTGTATAATTGTAAATATATTGAGGTGATTATTCACCATTTGTTCACATTTGCTATGGATATGAAACGCCAAAAAGCATTCGGAATACGAATGCTTTTTAGGTGGAGCCAATCGTTGGTTTTACCCGATAAAACGAATAATCTCTTCTTTCGCTTGTCTGGTTTTCGCACGGGGTTCATTTTTTCGGTAGCCAAAAGCCACCATGCAAGCGACGCCGAAGCGTTCTCTGTCGAGGAGCCCCTCCGCCGCAAGGATATCCTCGACTTTTTCTTTTGCAAAGCCTTCAATGGGGCAGGAATCAATGCCGATCATGGCAGCAGACGTCATCATATTGCCAAGTGCGATATAGGTCTGTCTGGATGCCCATTGGAACATGACTCGCTCGTCGTCAAACAGGGAGAAATCGTTTTTCAGGAAGTGATCGTAAGCCGCGCCTTTTTGCTGTACGACGTTTTCAGGCAAGTCCTGCGTGTCTTTCATGATATGCTGGATATATTCGGAATCAGCGGCCATTTCTTGTTTGGTCCGTGCCAGTATGATGACAAAATGGCTTGCGGTCGGCAGTTGCTTTTGGGCACCCCATGCGACCGGCAACAGCTTCTCTCTAAGAGTCGGGTCTTGCAGCACGAGGAAGTTCCATGGTTCAAAACCAAAGGAGCTGGGCGACAGGCGAGCAGTCTCCATAATAAAATCAAAGTCTTCAACGGTAATTTTTTTAGCTGCATCAAACTCTTTGCAGGCATGTCTGAATTGATAAGCTTCTATGATTTGATCTTTACGCATGATGTCATCCTACTTTCGAATAAGTTTATGAAACCGATGATAGAAAATGGGCGATTTCCACTTGGCCCACTCGAACGTGCTTTTCTATGAGCTGCCTCCTTTAAAAGTGTTTTACAAAACGGAGCATACCAAATACACTGAAGAAAAGTAAGTACGCACTTTTTCGGTTAATACTTACGAAAAGGGAAGTGAGTGGGATGAAGAAGAGGCCATCGATGATGTACCTATTAAATGGCAAGGAATATCCTTGCCCGATCGAGCTTGCCATCTCGGTTTTTGCGGGTAGATGGAAGGTATCGATCATTTGTCAGTTGCTTAAAGGGAAAAAAAGGTACGGAGAGTTAAAGAAAAATATAATCGGTGTGAATCATAAAATGCTGGCAGAGCAATTGCGAGAGTTGGAGGAAGCAGGAATCGTCAAGCGTGAAGTGTATCCTGTCGTTCCGCCAAAAGTAGAGTACGAGTTGACCGAGCTGGGGCAAGGCTTGGGACCTGTCATTGAGTATTTGCGAGAATGGGGAGCACATTTTCAAACAGCGGTACCAGAAGAGTCTCTATCTACTGCTCATGGGTCATGAAAACAGCCGCCTGAAAAGGTGGTTTTTTTATTTTGTAACCTCCCTGTGGTTTTTTCGACTATTACATAGGACAAAAAAACAAACACAAAATTCCTCGGGAGGGAACAACTGTGAAACATAAAAAGAAATTGGCAAGTACGTTTTTCATAGCAAGCCTGTTGGCGACAACTCCGCTATGGCTGCAACCACAAACGATGACCGTACAAGCTGCGACCAATCAAGGGCAGGAAGCGAAGCTCTCGTCAGCAGCGGAAAAAACACTCCAGACGCTCTACGCCATCCAGCCTGAATTGAAAAATACGGACAAAAAGATTACCGGACTGAAAAACGGTGTCTACGAGCTGCGCTTTGACAAAGGAATTGCTCCAGGCAAGATGGAGCTGTATGCCATGGTGGGCTTGGATGCAACGACAGGTGCTTTGCATCGCTACGAAAACGAACAGGAAATGCAGAAGCAAAACAATCAGCCATCGGAGGCGGTTGCCAAACAAAAATCTGCGGCATTTTTACAAAAGCTCTTGGGCGACGACTTCAAAAAGTACAAAGCTACCCAGACAACAAAGGGTGAATGGGATGCTGTCACCTACACGCGCCATGAGCATGGTGTACCTGTTTTTACCGATCGTTATGTCGTTGGCGTCAATAATACGAGTGTCATGTACGTGAATACGTTTGAAGGTGCTCCACTACGAGCAGACTCCTCCTTGTTTGCCAAGCCAGGAAAGGTAATGTCCAAAGAAGAAGTGACGGGGAAAATCGCTTCGCTCATGGAGCTCACTTATTCCGCGCATAAAAAGGAGACAGGAAAGCCGGCTTTGAAATACTCGCTAGAGTCGACCGGATACTTGGATGCTGTGACAGGAGAAGAATTCGAGAGTGCCTCTTCCCTTAAAAGCCGTTACTCGGATGTCATTGCTGTCAAGCCAGGCGGCAAAAAGCTCACAGTCAGCAATGCCGATGAAGCTGTGAAGGTGTTGACAGAACAATTTCAAATCAAAATGGATGGAATCGAGTTAGAGAGGGATGCGCATACCCCAGCGGAAATGAAAGGGGAAGGGGAAACGATTTACAGGTCCAAGGGAAGAGACGGCAGAATCACGGTCTATACGAACAACAACGAAGTGACCGGCTTTCAAGTCCGTGGGAAAGTCGAGATGGGCAATGCCATACAGCATGGTAACAAACTGGCAAATGCCCAGCTTTCGTACGAACAGGCAAAGGAAAAAGCGATGCAGTTTTTGCAGCCGTACCTCGACGTTAGTGTGAAAGAGCTGAAGATCGATCAGACCAAGATCATGATGCCTTCTGCAACGGCATACAGCTTTAGCTTCTACGCTCTGCATGACGGTGTGGTCGTGACAGACCAGCAATACCTCGTCAACGTAGACGGACAGACCGGGGAAATCGTAAATTTTATGGACTACTTTACGAAGCCTACTGCTCCGTTCCCGGACAAAAAGACCGCCATTTCCAAAGAAGCAGCCGCCAAACAGTTTTTGAAAGACCGTCCTGCTGTGCTCGGGTACATGTTCCCTGTTCAGAACGAGAAGGTGCAAGCAAAGCCTAGTCTGGTTTATTCCATCGACACGGTTTCTTACTTCTTACTTGATGCGGTAACAGGAAAGTCATTCAAATAATCGTATTCGATCCCGCTTCCCATTATGAGAAGCGGGATTCCATCATGTCCTGTCGCGAGAAGAGGAGGAAGTAGCCTTGGATGCTCGAGAAGATCGAGGTCAGCAAGACATATCAGGGATATACAGGATGTATTCCAAAGAAGTCTATCAGTATCTCTATCATTTTATCGGAAGTCGGGAAGCCGCAGAGGATTTGACCCAAGAAGTGTTTGTTCGCGTCATTAAATCCTTGCATAGATTTGAGGAGCGCTCGAGTATGCGCACTTGGATTTTACATATTGCCAAGCATGTCGCTATCGATGAATACAGAAAGAAACGGCTACAAACGATTTTTGCCGGGACCTTGCTAAAGCTGTTGCCCAGCTCAGAGGGTTTGCCGGAAAAAGAGTTGCAGGATAAAGAGGAACGTACTCATTTTGAAAAAGCGTTGCTGCAACTGAAGCCCAAGTACCGAAACGTCATCGTATTGCGGGGAATCAGAGAGTATACGGTGAAGGAAACAGCGGAAATTCTCGGCTGCACAGAGGCGAAGGTCAAGGTAGACTTTCACCGCGCGATGAAAATGGTAAAAGAAACGGCGTTACACATTTATGAAAAGGGGGCTGGTGTGCATGAAATTTCCTAGCGATGAAGAAGTGTTACAGGAATTTCGGAACAGACCGGATGCAGTCCCCCGCAGCGAGTTTTTGCACACATTGGAAAGAAAGCTGGTCGAGGTCGATCAACAGCATCGCAGCAGAAGTAAAACGCGACGCACGACAATTCGACTGGGATTATCCGCAGCGGTGCTGCTCGCAGTCTTTTTGCTGGCGCCGATGTTTACCCGGCTGATTACCCATCCGGAATCTATCATGACGATGCAGCCAGAAGTTCCGCTCGTGTTGAAGGGTCAGCAGCTGAAGCTGGCGGAAGTATCCCCTGCCGCAAAGCAAACCTTGGAAAAACTGTTCAATCTCGTTCCGGAACTAAAGACGATGGAACCCAAAATCATCGGAAAAGAAGATGGGATCTATGAGATTGTCTTCTATCAAAAGGAGCAAGGAACAGAACAGCGTTACGCATCTGTGGAGATGGTGGCAGTCACGGGGAAAATGAGCCGCTACGAAAATGAGAAAGCGATGGATGAAGGGGCCCCTTCTACAGAAGAACAAGCGAAGCGAGTATCTGCTGCCTTTTTGCAAGCGCTGTTGGGAGACGAATTCAAGCAGTACCGAGCGAGTCAAACCAGCGGCAATGATTGGGATGCGGTGACCTATACGCGCTATGCAAATGGATTGCCCGTTTTCTCGGATCGATACGTCGTTGGTGTAAACCGTAATGGTGTCACCTATGTCAATACGTTTGAAGCGGCGCCACTGCAAATATCGGCGGAGTCGTTTGCCAAACCGAACGCTGTATTGTCTGAAGAAGAACTCTCGGAGAAAGTCGCGTCGCTGATGGAGCTTACCTATTTTGCGAGTTCGAGACATACTGGGAAGCCAGCGCTGACGTATTCTCTTCAGACGACTGGATACGTGAATGCGGTGACAGGAGAAGAGGTTTGGGGGGAAGCGTCCTATAAAAGCCGATACTCCGCTCCGATCCCGGTAACCCCTGGAGGCAAGAAGGTCACGGTGCAAACGGAGGAAGAAGTGGCGAGGGCTGTGGCGGAACAGTTTCAGGTGAAGCTGGATGAATTTATCCTCACTGGTGGCGATAAGAAGATCAAGGGCGAGCAGATGACGACCTACAAGGCCAAGGAAGGGCTAGGCAGAGTCACCGTCTACTCAAACAACGGGGTAATCACAGGCTTTCAGGTGCGCCGTAGTAAAGAGACGGTCAGCTCCATACAGCATCAGAACCATCCAGTAAATGCCCAGCTTAGCTATGACGAGGCCAAAGAAAAAGCCGTTCAGTTTTTGCAGCCTTATCTGGACAGCCGTGTGGAGGAATTGAAGATCGACGAGACCCAGATATCGATGCCTTCTGCAACGGCGTACAGCTTCAGCTTTTACACCCTTCATAATGGCGTGATCGTTGCTGATCAGCATTACCTCGTCAATGTGGATGGGCAAAACGGGGAGATTGTCAATTTCATGGACTATTTCACGAGTCCAACTGAATCTTTCCCGGAATTGGATACAGTCCTATCGAGGGAAGAAGCAGCCAAGCGATTTTTGCAGAGCCATCCGGTTGAATTGGGATATGTGCTTCCGGTAGCAGATGGGGTGCTGCAACAAAAGCCACTTCTGGTTTTTACGATGAACATGATTTCTGGCTTTAGGATGGATACGGTAACAGGAAAGGCATTCAAATAGACATAGGTGATCCCGCTTCTCATCAAGAGGGGCGGGTTTTTATTGGCTCGGGGGAAGTAAAATAGCAATCCATAAGAAACACAACGAAATGTTCACAGAGACAAATTAGACAAATTAGAACAGGTATTCCCCGATCGGCATAATTCATTTTTACATGAAGGATAAGGGATTATATTAAAGAAATGGAATAATATGTGACTCAAATAATTGCCCCTCCGTCTTACCATTGGTAAGGTCAAACCGAACTTATCCGCAAATCTGAACACTATTTGGAGGTGCCCAATGAAACTCAATCCATCCATGATGACGGTTATAGCGGCGTGCTTACTTGCCTCTGCATCTGCATGGACTACCCATCAACCAACGGTACAAGCAGCAAGCGATGTGAAAAAGGAAGAGTCTCGAAAAAATGATTATTCCCAAGATGTTCAGAATTCTCTGGACAAGCTGTTTGAGGCGATTCCAGAGTTGAAAGGGTATCGACTAATTGATAAACGTTATGAGGAAGACACCTTTCGCCGTTATCCAGAACCAATCTGGAGCTTGCACTTCACCAACAGGCCAAAAACAGATGAAAAAGAAGAGTATGACGCATACTCATCCGTTAGCCTTGAGCTGGATGCACAGACGGGCAGACTGCTTTTCATGGATATCCAAAATCCAGCATGGGCTTCAACCGAGTATCCGGAAGAAAAGCTTGCCAGAGACAAGGCTTCCACTTTTATCGAGGACTTATTCGGTACGGAAGCAAAACAGCTGAAAGCCGAACAAAATCTCGGTAGGGGAAAAGCAGGATCAGGTGACGGCAAGGGCAACAAGCTGGAATGGGCTCGCTCCACCGTGAAATACCACTCTCTCATCAATGACCTCCCTCTGTCCAACAGCTCTATCTCCGTATCCGTTGATCATGCTGGCCATATTATTCGCTATGAAGCGTATCATTTCATCGATCCTAGCAAAGTGAATTGGCCTGATCCGAAAAAAGCGATAACACTTGAGGAAGCAAGCAAAATCTATAAGGACAAGCTTAAGATGGACCTGGCATACGTATTGGAGCAGCCGATTTCCTATGCTCAAAATGGAAAACCGGCAGAAAAGAAACCGATGCTTATTTATCAACTGAATACCATTGGTTGGATCGATGCTCTGACCGGCAAAGTCACAGGGGAAGAAACCGAAATGGCAAGGGAGAGTGTTCATGTAAAAGGAGAAGGGAAAAGCATCAAAATAGCTTCCCGCGAACAAGGAGAGAAATGGCTGAAAACACAGTTTGGTATTGATGTTTCTGGTGCGACCTTTGAATACGATGATCACAAGGACAATCTATCAGAAGGACTTCAGACAATCGAATCCTATCAGTGGATGAACGATTCAAATAAAGGTATGCCTGCATTTGATATGGTTAGCCTCATTACAGATGAACAGAGTGATCGGCTCATCGACTTCGATCTGAATTTCCCGGATGAACGAAAAACAGAGCAGAAAATCAGTGTAGAGGAAGCGAAGAAAAAGGCGATCGCAGCACTCGTACCTTATCTTGACCCGGCGTTAACGGAGCTAACGCTTATCGTGGAGTCTCCTGAAGAAGATATTCCGGAGTGGGTAGACAAGAACAAGCTGGATAAGGAAGAGGATAAAGCGTATTCATTCACTTTCCTCGCAAAACGCAACGGGATCGAAGTGTCTGATGAGTCTTATAGGGTGGGGGTAGACAAGGCAACGGGCACGATTACAGAGTTAAACCTCCACCCTCTCAACCCGGGCATTACCCTTCCCGATTCCAAGAAAATTGTAAGTGAAGCAGAAGCAAAAGAAACGATCCAACAAGAAATTGACCTGGAACTGGTCTATGTGTGGGAGCAGTATGATGGTCAAAGAGCTCCCGAACCTCAACTGGTCTATCAGCGCAAATGGAAGAGTGGCTATAGCTTTATCGATGCTTCGACAGGGAAGCTCGTCAAGGTGTCCCGCCAATAAATGACGTAACAGCCGATTTGCTCTCGCAGCAATATCGGCTTTTTTTTAGTACACCTAGCATGGGCGTCGCTCTAGGGTGAAAGTCCCAAACGGGGGCGCTTTATTAGTTAATGATAAAAAAAAATCCCCGATTTATAGAAAAAGTTAACATGTTGCCAAAATTTCCCAATAATGTAGGTAAGGGCATTCTGGTAGTTCTGTATAGATGATCTGTCGATTCATTCTACGTATGAATCAGGTCCATTTATCAACGGAATATTCAGGATGCCATTAAAAGGGGGCGATCTTCATGAATCTATAGAGGAAACCATTCCAACAGGATAACAACTTCTAAATCGGGAGGAACATTTATGCAAAGAAGTTTTAAAGGCCTGTTCACGTCTGTTTTTTCTTTGATCTGTGTTTTGTACTTTCAAACGGATGGTTTTGCCGCACCCGCATACGATGGAGTTGTCAAAATGAAGCAACCGTCTGGTGAATCGTTTCAAGCCGTGATGCATGGAGATGAATGGTTCCATTGGGCGAGCACAAAGGATGGCGATGTACTTTTACAAGATCAGGAGGGATATTGGAATTACGCTGAACTTACATCAAATGATCTGCAATCGACGGGGATAAAATATAAAATTGACGAAAAGCCTTCAGAAGCAGTAAATGAGAAAAATTTGATGGAATGGATAAATGAGTATGACCCTCAAGCAAATAAAAAACAGGAGTTCATGAATGAGCTTCAACAAGAATTTTCGGGATCGCCAGAAAAAAATATCGACGGAAGTATCACGCCAGTTACAGGAGCCCAAAAATTGCTTGTTTTGTTAATTGGATTTACAGATGTTGATATCGCCTATAATGACAACGATTGGAGCAACAAATTCTTTTCTGCAAATCAAAAGTCGGTAAAGAATTACTATAATGAAGTGAGTAATGGAAAAGCTCAGATCACCCCAGCATCCGAAATGTATGGTACGCAAAATGATGGAGTTGTGAAAGTAAAATTAGATTACGCCCATCCGGATACATCGGGAAAAGACATTAGGACGGTTATAACAGATGCACTGGATAAAGCGGATCCTGTGGTGAATTTTGCTAGTTTTGATACAAATAATGACCAAGTCATCGACTCTAAAGATAGCTTCTACATTGTAACTGTTCTTGCTGGTAATGAAGAGGCTAGTGGTGGTGCAGCACCAAATATTTGGGCACATCAGTGGTATGCTCCCAACACAAATCATGATGGTGTTACGGTATCAGGTATGTATACGACGCAGGGTGAAAAACAATTTGGTCATATGGCAACGATGGGTATCACTGCTCATGAATTGGGTCATTCCTTGGGCCTTCCAGATCTCTATGGTGCTAATAATCATGTGAGTGGTCTAAGTATAATGGCAAATGGAACCTGGAATAATCTCCAAGGGGAAGATCCTGGAACTACACCCACTCATATGGATGCCTGGTCAAAAGCAAAATTAGGATTTGTAACACCAACTGTAGTAAATGCCACTAGCAATTTTACGCTACAAGCCATCCCGAATAATTATAATGTTTTAAAAGTTCCTTTAAAGGATAATACGTATTTTTTAGTTGAGAATCGCGAAAAAGTTGGATATGATGCTAGTTTGCAAACAGATTCTGGTGGCATCGCGGTTTGGCACATTGATGAATCTATGAATAATAACACGAGTGATCCGCATCCTTTCATTGACATAGAGCAATCCGTAAGTGAATACCAAGACCCATTCTATTATACGAATAATAATCATGCTGCTTCCTTTGGTCCAAACACCAATCCGAACAGTAATACCTACCCTGGAGAAAATTCGGGAGTAACGATTACGACGACAAGCACAAGTAATTCTGCCATGAATGTAAATGTAGCAGTCACAGCAGGAGGAGCCAGTCTGATTCCGCAAACGAATTGGACGCTAAAATATGTAGACAGCGATGAATTGTACAATGAAGCCCCGAAAGCCTTTGATGGAAACAACAACACGTTTTGGCACACGAAATGGAGCCCCGTAGCTCCAATGCCGCACGAGATTCAAATTGACTTGGGTGCAACGTATAGCATTTCCAAATTCAGTTACCTGCCCAGACAAGATGGTCAAGTGAACGGAACGATCAAGAACTATGAGTTCTACGTCAGTAGTGATGGAGTGAATTGGGGAACAGCTGTAGCCACAGGTACCTTTGCAAATGATACCACGTTGAAAGAAGTCAGCTTTGCAGCCAAGACAGGTCGCTATATGAAACTGCGTGCCTTAAGCGAGATAAACAATAACCCATGGACAAGTGCGGCTGAACTCAATGTATTTGGGCAATAATGAGAGTGGGGCACATTGGATGAATATTCGACTAAAGAAGGTTTTGTAAAAGGATGAGGACATGAGCAGGAGCATCAGGTGAGGATGCTCCTTTTTTATGGTTAATTTTCATTTTATTAAAAAACACTTGAATAAAACTAAAGTTTTAATTAATATAATTAAAGACAGGGGGCGAGGCGATTCATGGAACGCGACGAAATTCCATCTTGGGTGTTAGCTCTGGACAAGGAGACCCTAGAATTTATCAGGAAGTTCATTATCAGTTCGGGCTCTCTCAAGGGTATGGCTGATGAGTACGGTGTATCGTACCCAACGGTGAGGGCCAAGCTCGACCGAATCATTAAAAAGATCGAATTACATAGCAAGGAAGCGGAAGTAGAGTTCGTGCAAATGATCAAAAACCTGGTCATTGACGAACGGATGAGTTTGGAGGTAGCCAAGCTCGTTATTGAAAAATATAAACAAGAAAGAGATGAAAGCAGATGAGTACGGGGATGATTCAATTTTTGGTTGGGCTCGGTATTGTGGGCTTACAAAATATCGTCGGCAAAATGAATCAAGCTTATTGGGGGGCAGTTATCCCTGCTGGCTTTCTTGGGTATTTGGTCTACGGTTATACGACTGGGTTATTTAAAGAAGGCAGTGAGCTTACAGTAGTTTTGGTAGGCATTGGTGGGCTCGTGATTCTATCATTGGCTTGGTCGGACGGCAGAAGAGCGATGAAGGCGAAGAGGAAGAAAGAGATGGAGAGAATGGAGCTGCTTGATTTGTAGTGACTGGAACCACCTGAGTAGGGTGGTTTTTTGTTTTGATAATAGTAGCTGTTGTGGGGGAGAAGCAAGCTGAAAACCCCCGCTATTTATTTCAGAGCTAGGTTGGGCTCCAGAGGCGCTTGGACTGGAAATGCGCTTCTTCTGACGCAACTTTTGTACACCAATTTAAACGTTGATTTACAAGATGTAAACGACAAAATTAAAAAATCTTCTTCAACGGTGGAGATAATAAAAAAACAGTCCCCGCAGAATGTAATCCGCGAAAACTGTCTTCAAAATTATGTTTACTTCATGAATTTCGCTACCCCGTTAAAGATCCAATCCGTACCATCTCCCGCGGAGTGCTGAGTTAATTGCTCGGAACCGTTCATTTCTGCATACTGCTGTTCCTCTGCGGTAATCGGAATCATCCATAGTAGATTCACAGGATCACCCGCCATGAGCGGAAGTGGAATGGTTGGTGCATCCTCAGGCTTCGCGAGTAGCATGGAGGAGAAACGGCTGTTAAGCTGACTGATTTCCTGGCACGGAATGGTGTGACCTTGTGCAAGGAAGGTCATATACGACCACGGCAGAGAGGTTTGGCCGCTGATGTAGGCCAGCAATTGCTGTTCGTTTTGGGCGAGCCATTTGGTTTCGCAGGCAAAGGCCAGCTCGAATCGGCGTAATTGCTCCGGTTCTTCTGTATACTGCTCGACTTTTGGCTGACGCAATATGGACACGCCGAGGGTCAACGCATAGGTAACGTCGCCTTTTGCGATGGTGACCAATGCTTTCGGGGGCCAGTGACCGCCGTCGATGCCGTAATACTGTTTAACTGGGCCGAGAGTTGAGGTAATCGCATCCATGAACTGCTGCTGGATGTCAGGCCAAGGGTTGCCATCCCAGCTCGTCCAAAAATGCTGGGCAGCCTCGATACGGGCAAACATGGCGTTCGTTTCTGGTGTTCCCAGCGGAAAGCATAAATGAGATTCTCCGGTGCAATCTCGCGCATACGAAGGATAGTGCGAGCCGTCCGGAGAAGGGCCAGCCCAGGCGGGAATCACACACAGCACCTCATCCTCATACAAAAGTGCCGCTGCATCGCCTTCCTCCAGCCAAACGATCGAGAGCTGTTCCGGGTCCAGCCTGTCTGCTCCATCCGGATGAGCACAGCAATCGCGTGGAAGCATGGGAGCTTGACCATCCTGCATGGCATCGAAATCGATCGAGTCCGGTGCAGGTCTGTAATTTCTTACCCAACAAGAGCGAATGCTGGCATGCTCCTCACCGGGATAATCCCACAAATAAAAAAAGACGCCGTTCTCATCCTCTTCGACAAAAGCTTGAATCGGACAAATGGGGGAGAACTCCTCTAATAGAACGTTTTTCATAGGTTTCACCTTCAATCGTCGTGATAGATTCGCCGATAACTATAAAGATTTATGCTTGATTAAACAGGGTTAGGATACCATAATTGAATATTGATTACAAAATTCGGTACTTTGAAAATGTTTTCCCAGCAAAGGAGGTTACCAGATGAATCAATGCACCATCTATGTCTCCATCCAACAATGCGAGAAAGTCGTCACTGCCATTGTCGAGGCTTTTCGTGATCAATTGGTAGAGGTATCCGCAGACGAACGGTCCGTGACCGTGACAGATAAAAAATGGTTTAGCAAGAGCAAGATCACCTTCAATCTTATGCGCGAGGACGATGACCAAGAAGCCTTTCTCCAGATGAAAAAAGGGATGTACGGCTACTTCGCACAGATTGAAACGGCACACGAGAAGGTCCAGCAAAAGCTAATGTACCAAATTACAGCGCTCAATGTGGCGGTAGGAATCGTAGCGAGCAAGGAATTCGACGAGAAGACGTTTGCGTCCATTATGTCGATTGCCGAAGAAGTACACGGGATCGTCTTTCTCCCTACTGGAGACATGCTTGATAAACAAGGAAGGCTGATTCTCAATACGGCAGGAGAGTCCGAAGTGGACGATTTTTTGGTGACGGTCAGCGTAGACCTGGTCGATGGACATATTCAGCCCTCCGAGTCAGGAGAAGCGCGTAAGGAGCGGAGCATCAAGCTATTGCAGGAGCAAGGCATTCCGTACATCCCGCATCTTCCTGTCATCGTCGGGGACGAGGACGCTGTCATCAGGAGCAAGGATGAGATGGTTCAGCGAGCGATTGCACTATGCTTGATTGCGGTATATGCCGGAGGGATCGCTGAAAACGGACAAATCAATGAAGAGCGGGAGTTCATCGAGGGCATTATTGAGCAGTTTGGCGCTGCCGAATTCTTTACGGAAAAAGAGAGAGACTTCTTGAATGATCCACAGCCAGACCGAACCGATATGATTCAGATGGTTTGGATGTACGAATGCTACTGGGTACTACTGTGGGCACTTGGCTATGTGGAAGAGCTCCATTTCCCAGATGAGATTTGTGATGTGAACACCGCGATTGACGCTCTCAGAAGCGCAGGTGACTATGATACCTTCTATAGCAATGCGGGTGTGAGAAGCAAACAAGAGATACTTGACCAAGCAGATTTAATCTACCGCTATGACTGGGCATGCGTGGATGCCCGCATCAACAATCGCACGGTTGCGGGCGGTCTGAATGACGAAGTAGTCGTTGAAAGACACAGAGCATTGAATTGGCTGGTTCGTTACATGGAGGATGACTGGGATCATGTGTCAACGGATACATAGGCTGTACTCGCGAAAGAGTGGGGCACCTAGTGTGATCTTCCTAGCAGGAATGGGCGATAGCGGTGAGACATGGAAGACCATTCAAGACCGCATCTCGCAGGAAGCGTCTACCTTATCCTATGATCGGGCGGGGATTGGCAGGAGTCCAGCGGCAGCGGTCATCCCGCGGACCTGTCACGATCTGGTAGAGGAGCTATATGATTTGCTCCAGGAGATTGAGGTGGAACCACCATGTATATTGGTCGGACATTCTTTTGGCGGTTTGGTCGCTAGACTGTTTGCCAGCTTGTATCCGCAGCTTGTTTCGGGGATGGTTCTGGTTGACGCTGCTCCCGAATATAAGGAACTCGCATATGAAAAGGTTTTGCCTGACAACTTGATTGCAGCCAATCGGGAATATTACGAGAATCCGATGCTCAATCGAGAAAAGATCGATAAGATACGGAGCTATCAAGAGATCGTTGACTCTTTTCGGCAAAGCGACATCCCTGTCTCGATTATTACCAGAGGCTTGCCGGACGTGTGGGACGAGGAATGGCCGAACGAGGAAATCTTAGCAATCGAACAACATCTGCAAGCCGATTTCAAACGGCTTTCAACCTCAAGCAAACAAAGAATGGCTACTCGTAGCGGGCATTATATTCATCACGATGAACCGGATATTGTGATCGAGGAAATTTTGGTCATGTTGAGGGGGATGAACACGTGAGCGATACAAGAACCCAGTTCATGCTGGATCTGCGAGCAGGAACAATATCTGATTGGTGAAGGGGAACAACTGGAGGATTTCGTCGGACGATTGCTACAATACATTGGGGACCCTGACCTAGAATTGCGGGATAATCTCATCTACCCGGCATTTTATTAGTGGATTCTCGACGAGGACAAGCTGACGGAGGTGCAATTGCGCAGCCTCCTGCGAGAACTGACCGACGAAAAGCATTTGTTCTATCAGATCGGCAGCGAGGGTGATCCATCTGTATTTACGAGGACATTCTCTTCGTTGCCGATTGTATTGATTTTGCGCCGTCACAGACAGAAGCCATTTTTGGAGCTTGCCGATTTCCAGCACGTCAAAAATGCCATGCTCCGCTATTTTCAAGAGGAACAGGATTTGCGTGGCTATTTGTCCGAGGGAGGCTGGGCTCACAGTACCGCTCACGGAGCAGACGTATTCGTAGAGCTAGTGCAG
Organism: Brevibacillus antibioticus; assembly: GCF_005217615.1. NCBI lineage: Bacteria > Bacillati > Bacillota > Bacilli > Caryophanales > Paenibacillaceae > Brevibacillus > Brevibacillus antibioticus. The sequence goes on from NZ_SZNK01000001.1 coordinate 5,638,763, forward strand.
TGCCCAGAGAGCGACGGAGCCGTACAGCGAGACGTTCTTCAAGCCATCCAGGACGTGCTGCATAACGGAAAGCACATTTTCAATGATGAAGAGGACGAACGACTTGCGATCATCGTAGATACCATGATAGACAAAGGCTTGCTCTCAGAGAAGGAGCTCACTGATTGGATCAATGGTCTCGCAAGCTGTGCAGAACTGCCGAAAAGTCGTACCCAGGTTATCGCAAGAGTGAACAGCAAAAACTTTTTGCGTTGCCTGTATCTCAGAAGGGTACGAGATAGCCGGGAAAATGAGCTGGTGATTGCCATGCTTGCTGCCTTAACGAAATGTAACAGGTTTGCGATCAGTTAATGGGTGAAGGTTGATACCGTATTAGACGGCATCAACCTTTTCTTCTTTATACGAAGTTTGAAAAGGTAGCGATGAGCCAACAAAGCTGGTAAGAAGAAAAAGCGCAGGGCTCGTAGACCTTGACAACGCCTACCCAGTCGGAACTTCAAAAAGGGGACCACGCTTGTCGAACACCTCTTCCTCGGGTTACTCCCGCCCGTAGGGTGGCTTTGGATCGACGGTCCCCTTTTTGAAGTGTAGACGGACAGTAATTCCCCCCTTGCTGGCGTGTCAGAGTCGAAGAGAACTGCGCTTTTTCTTCTCCTCCACTATCCACTCGAACGATTGACAATAATCTTTTAGTACTATATAGTCCTAATATGAAACGAACCTCAAACCGTGATCATGTCATCGCCACTGCATCCGATTTATTTTTGCAAAAAGGACTCATGAATACCAGCATGGATGACGTCGTAGCACATAGCAAAGTCTCCAAGTCCAACATTTACTACCACTTCAAAAGCAAGGAGGATCTCGTCGTAGCTGTGCTCGGCTACAGAATCAATGTGCTGAGAGGAGCACTGGAAGTCATCCTGCAACAGGCAGACCTGTCTGTTTCCGCCCAGGTGGGGCTGATTTTTACCACCGTTGCAGAGGAACTGGAGGGCCGCTCCTGCGTAGGAGGCTGTCCGATCCTTTCCTTGCTGTCGGCACAAATACCAGAAGTCAAAGCGCGAATCAACGAGTTCCTGATCGAATGGCAGAACCTAGCGGAAAAGCTGCTCATGGAGGGAATCGCCCGTGGAGAATTCAAGGAAAATATCTCGATTCCGCAAACCGCAGTCTTGTTCGTGACCATTGTGGAAGGAGCGATGCTCATGGCTGAATCGCAGGGTCATGCACAGGTACTCGTAGACGCTGGACAGACACTTCTACACTTGATTCAAGTGTAGGATTTTTTTGAAACTGATTAGTACTGATTAGTACTAGAAATGAAGGAGGCAGAAACAATGGCTGTCGTTTTTGTAACAGGTGCGACTGGGTTTATCGGCAAGGAGGTAACAAAGCAGCTGGCGCGGTCTGGTCATACCGTACTGGCGCTAGTTCGTTCGCCTGAGAAGTGGGATGAATTGCTGATGCAGATGACACCAACAGAGAGATCCAATTGCAATGTTGTGCGGGGTGATTTGCGAAAGGAGGGCTTGGGATTATCAGCGAGCGATTACGAGCAGGTATTGCGCGCAACTATCATCATCCATGCAGGTGTCCCGATGGATATTTCGATGGATGAAACGGAGGGGAGGGACTTGATTTTACAAGGAGCAAGTCATCTCACAGCAGTAGCGAACGAATTGCATAAACAACAGCGTCTGGAAAAGCTGATTCATATCGTTGGCTACATGAGCCCGTTTGACGATGAGAGTGGAAAGCTGGCGACAGATGTTTTTGCGCCAACCGATTTTTATCGAGAGGCAGGGGGCTACGAGAAATACAAGTTTCTGGCAGATCTATACCTCAGACAAGAGGCGTATCAAAAAGGAATGCCGCTGGTCGTGGTAAATCCGTGTACGATCATAGGCCCGCGAAGCACCGGGAACACAGAACAAACAGATGGATTCGGGCTCGTGATCAGCTCCATGCGGCGTGGTAAGATCCCTGTTCTTCCCGGTGGTAAGGAGTGGTGGCTGCCCTTGCTTTCCGTCGACGATTTTGCCCAGGTCATTGTGGGGATTGTAGAGACAAATCACATCGAGCATCAAACGTATTACGCCTTAAATGAGCGGAGTGCCACGCCAGCTTTTTCAGAGCTGATTTCGTTGATGGCTAAAGAATTACGCATGAAGCCACCAGCCATTCCTTTCCCGGTATCGGTCTTGAAAAAAATCTTGCATAACGGCGGCAGCGGCTTGCTCGGGGTACCTGCCAATTCGATGGATTTTATCGTAAAGAAAGACTTCCCGCTCGCTCCCTTTCAGCAAATGAAAGCGAAAAAAAGCATCGATGCATACGACGTAGCGGCGTATCTTCCCAGTGTGATTGCCGATCTCGACTACCGTTTGTCGGTCAAGGATCAGAAAGTACCTCCTTGCTTTCACCGCGAGAAAATCGCAGGCATGGCCGCGTACAAGAAAGAAGGCTCGGGTACTCCGTGGCTGCTCGTGCACGGGCTTTTCAGTGAGATGAGCGATTTACTCCCGCTCGCTGAACAGCTGGGTGAACAGGAAGTATGGTTACTGGATTTGCCCGGGTTTGGCAGATCGCCCTATCACCATCACGAAAAACCGATCGAGGGCTTTATCGAGGCAGTGGCCGAGGCATTGCGACAGCTGCCGTCCCCGGTTCATCTTGCAGGACATTCATTTGGCGGGTTTTTGGCATGGGAGGCAGCAAAGCGAGTACCGGAAAAAATCGAGAAGTTATACCTTTTGCAGCCGCCCCTGCATGCGCCGAAGTATTCTTTGCTGCTGGCGGGATTGGGAAAAAGTCCAGCCCTCCTTCAGCGTTTTTTGCAAAAGCAGGTAACGCCAGCCAAATTGGAAAAAGCAATGCTTGAGCAAGGAGTATTTCAGTCCACGGAGGAAATGCCAAAAGGCTATGTAGACAGGGCAGGTAAGCTCCTGAAATCCCCGCGCATCAGCCAGACGCATACAGACGTTCTGCGCTATTTGATGAATGAATTCCGGCAAATGGCGGTAGCGACACAGCCTCTCCCTTTTCCAGCCCAAATCGTATGGGGGACACAGGATAAAGTGTATCAGCTGACAAAAGGAACAGAGGATGCATTCAGGGGAGCAAATGTAGAGATCGAAAGGCTCTCCGTCGCGCATCATTTTCCGCTTAGCCATCCACAGCTAACGGCAAACGTATTGCTACAGATGAGGCACGGCAAGGAATGAGGACGGAACGATTCTTCAGAAGGGGCATGGTAGAAAGGGACCATGCTCTTTTTGAATGAAGTAAGAAAAAACGAGTTGAATTTTCTGTAAATTTGGAATAGACTATTTTTAAATAATAACGACACTATAACGACAAGTGTCGTTAGTGGAGAAAGAGGGAGGAGAGCAAAGTGCAGGAACACAACAAGAAGAAGCAATTTCATACCGTTTCTTACATCTGGGTGAAGACCTCATGAAGCAGTACATCGTGAAGCGCCTATTGTCGGGCATCATTGTCCTGTTTGGACTCTCCGTTTTTACGTTTCTGCTCATTCATCTCATCCCTGGTGACCCTGTGCGGATCATGCTGGGGCAGCGGGCGACTGTCGAACAAATCGAGTCGCTTCGCAAAGAGCTGGGCTTGAACAAACCGTTAGTCGTTCAGTATCTCGACTATGCTTCCGGCGTTTTAAAAGGGGATCTAGGTACTTCCCTGAAAACGGGCCGACCTGTCAGCACAGAAATTGCGGATCGTTTTCCCGCGACAGCAAAAATGGCAGTAGCCAGCCTTGTAGTAGCAGTTGTGATCGGTATCGGGTTGGGTGTCCTGGCGGCAAAACACAAGGATACACCCATCGATGCGGCGATCATGACCTTTTCCACCTTTGGGATGTCTATACCCGGCTTTTGGTTGGGTTTGCTCGTCATCCTTGTATTCTCCGTTCATTTGGGCTGGTTTCCGATTGCGGGAGGGACAGGGCTAAAAGACATGGTTCTTCCAGCGTTTACCCTGGGGACATTGACGGCGACGGCACTCAGCCGACTCACTCGTGCTGGCATGGTAGAGGTTTTGTCCAATGACTATATCCGAACAGCACGTGCGAAAGGGATGAATGAACGAATTGTGCTGCTGCGGCACGCTTTTCGCAATGTGATGATTCCAATTGTGGCTGTCATTGGTCTGGAACTGGCTGGCTTGCTCGGCGGGGCTGTGATTATCGAGCAGGTTTTTGGCTGGCCGGGGGTGGGGACTTTGGCGATTCAAGCGATTAGCTCGCGGGATTTTCCGATGATTCAAGGAACGACGCTGTTTATTGGAGCTGTGTATGTCCTCGTTGTCATTTTGATTGATGTCCTGTACGCGGTTCTCGATCCTCGCATTGACTACACTGCGAAGGAGGGGGTGTAGCGTGTTCTGGAGCAGGCAATGGTCCATACCTCGTTTCGAATTATGGGAAAAGATCATGCAACAAAAGAAAGCGAAATACAGCTTCCTGATGATGCTCTGCATCGTTTTGCTGGGAATCATCGGGCCGTGGATTGCTCCGCATGATCCTACGAAAACGTACTACGAAGCATTTATGCAAGGGCCGTCCAAAGACTTTTGGCTAGGGACAGATGCGATTGGCCGCGATATTTTATCCCGGATGCTGTACGGAACAAGAGTGACACTGACCGTAGCCTTGTTAGCGTCTGTCATGACGTTTGTAGCAGGAACGCTGATTGGTGTGACATGCGCTTACCTCGGAGGAATTGTCGACAATCTGATCATGAGAATCATGGACATCATGCTGGCATTGCCCGGCATTGTGCTTGCTCTAGCCATTGTAGCTGTGCTCGGACCGAGTCAGGAAAATGCGATGATCGCGATCGGAATATCATCGATTCCGGCCTTTTCGATTCTGATCCGTGGTGCGGCACTCTCGATCAAGCAATCCGGTTATGTGGAAGCAAGCCGCTCCATCGGCAGCTCGAATTGGTGGATCATTACGCGCCAGTTCATTCCGAACATCTCGAATGTGCTGATCGTCTATACGACTATGTTCATAGGCAGTGCCATTTTGGGGACCTCGGCACTGGGCTTTATCGGTTTGGGTGCCCAGCCTCCTACACCGGAGTGGGGAACGATGCTGAACGAAGGGAAAAGTTACTTGCGAGAAGCTTGGTGGCTCGCTACTTTTCCTGGTCTTGCGATTACGGTAGTCGTTTTTACAGTGTATCTGCTCGGGGATGCCTTGCGCGATATCTTTGACCCCAAAGCATAGTTTGCGAGCTTCCGTTCCCGAAAAAGGAGTGAGTAACGTGACGAACGTGTTGGAAGTGACAGGATTGACTACCACGTTTTCGAAAAATGAAAGGGTTTTCAAGGTGGTAGACAATCTTTGCTTACAGGTCAAAAAAGGTGAATCGGTCGGGATCGTCGGAGAATCAGGATGTGGAAAAAGCGTTGCCTCTCTATCCATGATGCGTTTGCTCAGTAAAAACGGAACCATTGCAGGCCGTATTCAGCTGAACGGAGCCGATCTCTTGCGCTATAGCGAAAAAGAGATGCAGAAGGTCAGGGGAAAAGAAATCGCCATGATCTTTCAGGAGCCGATGACTTCGCTGAATCCCGTACTGACTATCGGCAAGCAATTGAGCGAAGGACTGGAAAAGCATGAGGGCATGAACCGAGCCCAATCGAGACAAAGAGTGGTCGAGCTGTTGACGCAGGTAGGCATTTCACGTGCCAATGAAATTTATCACGAGTACCCGCATCGTCTGTCAGGGGGGATGCGACAGCGCGTGATGATCGCGATGGCGATTGCCTGTCATCCAAAGCTGCTGATAGCAGACGAACCGACGACTGCACTAGACGTAACGATCCAGGCGCAAATATTGGATGTCATGAAAAAAATCCAAAGAGAGCTGGGCATGTCGCTCATCATGATCACGCATGATTTGGGCGTCGTCGCCGAGACATGTGACCGGGTACTGGTGATGTATGCCGGGCAGGTCATTGAAGCGGCTGATGTTCGCACACTGCTGCGCAGCCCCAAGCATCCGTACACCGTGGGTTTGATCCAATCAACGCCACATAATGCCAAAGGCTTGAAGAGATTGCATAGTATCCCGGGAAGTGTGCCGACCCCCGATCATTACCCAAAGGGATGCCGCTTTGCTCCGCGATGCGAGAAGGTGATGCCTGTCTGTTTGGAACAAAATCCCCCGTTGCTGGATGTGGATCAACAGTCGGAGTGCCGCTGTTGGCTGTATCGAGAGAACAGGGAAAGCACGGCGGTGAATGGATGAAGACGCCTCTTTTGCAAGTGAAGAACCTGAATAAGAAGTTCCTAGTCCGCAAAGGGTGGTTTCAGCAGCCGAGTTACGTGCACGCCGTTCATGGAGTGAACGTGACAGTCGATGCAGGTGAAACGTTGGGAATCGTGGGAGAGTCAGGCTGTGGCAAGTCAACACTAGGTAGATGCATTTTGCGCTTGATCGAGCCGACAGACGGCGAGATCGTGTTCGAGGGTCAAAATATCCGCAGCTTACAGAAGGCAGACATGCAAAAGCTACGGCGTAATATGCAAATGGTGTTTCAAAATCCATTCGATACCCTTAATCCAAAGCTGACGATCCAGCACATTTTGTCAGAGCCACTGATTGCCCATGGTATCCCAAAGCGCGAGCGAGCAGCCATGATCGAAGAGACGCTGGAGATCGTCGGCTTGAACAAAAGTCATTTGTCGCGATACGCCCATGAATTTTCCGGAGGACAAAGGCAAAGAATCGGGATTGCTCGCGCCTTGATGCTCAGGCCAAAGCTCATCATAGCTGACGAGCCTGTGTCCGCTCTGGATGTATCGATCCAATCGCAAATTCTCAATTTGCTTCAGGATTTACAGGAGCAGTTTTCGCTCACGTATCTTTTTATCTCGCATGACTTGAGTGTCGTCGAGCATATCGCCGATCGAGTAGCGGTGATGTACTTGGGAGAAGTGATTGAGCTGGCAAAAAAAGAAGAGCTGTTTCACCGTCCGCTGCATCCCTACACACAGTCGCTGCTCTCCGCCATTCCTATCACTGATCCTGACGAGAAAAAAGAACGGATCATGTTAACAGGGGATCTGCCGTCTCCATCCAATCCGCCGAAGGGCTGCAAGTTTCACCCGCGCTGTTGGGCGTGCATGGACGTGTGCAAGACAGAAGTCCCTCCATTAACAGAAGCAGACGGCAGACTGGTTGCGTGTCATCTCTATGAAAAATAAGGGTGCAGGAGTGATAGATAGATGTTGGACCCACGTCTTACGAAGCTGGCGAATGTGCTGGTGAATATGTCTCCCAACCTTTTGCGGATTATACGGCCACTTCATTGTTCCACGATTTGATTCGAAACTAAGATCCATATGTTTACCCCCATATAAAAAAGAGATGGGTCATTAATTCGACCCATCTTACATCCTTAGTTATTAGACAATGTAATTGTAACACCGTGAGAATCAGCAAGATTTTTAACAGCAGCGTGATACTCTCGCATTAATTTTCTTCCTTCTGCTAGATTCGCATTAGCTTTAGCAATCTCAGCATAATCTTGCTTCTCAAGTGCTGATACGACCATGACAAACCCACTATATTGAGAAGTAGCAGCTGCAATAAATCGTTCGTGAACTTCTTGTACTTCAGGAGTAGACGGACTAATCTTTTCTAGTTCCCCTATAAACTGTGCATAAGTCGGTATAACTTTCTGGATCAATGTTTCGTACATAACATCGTCATCTTGGAAGTTTTCCTCTGAAACTGCGGAATAATCAGCTATCGCTTTTTTCTCAAGTGACGCAATTTTAGGTACTTCGTTATTTATATAATTCAGCAAATCTTCCTGAACTGCATCTGTTCCACACCCTGGCAGTACTATTAATGAAAAAAGCAGTGTAAAAATAATAAGGATTTTTGATTTCAGCATCGGAATCACCTTTCGACAGGACAAAATTATTATCATCAATTATCCCATCATACAAGGCATCTTTCATTCTATATATTCCGACAGAATTCGACTTTATTCTAATTGCCTCATTTTTACTGTTTGTTGCGGCGTTAAAGTTCGATCGTTATACGTTCGTGAGGCATAGTTTGAAATACCCTCCATATGCACTTGAACAGCTCGATTGTCTTCAACAGTGACATGTAAATTATTGTTTGAATGTACCTCAATTGGCTTTTGTTGAAGTTTGCTCAAGTGATCAACTAAGGTAGGAATCAGCGAGGTTGCTTCTGAAGAAGGAGGTGTAGGACGTGTCATTCCTTCAACCATTTGCTTCTTATAACTACTCTTTAGGAGTGGATCGTTTTCAATTTCGCGTAAGTATTGCACGCGATCTCTCCGCTCCTTCTCTCTAAGGTTACCTTCCTCTCTTTTAACATCTGCAATCGATGCGATGGAGGTGGACGCCGCTCTGATAAAGGAGCTTGTCAAAGCCGTTTCGCGAGCAGGCGGACATTCCTTTGTGAATCTGCGTGCATCCTCGATTAGCCGTCAGTTATTGTTAGCGGGAACAGAGGAGCAATTCCGTTTAGGGGCAGAGATGGATAAAGAGCGGATGGAAAAAATGCAAGCGTGTATCATCATCGAGGGTGGGTTGAACATCAACGAAATGTCTGATATCCCGGATGAGCAGATGAAGCTGGCTACGTCCTTTTCCAAAGAAGTAAGTATCGTGCGTCTCAAAAAGAAATGGGTCTATCTTCGCTATCCGACGCCTTCCATGGCCCAACTGGCGAATAAAAGCACAGAAGCATTTGAACAGTTCTACTTCGATGTCTGCACGATGGATTATGCCAAAATGGCAAAAGCAATGCTGCCGCTCAAGGAGCTGATGGAGCGAACGGACCGCGTGAAAATCACGGGACCTGGCACAGAGCTGACCTTCTCAATCAAAGGTATTCCCGCGATTCTATGTCCGGGTCAATACAACATACCAGACGGTGAAGTATTTACGGCCCCTGTGCGTGATTCAGTGAACGGTGTCATCACGTTTAACACACCTTCGCCTTACCAAGGCTTTACCTTTGAAAAGGTACGATTGGAGTTTGTGGACGGGAAGATCGTTCACGCCACGGCCAATGATACGGAGCGCTTGAACAACATTTTGGATACGGATGAAGGTGCCCGGTACATTGGGGAGTTTGCATTGGGGGTTCACCCGGTCATTCGGGAGCCCATGCAGGATATTTTATTCGATGAAAAAATCGACGGCAGCTTCCACTTTACCCCGGGACAATGCTATGACGAGGCATCCAACGGTAACAAATCAAACATCCACTGGGACATGGTCATGATTCAACGCCCGGAGTACGGTGGCGGTGAGATTTGGTTCGATGACCATTTGATTCGCAGAGACGGACGCTTTCTTTTACCGGAGCTTGCACCACTTAACCCGGAAAACCTGAAAGAACAGGAGGAGCATGAGGCATGACACATGGAATCGACGCGCATTTTGACCTTTTGCTGGATGTCGCTATTCAACGCGAGCATGGCAGGCGAAAAGTAATAGAATCGGATTACGTACCTGATTTCGTGGCGGGCGGGGTGCATACAGTTGTCGCCGCCATTTATATCGACAACAAATTCCTGCCGGAGATGGGCTTGAGAAAAGCACTGCAACAAATCAGCGCGTTGCACGCAGAGGCTGATGAATCGCCTGAGAAAATCATGGTTTGCAAAAGTGTGGAAGACATCGAGACAGCGAAACGAATGGGGAAAATTGGTTTTGTGCTCTCTCTGGAAGGCGCGGAGCCGTTATATAATGATCTGAGTATGCTCCGTGTTTTTTACGAGCTGGGGGTGCGCCTTTTGGGTCTCGTGTGGAGCAGGCGGAACTTCCTTGGAGATGGCAGTCATTTTAGTCCGGTACGGGAAGGGCGTAAGGGCGGGCTCACCGAGTTCGGCATCCGCGTCGTCGAAGAGGCAGAAGATATGGGGATCATCATTGATGTGAGCCATCTAAATGACGAAGGGTTCTGGGATCTAATCGAGGTAGCACGTAAGCCCGTCATCGCTTCCCATTCCAATTGCCGGACATTAGCAAGCTCCATGCGCAATCTGACGGATGAGCAAATCAGGGCAATCGCATTCACCAACGGCGTAATCGGCCTCAATGGCGTCAATCTGTTCGTAGCGGACACAGACGACCAGGCTGATATCGAGCACATGATCAACCACGTCGATCACATCGTGAAGCTGGTTGGAGTTGAACACGTCGGACTGGGACTGGACATCATCGAGCCATTTATGAAATACGAATCCCCCGATGTGTTTATCCAAGCAGGGCGCAAGGATTTTGATGTGGTAAAAGGACATACCCAGGTTCCAGAGCTTGTGCGTGCCCTTGCCAAACGAGGGTACAAGGATGAAGCGATTGAGCGTATTTTGGGCAAAAACTTTATTCGCGTGTTCAAGGACGTATGGAAATCATAGAGAGATGAGGGAGTGGAACATTGACCATCACGATAGCGGTAATCTCTTCGGAAGAATTTTTGCCAAGGATCTTGAAGCATACCCAATCCATCGATTGCATCCAACTGACTTCGTATACATACCAGAACCCAAAAGAGAGTGCTGCGTTGCTTGATCAAATCCATGACTGCGACGTGCTGCTTTTTGCTGGACCACTTCCTTATTTTTTTGCCAAGGAAAAGGTAGGGCAAAAGAAGCTGCCTGCGGTGTACATCCCGATCGATGAATATACCATTTCCCTCTCTTTGTTTCATACCTTGCTGAACGTACCAGGAGGACTGGACCGCATCTCGATAGATTTGCCAAAAGCGGAGTATATGGAGAAGGTTGCTGAAGAATCGGGCATTACTTCTACGACTTGGTATGTAAAGGACTACAGTGAGATTATTGAAGAAGGCGGGACGAGATTTGACGTGGAGGAGATTATCCAGTTCCACAAGGAGCACTGGGAACAGAAAAGGAGCCATTTTGCTTTGACTGGCGTTGACTACGTATACAGTCGATTACGTGAGATGAACATCCCCTCCGCATCACTCATCGGTCCCGACAAAAATATTCGTGACGCCGTCAATCAAGCCATTGCTTATGGTCAATTGAAAATTAGCAAAAATTCGCAGATAGCTGTGGGAATTGCTGCGATCCAGCAAAATGATGGTCCACCAGTAGAAACACAATGGCAGGACGCGACGATTGTTTTACTGCAAGAGCTGCTGGAGCTGGTCAAAGAGACGGACGCTTCCATTCAAAAACTGGGACTGGATCAATTTATCATCTATGGCACGAGAGGCAGCATCGAGCAAATGATTGAATACGGGAAGATCATGCAAGTAGTGAGCAATGTCGATCTGCTTGCCAAAGTGACGGTTGCCATCGGGTTTGGCTTTGGCCTAACCGCGAAAGAGGCCGAAGCAAACGCACGCATTGCGATTTATCATGCCAAGAAAACAAATGAAAGCAGTGCGTATTTGGTGACGGATGAAAAAGAAGTGATCGGTCCGCTGAATAACGAATCGAAGACGTTCCAATTAAAAAGCGAGAACAAGGAAGTGCTGGAGATCGCGGAGAAGACTGGCGCAAGTGTCGCTACGATCACGAAAATCATGCAGTATGTCAAGCTTCGCCGCGATAACCGCTTCACCGCTTCCGATTTAGCCGAGTACCTCCAGATCAGTCGCCGCAGCTCAGAAAGAACCTTGAAAAAGCTGATCGAGCATCAGGTCGTAGAGGTTGTCGGAGAAGAGCAGCCGTATCAGCAAGGACGCCCGCGGGCTGTGTATCGCCTTAATCATCCATGACTCTCCTCATGTAATATCAACCTGTCCCGGTTTTCCCGTTTGCGAAGGAAGTCCGGGACCCCCACATTCCTCAACTAAGAAACAATCCGATCTAATTAGCGACTATATACCGACGCGAGCATACTTCGAATGGAAATGACTCGAAAAAGGAGGGTGCAACATGCTATCCGAGAGATTAAAGGGCCAAATACGCAACGTTTTACTCATGTGTGTACTCGTCTTTTCCATAGTTGGCTGCAGCTCTGCTCCCACTCCGACTACAGACGAGAAGCAAGCAAGTCAACCAGCAAAAAACTCCCAGCCCAAAAAGGGAGGGACGATCACCATGGGTTACCAGATGGAGCCAGATACGCTGGACCCGCAAAAGACGTCAATGCCAGCGGGAAATTTTGTTGGGGGCCTGTTGGGGGGAGCCTTGCTGATCCTCGATCCCTTTACGTTTGAGTTGAAGCCACATCTCGCTGAATCGTACACGATCTCGGACGATGGCAAGACCATGACGTTCAAGATACGTCCTGGCATGAAGTTTCATGATGGAACACCACTCACGGCAGAAGTTTTTAAGAAAAGCTATGAACGTGCACTCGATCCGAAAACAGCCTCACCGGTTACGGGACCGGATGTATCTGCGATCAAATCCATTTCAGCTCCTGATGACTCCACATTGATCTTTCATTTGGATGAGCCCTCCGCTCCCTTACTTTCTAACTTATCATATGGCGGCTACCAGCAACCCATTTCTATAGAGGCACGAGACAAATACGGAAACGAGCTGGGACGCAATCCTGTTGGGGTAGGTCCATGGAAATTCGAAAGCTGGAAAACAGGCGAATCGATCACACTGGTACGAAACGACGAGTATAAGTGGGCATCTCCTTTTGCTGAAAATCAAGGACCTGTGAGACCTGACAAGTTCGTTCTGAAATTTATTCAAGACGACCAGACCATGATGGCTGCTCTCGACAGTGGGACGATTGATATAGCAGCTGTACCGCCAAAAGACGCGAAGAAGTACAAGGATCACAAAGATTTTACTGTGTTGGAAGGAATGCCGCCTTCAGAGAACTTTATTGGGATGAATCTGGAAAATGAGATCTTGCAGGATGTCCGCGTGAGAAAGGCACTGAACCTGGCGATCAACAAAGACGCATTGATCATAGCGGATTTGCAAGGAGAGGGGGTGCCTGTCTACGGACCGATCCCGCCTACGATGATCGGATACGATGCGGCAGTAGAGCAATACGGCTACAAGTACAATGCGGAGCAAGCCAGACAACTGCTGGATGAAGCAGGATGGAGCCCAAACGCGCAAGGGATCAGGGAAAAGGATGGGAAAACGCTCAGCCTGACGATGCTCATCGAAGATACAAATCCCGGGCATCAGTTGGTACAAAGTATGTTCAAAGAGATTGGTGTCGCATTGCAAATCCAAAAGTATGAATCGGCGACAGCTCATGAACAGGCACTAAAGGGCGAGTTCGATTTATTCTCAACGGGTCATGGCAGCGTTGATCCAGATATTTTGAGCTTATTACTGCATTCGAGTCAGATCGGGGGCTTGAATTTCTTTCGCCTCAGTGATCAACAGCTCGATAACCTGCTAGATAAAGGGCGAACGACAACAGATCAAGCACGGCGGCAGCAGGTTTTTGCAGACATTCAAAAAAGAGTCGTGGAACAGGCCTGTTGGATTCCGCTCTATTCCGCAAAAACATTCGTGGTCGTCAATAACCGGATTCAAGGTATCAAGCCAAATCCATTAGCATCCTTGATTATTCAAGACATGTGGGTGAATGAGTAGGGCATGGCGATACAACATTCGAAAGAGGTGGAAGAAATGAGACAGCAAGGCTGGTTAGTAGAGTGGGAAGAACTAGTGGAAAAAGAAATGAAGGAAGGCAGAGTTCCGGGCTTCGTCATGGGTGTGAATCTGAATGGGCAGAGCCTGTTTCGCAAAAGCTTTGGCTATCGTGATCGTGAAAAGGAGCTCGAAATCACTCCTGATACCGTGATGGGCTTGGCCTCCGTTACAAAGTCTTTTACATGTATGGCGATCATGCAACTACAGGAAGCGAAGAAGCTCTCTGTTCATGATCCTGTCATCAAATACCTACCTGAATTTCGTACCCCTGATCGTAAAAAAACAGAGCAGATGACAATCCACCATTTTATGACCCACACGTCGGGCATACCGCCGCTGCCGATTGATAACCTGGCGATTCGCAATTCCATGTTCGATGACATGCCAGACGAGGATAACCCGATTCACCGTTACTTGAAAAAGGAGTACCAGAAACCGATCTACACGTTCGAAGAGCTGATGGAAGCTCTTGCTCTGGCAGAATACGAGCTGGTGGGCTCTCCAGGACAATTGTTCAGCTATTCGAATGATTGCTATTCTCTCCTGGGAGCGGTCATAGCCAGAGTGAGTGGGAAGTCGTATGACGTTTATGTCAAAGAACATATTTTGGAACCTGCAGACATGCCAAGCAGCACCTTCCTTCTGAGCGAACTGCCTCACCTGCCGGACGTCACCACCATCTACCATTTTAAAGAGAATAATGGCGTGTCTGAGATTTATCCTGATCCACTGTGGGAGGACGGATTATTAGTAGCCGCCTCAGGACATTTAAATTCAACAGTAGATGACATGTTGAACTACGCTGAAATATTTCGTACGGGAGGATGCGTAGGTAAGGAACGGATTTTATCCGAGGAGAGCGTCAAACAAATGATCTATCCGCATGTCGAGAACAGCTACAGCAGGTATTACGGGTATGGCTTATCCATTCAACCCGACTATTATGGGGGTACCTTGATCAAGCACGGTGGAGCGATCAAAGGTGTCGCCGCTCATTTAGCGATTGTTCCGGAGCGGGGTATTACATCCATGGCTTTGGCCAATTTGATCGGAAGCCCCGTCGAAAAAGCAACATTGACAGCACTGCATGCCATAGAAGGGCGTCCATTGAATACCCCACAGTACCAATTCGAGACATACAGCGTCCCTACTGCCCAATTAGAAGAGTATGTAGGTCGATACGTTAGTGGGGAAGGAATGGATATCATCGTATATGTGGTAGAGGGTGTCCTGATGATGATAGATAAAACGTCGGATGCGTTTGGTGGAAAACAACTGAACGATCCATTGCGACCAATTGGAGAGCATCAATTTATCACCGATAGAGAGGGGAGAGAGCTGACAGTTGGCTTTGTAAAAGGCGAGGACGGCACTGTAATAGCCATGTCTCTTTATTATCGAATCATTCCACGAGTAGCAGCTACGGAGGGGAGTCGAGTATGAAAATAACGTCTGTAATGGTTCATGCCATTAAGCTGCCGCTAAAACGCCCATTTATTATCGCGTACGCCTCATATGAGGATATGCCGTCCATTATTGTAAAAGTGCAGACAGACAATGGTCTGGTCGGACTAGGTGAAGCGGTACCGGATCAAAATGTCACAGGAGAGACGTGGGAGTCCACCTATGCGATGCTCGTTCATAACCTGGCGCCTGTTGTGATTGGTGAGAATCCGTTTGATATCGAGAGAATCCATGAGAAGATGAACCAAACTGTTTGGGGAGCCCCAGCAGCAAAAGCCGCCATCGATATTGCTTGCTATGATCTGATGGGCAAGGAGGCTGGTCAACCTGTTTATCATTTCTTGGGCGGAAAATATCACACGACTCTTTCCTTCCCATACGTGTTAAGCATTTTAGAGCCAGAGGTCATGGCAGCTGAAGCTAAGCAAGCAATCGAAGCTGGGTATGACTCGATCAAAATAAAGGTGGGGGCTGATCTTCGGACAGATATCCAGCGAATCCGGGCTGTTCGGCAGGCAGTTGGCCCTGACATAAAGCTGCGGGTGGATGCCAATCAAGGATGGGAGAATCGTTCCAATTCCCTGCTCTTGTTGAAGCAAATTGAAGAGTGTCACATTGATTGGATGGAGCAGCCTGTCTTGGCTGATGATCTCGATGCTCTCGCGGAAATTCGCAGGCAAACAACAATTCCAATCATGGTAGACGAGGGACTGCACGGGACGAAGGAAATGCGAGAAGTCATCGCGAAGAAAGCGGCAGATAAAGTAAACATCAAACTGATGAAAAGTGGAGGGATATATCCTGCTCTCAAATTGGTGATTCAGGCGGAGATGGCCGGGATGGAGTGTCAGATTGGTTCGATGCTGGAGTCTTCGATTGGCAGTGCTGCTGGTGCCCATTTGTCACTTGCGAAAAAGAATATCATTTCCAACGAATTGGCAGGGCCGGCGATCATTTCGCGGGACGTAGCTCGGCTTATGGTTCACGGGAGTCAAATTGTCGTGTCAGATCAGCCAGGGTTAGGTGTAGAGCTAGACGAAGCGGTGCTTGCCGACATAACAGTTAAGTCAGAGCAGGTCATCGAGGAGAAGCGGCAACCCGTATAGGGAGATGACTGGGATGCAAAATACACGCGTAGAAATCGTCGAGGCATTGACAGAAAGCCAGCTTCAGATGATCAAGGCAATGGAGCAGGAGGCTTTTGGCGTACATGGAGCGATTGATGAATGGGTGCTCGTACCACTCGCGAGACATGGCTGCGTTGCACTTTTCATGGAAGCAGAGGAGGCGTGTCCTGTCGGGGTATGCCAGCTCTTGAGGGATTTTCGTCAGCCGGACAAATGCTACATGTACGGGTATTACATCCGAGCAGATCGCAAAGGGATGGGGTATGGGTTCTCTTTCTTGAACCGATTGCTGGAGCAGCTGCGTGAGGATGGGTTTCGTCAGATTTGCCTGACCGTAAGCCCAGATAATACTGGAGCAGTCGGACTTTATCAAAAAGCAGGCTTTGAAGTTATCGAGACACGAATTGCGGAATATGGGAGTGGAAACGATCGCTATTATATGGTGAAAACGCTATAGAAGGGGCAGGTTGTCGCATACGAACTGTTTTTCATCCAGCTAACAAGCATAAGAGTAGACATTTTTCTCTATTGTTTGGTAGAGATTTTAGGCACCGGACACGTTCCGGTGTTTTTTTGTGCACTTGACAACTGCAAGACAATGAATCATTATGTTTATTAAATAATAAACAAAAACCGTTTTTGTTTATATGTAACTACATTCGTAGCCAGTGAAAAGTGAGGGAGAAACGATGAATCGAGAAGAACTAAAACAACTGTATAAAGAATCGGAAACGCAGGCAGGGGTGTATCAGATCAAAAACACGCAAAACCAAAAAATCTGGATCAGCGCCACCCGCAACCTCAAGACGATGAACGGAAAGCTGTTCACTCTCAAAATGGGTTCGCATATAAACAAGCAGCTTCAACAGGATTGGAATGAGTACGGAGAAGAGGCATTCGTCTTTGAAGTGTTGGAGGTTTTGAAGAAGAAGGAAGACGGATACTTTGATGAAAAGGATGCCCTGAAGAAACTGGAACAAAAATGGCTCGACCAGCTCCAGCCATACGGAGAGCACGGATACCACCAGGAAAAAAAGAAAGAACAATAATCAAACGAAAAGAGGGAACGAAAATGAAAATACCGACGAACTTGAACCATAAGCCTGTTGTGGTGTCGGATAACTATGAGCTTATTGATGGCCGATTCGCCAGGAACACAGATGCGAAAGCACTTTCTCTGGGAGTGGTAGAGGGCAACTCCAGACGAAAGGTCGATCTATCTGCCAAGGTATGGAGATACACGGGAGAAGAATGGTCACAACAGTCGGAGGAACTGCCCCTCCATCGCGTTCTTGATATGTCCATACTGATTTGTCGGTCTTTGGCCCATTTTCGCGACGCATACAGATATGAGCATTATTATGACCCCAAGGAGCCCATCATCGACCGGGTTGCCCTGCAAGGAGATGCCATGAACGTGGCGATATGTACGGACAATGAGCGTCTTCATGAAGACATTAAGCTGTTCAGCCAAGCGTTGAGCAACGACGATGAGATGATCAGCGAGCGTCTGCGTACCTTATCAAAACTAGTAAAGGATATGGGGTATTGAAATGTTTTCCAATGTGTATGTTCGAACGATTGTCCTCTCCCGCGTGCTGCTGCATTTGGGGATTTGGATTCGGAATTATGCCGTTCTTCTTTTCGTTAGCGAATGGACGAATAATAATTCGGTTTATGTATCACTGATTTCGGTTGCGGAATTCGCCCCCATTTTTCTATTCGGCCTGATTGGCGGAACCTTTGCTGACCGATGGCGACCGAAGCGGACAATGGTTTGGAGCGATCTGCTGTCTGCCATGTCCGTCGGGGCTGTGCTGCTTACCCTCATGAATGGGGGATGGATAGCACTGCTCATCGGAACCTTTATTTCCGCCAGCCTGTCTCAGTTTTCTCAGCCCTCGGCCATGAAACTGTACAAACGTCATGTGCCAGCTGAACAACTGCAGGGCGCGATGGCTATGTCCCAAACGCTTGTCGCTGTCTTTACGGTTTTAGGTCCGGTCATCGGCACGTTTATTTTCATCCAGTTTGGAATCACAGTCTCTCTGATTTTGACGGCCGTTCTGTTCCTAGGGTCTTCCCTTATCTTAGCGACGCTTCCCCGTGACGCGGAGGAACCGAAGTCTGAGGATGCCGGCGGCTTCATAGAGGAGCTGAAGGCCGGACTGCGCTATATCCGGTCCAATCAATCCTTACGAACTCTCTGTTTGACTTTCTTCGCTGTCGGATTGGCATCAGGTCTGACACAGCCGCTTCAACTCTTCCTTGTCATAGAGAATTTGGGACAGGACAAACAATTTTTGCAGTGGTTGGTTATGGCCAATGGGGCAGCCATGTTGGCAGGAGGGGCTCTCATCATCGGGATAGCCAAAAAGGTAAGGCCACAGATGTTGCTCATGATAGGCTTGCTTGTCTCTGCCGTTTGCACGATGGTAATAGGGGCTACCACAACGATTTGGTTGATGAT
Organism: Brevibacillus antibioticus; assembly: GCF_005217615.1. Classification (NCBI taxonomy): domain Bacteria; kingdom Bacillati; phylum Bacillota; class Bacilli; order Caryophanales; family Paenibacillaceae; genus Brevibacillus; species Brevibacillus antibioticus. Next base: position 5,657,462 of record NZ_SZNK01000001.1, read on the forward strand.
TGTTCTCTTAGTGATCAGCGGTTTCTTTTTCCCTTGTATTCAAAGCGGAATCCAGACGCTACTTGTCCGGAACACAGAAGGGGCATTTATGGGCCGGGTATCTGGTACGATCACGCCTGTTTTTATGGGGATGATGGTGATTGGCATGTTTATATCCGGCTATTTAAAGGAGACGTTATCCCTAGTTGCGGTATATGTGGTGAGCGGGGTATTGATTATGATCGGTGCGGCTTTGCTGCTTCCTCTTCTTGTTGAGAAAAGGAGCAAAGATGTGAAGGACCCAGCACTATGAGGGGAGGAGAAATGTGATGATTGAAAATGAAAATGATCATTTGTCACCCGAAAGACAACTGACGGATGCAGAAAAAGAGCTTGTTTGGAAAAAGCCTTCCACTCATAAGGTCAGTGAGGAAGAAGAGCGCATTCGCAAAGAAATCAAACGCAACTGGCATCGCGGGGAAATGAAAATCGCCAATCTATTGTTAGAAGGTGACGCTGGTTCAGGTAAAACACAACTAGCCAAGGCATTATCCGCTCATTTCGGGCTGCCGTATACGAAAGTGACTTGCTTTGCTGATATGGATAAATCGGATATTATTGGCGCTATTTTGCCGGTCATTTCTTCTGAACGTTTAGAGAAAATGGAGCCTGCCGAGCAAACGGTATGGAAAGCAATATATGAAAGCGATGGGTTTTTTAGCCTATCTGAAATTTTGATGGATGCACTGGGGATTACACAGGAACAGGCTGCCTTAAAGATGAAGCAATTACTGAAGCGTGCAGTGGAAAATACCGATGGCGAAGCGATTGAGTACCGATTTTATCCTTCTGAAATCGTGAGAGCCTATCAAAAGGGTTATCTGCTGGAAATTCAAGAACCAAACGTGATTCGTGATGCGGCGGTGTTAATGGCATTAAACTCTGCCTTGGAGCTGGATGGCAGTATCAATCTTCCCACCGAGATCATACGCAGGCACCCGGACTTCATCGCGGTTATCACAACAAACCGCAGTTATGCGGGAACCAGACCGTTAAACGAAGCGCTGCGCGACAGGGTTCAGCATACGGAAAAGATGGACCTGCCGACCAAAGAAACCATGATCGAACGCGTAATAGCCAAAACCAGTTTTCAAGATAGAAAGATGTTGAGTATTTTAGCGGACATAATTATGGTTTTAGACAGAACTGCGCGGGCCAATGCGATCAAGGGCGTGGCTGGAATGCGGTCCTTTTTCTACTGGGCGGATGCGATTGCCGGAGGAGCTTCCGCAAAAGAATCCCTCTATCATAAGGTCATCTACAAGATAACAACCGATTCGGAAGAAATAAAACTTCTGGAAGAAGCACTAAAAAATCATGGTTTGTTTGCCAGCTTGGAAGAAGCCGAGATTGGGGTAAAAAAAAACGAAAATCTGACGATGCCATAGAGATCAGGACATGGGGAGATATCGACGACACTGGTTTTAGCGAAGACAACCAGATAGAGGAAAAGGGAATCGCCTTGAAAAAATCTGCCGATGGTGACGAAAGCTCTTCCCGTGTCTCTGATAATGATTCTACCCATATGGAACGTTCAGGATTGGGTGAAGATGGCTCTCCTAATTATCATCAGGCAAATCCTGAATCCATGTCAGAGGAAGCGAAACAAAAGGAACGCGATTTCCGCAAAAAGCTGAATCGAGAGGCAAGAGAGGCCATTTCCGATTCGATTCATCAAAAAGTAAAGCTCATTGTTCACCGTCCAGATTACGATGAGGAAAACCAGCAGGAATATGTCCGGCTTTGTCAGGGGCTCATGCCTATCGTGCAAGAGATTGCCAGAAAGACACTTCCGTATCTGGAACATGAGATATCTTCCGACTTTGCGAGGAATCGTTACTATGGCAGCAAATTTCAAGCAGACAGCGTTGCTTACAAGGATTACAAGTATTTTGCCAAGAAACGTCCTCCAACTGAATCCCCTTCCCTTGTGGTTGGTCTTAGGATTGATGAATCCGCATCGATGTCAGCGTACGGGAGATTAGAAGCAGCAAAACGAGCAGTGATCGCCGTATATGAATATTGTCAGCTTTGTCATATTCCCATTTTGATCTACGGTGATACGGCGGATGTTTCCAGATTGGAGCAAATGTCGATCTTTGCCTATGCCGACTTTGATAAAGCGGATGCCAATGATCGCTTCAGGTTAATGAGAATTCATGCGAGAAGTAATAATCGCGATGGCATGGCTCTTAGAATTATGGCGGAACGATTAGCCACTTCCCGCCAAAAGACAAAACTGCTGATTAGCATAAGTGACGGACAACCGAAAGCAATGGATGACTATACCGGAAGTTATGCCGTTACAGATATGAAACAGACCATCCAGGAATATGAGCGAAAAGGAGTTACCTTTCTTGCAGCCGCAATCGGTCAAGACAAGGATGTGATAAGTGAGATCTATGGGAATGAAAGATTTTTGGATATTACCAATTTACATGAGTTTCCTGCAAAGTTAGTTCGGATGATCGCTCGGTATTTATGATCGAAGCGCGGGCATCTCTCTATCTGTTTCGCATAGAGAGGATGCCCGCGCTCTATTAATTTTCAATATACGCGTATTTAAAGTAGGAACCGCCGAGAGGGAAGATCACAAAATCCTTCACCTTGTCGTTTTTCACATAAGCATTGCCGCGGAAGTGCAGCGGTGCCAGCGGCATTTCTTCCATGAGAATTCTTTCAGCGTAAAACAGCAGTTGCTTGCGCTTTTTCTCGTCGGTCTCATAGTAGCTCTTATCGAGCATATCGCGGTATTCCTTGTGCTCGAAGCGAACGACGTTGTTGCCACCCAAGTCCTTGTACATCTCGAGGAAATTGATCGGGTCGTTGAAATCGGCTCCCCATTGCCAGATACCGAAGTCATACTTGCCATTTTGGACATCCTCGTTGAACACTTTCCATTCTGAGTTGCGAATGTCTATGTCGACCCCCAGTGTTTTCTTCCATTCGTCCTGGAGTGCTTGAGCCAACTTTTTGTCCGTTTCTCCGGTGTCGTAGTAGTACGTGACTTTAGGGAATTGAGTCAGCCCGAGCTCTTCCATGCCTTCTGCCAAAAGCTGCTTGGCCTTGGCCACATCCTCTTTAAAGTAGCCGTCCGGATTCAACCCCATGGAAACGGGAACCCAGCCATAAGCGGGCTGAACACCAGTCTGTAGGATATTATCCACCAATTGCTGTCGATTGATCGAATACGAAAACGCCTGGCGAATATTTTTGTTGGTAAAAGGGGGTTTCTTTGTATTGAAGATGACGGCTTTGGTACCTGGGTTATCTGCGACGAGCAGCTTGCCCTCTTTCTTGATCTGACCGACCGCATCCGGCGACAAGCCAAAGGAAGGGTAGCCACCCCAATCCAGATCGCCATTTTCAAACATGGACATGGCGGTGTTGTTATCCTCGATGATGACAATATTTATCTGATCGAGCTTGACGTTGGCGTTGTCCCAATAAGTAGGGCTTTTGCTGAAGGTGAGCTTGGACTTGTGCTCCCACTTATCCATGATAAACGGGCCGTTGCCGACAATCGTTTTCGCTTCTGTTGCCCACTGGGGATTGCTCTCGATGGTCTTTTTATGAAGCGGGTAGTAGGTAGTGAATGAGGTCAATTCGCGGAAGAACGGTGTTGGTGAGCGCAAGGTGAAATCTAGTGTGTAGTCGTCCTTTGCCTTTACCCCGACGTCTTCTTGCTTGCCTTTTCCGGAGTAAAATTCCTCGCCCCCTTTGATATAGAAGAGCTGATACGCATAGCCGGAAGCGGTTTTGGGGTCGAGATTGCGCTTGATGGCGTACTCAAAATCGTGAGCGGTAACAGGGTCGCCATTGCTCCATTTGGCGTCCTTTCGAATAGTAAACGTAAAATGAGTGAAGTCAGGAGTATTCGTGTAGCTCTCCGCGATGGCGTTGATCATCTGGCCTTGACGGTCGACGCTGGTCAGTCCTTCGAAGGCGAGGTTGATCATGTCCATTGAGGTTGAATCTGTTGCAATGCCCGCATCCATCGTAGACGGTTCCCCGGTGATGCTCCATTGCAAGACCATTGGCTCTGAGGTAGTAGGCTTTGCTGTTGCTTCCGCTGGAGGGGATTGAATATTGTCGGCGGGTTTTGAGCTACAGCCGACTGAGAGACTAAATAACAAAACAGCAGTAGAAATGCCTAGTAGCCACTTGTTCATACAGTCCTCCTGTTTAATTATTAGAAAAATAAGAAAATTTATAGTTCCTCAAAAGAATAATGCACAGCAATCAGACAGTCATTCAACACAATGTATAAATATTCATCAAAAATCACGGTTTCCAGTCGGAATAAATTCATACAATTTGTCCGTGACTCAAATAACTATTGATCCGAAGGGACAACAAAAGCCACCCGCAAAAGGTGGCTTTGTCATCCAAGAGGAAAGCTAGGATTACTTGTTCATCGGCAAAACACCATCGCGCGGTTTTCTCGTCCAAGGTGTTCCGAGATACGAAAGCGCCCAGCGATCAAGACCATACCAGCCCGCAACCTTCCAAGCCAAAACGAGCCAAGTGGCAAAAATAAAAAGGAGTGGGTTGGTGCTGACCGTTCCTGCGAACAGAAAGCTGACATTCATCAAACCGCCGAAAAACGCTGCGATCCCTGTCAGGCATCCGAGGATCAGGCCGAGTCCGACGAGTACCTCACCATAAGCGACGAAGAAGCCGAATACCTTAGCATTTGGCAATACGACGTTTTCCAGGAACCAGGCGTACCACCCGGTTACGTCCTTTCCTTCGGCTGCTTTTGCCAAGGAGCCTTTTACGAAACCTTGAATCGCTCCGCCAGCCGCATCTCCAGTCCAGCTATCGGACTGGATTTTTTTCCATCCAGCAGTAATCCATGAATAGCCGACATACAATCTGATAATCAACCAGATCGCAGCAGATTTCGTACTGGTGAACAGGAAGTGTGAAACAGGATTTTCAGGAATAATAATTTCGTTTTGACGATTTTGCATGTGGGTGTCCTCCTACATACGTTTTGTACTTCTTTGTTCGTGCCGATTTTAACATAACAAATGGCGGTGCAGTGCGGTTTGGGGCATAAGTTCATACGGTGTTCATTGACACTATAAGCACGGTGTTAATGGTAAATCTTAGTGTGTATATTGCCAAAATACAGTAAACTCCTGAAAGGATTGACAAGTTAAGATGTGGTAAATTATGTTAAGTTATGTTAAAAAAATAACTTCTTGGAGCAGACTTATGAAACGAATGTGGATGTCTTTTCGTACTAAGCTTACCTTGATGATTTCTTTATTTACGATGCTGGTAGCCATTGTGTTGTCTATTATTGACTATGTTCAGTTCAAGGCGAATATTATTTCTGGCCAAGCGGTACAGTACCAGCTGGTAGAGGATCATGTCACGAATGCAGTGAAGAATGTGGATATGGCATACGGTGTTTTTGAGAAAGACATGGAAACCCGCATGCAGCAAACACTGCAGGTGTTAACGAACAACTATCGGAAAAATCCAGCGGTGGGGACGTGGGACTATGCAGCCCTGCGTGAGCAGTATGGGATGGATATTTTCATCATTGACCGAAATATCAAGGTCGCTCATTCTAGCGTCAAAACCGATGTGGGGCTTGATTTTAGCAATGCCGGGGCATTTACGGAGCTGTTGAAAAAGCGGATGGATGGCAATGAGTTTTCTGCAGATGGCATGGAGGTTGCCGTCAATACGGGTAAAATCAAGAAGTTCGCTTATCTCCCTACGTCTGATCATAGGTACCTGTTTGAAGTCAGTGTGAATTTACAGGATAGCGCTCTTTTCCAGACCTTTAATTTCTTGGCTGTGTCACAGGCGATCACGGAGAAATACGACATGGTAAAAGACATTCTGGTCTTTTCTCATGATGGTTATGCTTTGGGGAGAACGGGGAGCGACGGGAAAGCCTTGCGGGTGACCGATAGTCACTTGCCGTTTTTTACCCAAGCATACCAATCGCAAGAGATTAGAGAGTTTCGTGAAAAAACAGAGGAGAAAGATCTCACTTATCGCCTCGTCCCGTACAAGCTGGGCAAAGATCCCAATGATCTCAGCCGATCACGCGTCATCAAGATTGTGTATGACAATACGGAGCTGAACCAGAAGCTGGCGGACAATCTGGAGTCCGTTGTCTGGAAGCTGGTATGTTCGGTGGCAGGAGCGTTGCTACTATCCTTCCTGCTGAGTCGCTGGATTACCCGCCCGATTGATCAAATAAGGGAGATTATTACGAAGACGGCTCAATTTGATTTGCGGGAAAAAATAGCGGTGAACGAGCTGGGGACGCAGGATGAGATTGGATTGACGGCACAGTCGATCCTTGTCATGCGTGAGCAATTGAGCGAGGTTGTGAGCAAGCTGACAGCTGTGTCTCGCTCGGTCGCTGAAAATGCGCAAAGCGCAAAGCAATCTACCAGCAAAGTAAGCGAGCAGTCTAGCGGAACCGCAGAGGCTACAGGCATCTTGCTCACCCATATGCAGGAGACGATGGCGGCCACAGAGGAGATGAATGCGACCTTAAACGACATGGAAACCGTCATTCACTCGATTACGAAAAGAACGGAAGTAGCGGCTGCGACCGCACAGAATGTCAGCTCGCGGGCAACTGCTTTGCGGGAACATGCATTGGCTGCGGATAAAATGACGACAGACCTCTATCTGGATGTAAAGGCGCAAACGGAAATTGCGATCACCGACTCGAAGGAAGCGATGGAAAAAATTAACCTGTTGGCAGGGGCGATACTCACAATCTCTGAGCAGACAAATCTGTTGGCATTGAATGCGGCGATTGAAGCTGCACGTGCGGGAGACAGCGGTAGAGGGTTTTCTGTCGTAGCGGATGAGATACGCAGACTGGCGACGCAATCGTCTGAGGTCGTGGTAGATATTCAACGCATTATCCAGGTCGCGGGCGAATCCGTAGACAATCTGGCTGCCAACTCGTCGAGCGTATTGGACTTTATCGATACGCGGGTCAGCCCTGATTATGACAGGATGATGGAAACATCGGAGAAGTACAATTTGGATGCACACCGTTTCCATACGTTGCTGGCGGAATTCAGTGCGTCTTTTGAAGAGTTGAATTCAACGATTAGCAATGTCGTTACTGTGGTGGAGCAAGTGACGAACTCGATGGAGAAGAGTGCCCACAGTGTGGAGGCGATTACGGAGCAATCACGCATAATCGCGGATAACAACCAACAGATCGTGGCTATCTCAGAGAGAAATGTCGGCTTGACGCAAACGATGGAAGAGATCGTGCGTCGGTTCAAAATTTAAGAGTGTCCCCTTTCTAGTAAAAACCGGAAAGGGGATTTTTGTTGTAATATATTTGCAGGAAGGATGTAGGTGGAGAAAAAAGTTTCTACGGAGGTTAGGTATGAAAACCTGTATTTATATGGTTAGGCACGGAGAATCACCAAAAACCGAAGGGGACGAAAGAACACGAGGACTGACTGAAAAAGGTAGGTCAGATGCCCGTATCATTACGCAATTGTTGAAAGACGAGGGGATAGATTCGTTCATTTCAAGTCCGTATAAAAGGGCAGTGGCAACCATAGAAGAATTAGCCCAGTCCGTAGGAAAAGAGATCGTCGTTTTTGAAGAGCTGAGAGAACTCGTTTTTATCGGAAATGATCAAATCATGGCTGATAACGAATTGTATCCATTAGTAAAGAAGATGTTTACTGAGCCAGACTTTTCGTTGCCTGAGGGGGAATCCATCACCATTTGTCGGAATCGTGTGGTAAGTACGTTGCGAAAAATTGTAGAGCAATATAAAGGGCAGAAAGTTGTAATCGGAACGCATGGTGCCGTTATGACATTGATGATGGGGTACTTTGACAGTCAGTACGACCTGGATTTTTTATTGACGATGTCCAAGCCTGATATTTACAAAATGGAATTCGAGGATGAAGTACTCGTGGAAACGAAGCGATTATCACTCGTGCCGTAAAACCCCTTGCTTTAGCTATGGGGATATAAGGCACTTTGCTCTGCATCCCCTGAAGGGGGTGCTAAGAGCAAACGAAAATAGTTCTTTTTTTGTCGATCTCTGTCAGATATATCTTCTCTATCTAATGAATTGGTATAATTAACCATATACAGATCGGTGGAAAGTAACTACAATGTCGTATTTGACTGTAAATATCACGTTGTTTTTTGTCCGAAGTATCGTAAAAAGGTTTTGAAAGAGCCAGTAGACATTCGATTAAAAGAGTTGTTTCTTGAAAAGGAAAAAGAACTTCGTACAGAAATTGTTGAAATGGAGATCATGCCAGACCACGTTCATTTGCTCATCAAATGCGATCCGCAATTCGGAATCCACCGAGTCGTAAAATCTTTGAAGGGCTATATATCCAGAGTGTTGTGGATGGAATTTAGACATCTCAAAAGCAGACTTCCCTCGCTATGGACAAACTCCTACTTTGTTGCGACTGTTGGAACTGTTCAACTCGATGTGATTCAGAATTACATGGAGTCCCAAAAGGAAAGGAGTGATTGAACTTGCATAGAGCCTACAAATTCCGTTTGTATCCAAACAAAGAACAAGCAACACTCATCAACAAGACAATTGGATGTACTCGCTTTGTATTCAATCACTTTCTTGCGAAACGGAATGACGCCTACGAACATGAAAAGAAAACGCTGAACTACAACGACTGCTCTGCTTTGCTCACGCAACTCAAAAAAGAAATCGAATGGTTGAAAGAAGTGGACTCCACTGCTCTGCAATCAACCTTAAAAGATTTGGATTCCTCCTACAAAAAGTTTTTCAAAGAGAAAAAAGGCTATCCCAAATTCAAGAGTAAGAAGAACCCAAAGCAATCCTATACATGCAAGATGAACATCAAAATAGTAGGAAATCGCATCAAACTTCCTAAGCTGGGATGGGTATCGTTTGCTAAATCCAGAGAAGTCCGGGGGCGTATCTTATCGGCTACGATCAGACTGAATCCTTCTGGAAAATACTTTGTATCCATTCTATGTGAAACGGAAAATCAACCACTCCCAAATGTAGGATCGACTGTAGGGATTGACCTCGGAATCAAGGATTTCGCCATCCTCTCTAATGGAGAGAAGGTTGAGAATCCTAAATACTATCGCAAGTATGAAAAACAACTGGCAAAGTGGCAACGGATTCAATCCCGCAGACAAAAAGGTAATAAAAACCGTAACAAAGCACGTATCAAAGTAGCTAGGCTCCATGAAAAAATTGCAAATACCCGTAACGACTTTCTACATAAGCTGTCAACCAAGCTGATCAACGAAAACCAAGTGATTTGTTTGGAGGACTTGCAAGTGGAAAATATGGTTAAAAACCACAAGTTGGCGAAATCCATTGCGGACGCTTCGTGGTCTATGTTTCGTATGATGTTGGAGTATAAGGCGGAATGGTACGGTAGAACGATCTCCATCGTCGGGAAGCAATTCCCTTCAAGCCAACTCTGCTCCACTCCACATTGTGGATACCGCAACAAAGACGTGAAAAACCTCAACTTGCGACAATGGACTTGCCCGAAATGTGGTACGAAGCATGATCGTGACGAAAACGCAGCCATCAATATTGAGCAAGAAGGACTTCGACTGTTGGCATAGCCAACTGAACTGTGGGACACACAGGGATAGCTTGGTGAATTTCACTCCGTGAGGAGTGACTACCCAAGAATCCCCTGCCTTTAGGCATGGGGAGTGTCAAGGGGGAACTGACTACCTATAGGAAAAAGGAGGCTTTACATATGGATAGAAACGAGTATATCAAGAATGGTTTTGAAGCTTACTATGCCCGATATAACCAAGTAACAGAGGAAGGCTTTTGTAGATGGATGCGGCCAGGCGTCCCTGATGTCATGAAGGTAGCTGATATCGATGAAGAATGGTCCAGATGGAAGCTGGTTCCTTCAATCGTAAGTCAGGAGGATGTGGCTTCGCTCGAAGAACAATTTGGACTGAAATTTCCGGAGTGGTATAAAGCCTTCATTTCCACGTATCATCATTTTTTCGACGTCATCCCTGAACAAGGGATTGATGAGCCATTCGATCGTATTCGGAATATGTACAACCCGTTGCTTTGCAAGTTAGGCTACCTTCCTTTTTCATGGGATACGGAGTACGGAAGTATACGATGTATCGATTTACAAGAAAGTCCAGACGAAGAGAAGTGTGGAATCTATGAAATTGACCATGAAATTTTGTTTGAAATGGATGACGAAAATACAGAACGCAACGAACTGAAAGAATCACTAATCTTTTTGTATCCGAATTTCAAAACTTATTTTGACCACACTTTTTTAGAGCACGCGTGACGCAAAAGCAAACCCTCTTTCACTATAAAATGAAAGAGGGTTTTGTTTTCTTGTGTGAATCGTTTGCTATGCTAGGAGCCGATTACGACACTATGAATCTTAGCTTATCAGGATTTCTGACAAAGTAGAGGTTACGAATAACTCCGTGTTCGATATGCAAAAACACCACGGTGTCGGTTCTGCCATCTAGTCTGATCACAAACCCGGTCTGGTTGTTTAAAGGTGCGAGCTCTACAGAGAATTCTGGACGCTTCGAGAAGCTGCGCATCAAGCCGAGTAAGAAGGAAGCCACGCGTTCGCCAGACAAGATCGGATGCAGGGCTGCCGTGACCTTGCCGCCGCCGTCGGAGAGCAATACCGCATCTGTGGCAAGGAGAGTGAGCAATGTCTCGATATTTCCGTGCTCCAGGGCAGACAGAAAACGGCTGATCCACTCTTCGCCGAGCTCTTTCTCTGGGGTGAGATGAGGTTCCTCTGAGTCAATCCCCATTTTCTTTTTCGCTCGACTAACGATCTTGCGGCAATTCGCTTCGCTTTTTCCTATCAGCTCGGCAATCTCGTCATATTGGAAGTCAATGTGTGACACACCACAAGAGGAAAATGTCGAAGAAAATCGAATAGGGAATAGATGGGAAGCTAGACATCTGAGGTTGTAGGAGGATTCCGAGCATGTCATACAACATCTACACTTTCGCACAAAGATCAGATCTAAACGATCAAGCTGATGAACTCATTGAAGCAAGCTGGTCTACCTTCATGCTCAATGATGAAGTGGCCAACGAATATTACGGTCATCTGTATGACTGGTTCTCTCCTTATCAATTCATGCTGACGGATGAGGCTGACAAGCTGATGGCTGTAGGAAATGCGATTCCATTTTATTGGGATGGCACTGCGGAAGACCTGCCAAAAGGCTGGGATGATGTCTTTCTGCAAGGGATTGAAGACTATCGCCAAGAAAAACAGCCAAACGCGTTATCGGCACTCTCCATCTCCATCGATCCCCGCTATCGTGGACTCGGTCTGAGCAAGCAGATGGTTACGGCGATGAAGGATATCGCAAAGGAAAATGGCTTGGTGCACTTGGTGGCACCTGTACGTCCATCGCTCAAGCACAAGTACCCGCTCACGCCAATGGACAAGTATGTTCAGTGGAAAACGACCGATGACGCTCCGTTTGATCCATGGGTGCGCACGCATTGGAAACTCGGAGCGACGATCATGCAGGTGGCGCCGGAATCCATGCTGATCAGAGGAAGCTTGACGGATTGGGAAAGCTGGACAGGAATGAAATTTCCCGAGTCCGGATTGTACATCATTCCAGACGCATTAGTTCCCGTGCAGGTTAACGTGGAAAAGGACGAAGTGGTATATATCGAGCCGAATATTTGGATGCAGCATGTTTTGTAAAGCGATCAGGAATAGCCGTTGTGGAAACCACAGCGGTTTCTTTTTGCATTTTCTGTCACCTTTTTGCCGTGAGACGGATCATACCTACTAGCAAGCAATCAACGGATGAGGTGAACGGGTTGAACGAAGCAGAAATAATGCCAGCGAGTCTGGAGGTTACACGAGAAGCCAGACTGAAATGGCTAATGCAGCAATACGGGGAGAAGATTTTTCATCTAGTGAGTCTCACGGTAAAGAACCATGCCTTGGCGGACGATATTACCCAAAACGTGTTTATCCAAGCATATCGGCATCTCGATCAGTTCCGCGGGGACGGACAGATCAAGCATTGGCTCTACAAGATCGCGATGAATGAAAGCAAAAAGCATTTTCGGTCGTGGTCCTTCCGCAACATTTTTCCGACGATGGATGATCATTTGGGCGATTTGATGAATCGGCAGGCCAACAATCAGGTAGAGGAAGAGATTTTAAACCGGGTGAAGCGGGAAGAGATCGTCACATACATTCAATCCCTCGCACCGAAGTACAGACAGGTTATTCTCCTGCACTATTACGAAGACCTGTCGATTGCGGAAGTGTCGGATATTCTATCGGTTTCGCAAGAGGTCGTCCGTACGCGTTTGCATCGAGCCAGGAAGCAATTGAAGGAGACCATGTCGAAGGAGGTAAAAGGATGAGCGACGATCGCATGTGGAGGGAATGGAGCCAGTCAGCAAAGCAATCCGTTCGTGAAAAATATCCGTTTCATTTGGAAAAATTCGAGCAGGAAGTACTCACAAAAATTCAGCGTGAGAAGCATCGTCGTCGCTGGCAAGTAACCTCTTGGGCAGCCGGAGTGGCAGTTGCTGCTACCCTTTTCTTCCAGATTGCTCAGCCCTTTGATGGAAGTTTGTGGGGACTGACTGGTGCAGAGCGAGGCCAGAAAGTATTTGAATGGGTCAAGCCCGATGAAGGTTTCATGCATGCTTTGAAGAACGGGTATCCGATTCTGCCTGAGGTGAAATTGGAGAAGGACGGTTTTGTTTATCAGATCAGGGATGCCATGGTCGATCACAGACGGATTACGTTTACGCTTTTAATCTCCGGTGAAAAAATGGAGGAGATTGCGCGAATTCCGGATGAATCGAAAAGAAGCGATATGCTTTATGGGAGTCTTCGTGTAGATTTGGGGGAGCTGAATGAAGTAGGTCATGCTCCGAAAGATTTTCAATTAATCGATGGTGTACATTATCTTATCATCAAACCGAATTACCGAATTGACGACAAAAAAATGCGGGAGTTCATGAATCAGACGAAGCCCGTTCTGCCTGTGCAAATTGTAGATATGCGCAAGAAAGAAGCTGATGAAGTGGTAGCCAAGCTGTTGCTGCCCCTGCCAAGGTCCGTCACTGGAGCAGAAAAAGCAATCCAACCGGATGCAGAAGTAGATGCTGTGCTAGAAACAGACAGCCTGTTGACGAGGCTGAAAGTAAACCAGATAATAGCTTCTCCGACTATAATGGAAGCGGAGCTGGAAGCTACTTTGCAGGATGGATTCGAGCTGTATCGCTTGGAGAATGTGAAGCTGGTAGATGGGAATGGAAAGGAATATCCGGCAATGGATGACCGAATCAATGAGAATCTGGAGCAGGTTCGAGATGGCACTGCTAACAGGGTTCAAGGCAGCGACAAGTATACGATGCAGTTTATGCCGTCGCTCTTTTTTGAAGATACTCCGGGTAAACTCGCGCTCCGTTTCGACGAAGTATCTGCCAATAAGTCTATTAAGGAAAGCTTCGTGCTTGATCTGAATGCCAAATATCCGCAAAGTATTCCGTTTGGAAAAAAGCAAAAGCTGAATATAGAAAAGGCGTATTACGACAAAGGGAAGCTGTTCATTGTCATTCCAAACAAGGCACCGGAAGACATTAACCTGCGAGTAGAAGGTCAGTACTACAAGAATTTTATGATCGCAAAAAATTTGGAGACTGTTTCGATTGTTTTCGAGGTACCCAAACAGGACACGTACAAGGTAGAGATGAGCGGTCTGGAGTTTGAGAGATTCGCCTTGGATGGCGTGATACCTATTACAAAATAAAGAGGATTCCACTGGGAAATTCACGAAAAAGCCTTTGCACGAACCAGAAGGTCTGGTATTGTCCAAAGGCTTTTCGCTGTTTTTTACACCCAACCGAGTGCTCTTGCCACCTGGGCAGTCAAGAACGTTACTCCGATCGCAATGGCTAGCGGAATGAGTGCAGAAAGCACCGTCCATTTCACACTTTTCGTTTCCTTGTAAATATTGAACAAGGTTGTGCCGCAAGGGTAATGAAGCAGAGAGAACAACATCATATTAAGTGCTGTCAACCAAGTCCACCCGTGCTGCAAGAAGACATCCTTGATGTTGTCGAGGCCTTCCACATCAACCATGGCACCGGAGGACATGTACCCCATCAGTAGGATCGGCAGCACAATTTCATTCGCGGGCAAACCGAGAATAAAAGCCATGAGAATATAGCCATCGAGACCAATAATTTGCGCAAACGGATCAAAAAAGGCAGCCATGTGGGCGAGGATGCTGTCTCCACCGACATAGATATTACCCAAAATCCAAGTGATGACACCGGCAGGGGCGGCTACAATGACGGCCCTTTTCAGCACGCTCCACGATTTATCTTTGCTTGCAATCAGGATCGTTTTCCAAATCTGCGGACGGCGGTAAGGGGGCAGCTCCAGCGTATAGTGTGTCGGTACCCCGCGCAAGGCTGTTTTAGAAAGTGTCCAGGAAACTGTAAGAGTGATAACGATTCCAAAAATCACCATACCCATTACGATGAGAGCAGTAGTCAGAGATTGCCAGCCACTGGTCGAGCTTGTCGCCATAAACAGTGAAGCCAATAGGATCAAGGTAGGCCAACGACCATTGCACGGGACGAAATTATTGGTCAGTATCGCCAACATTCGCTCCCGAGGAGATTCGATAATCCGGGTGGAAAGGATGGCAGCTGCGTTACAGCCAAACCCCATCGACATCGTTAATGCCTGTTTTCCATGACCGCCGGCATTTTTAAACAGACGATCCATGTTGAAAGCGACACGCGGCAAATACCCGAAGTTCTCAAGCAGGGCGAAGACCGGGAAAAAGATAGCCATTGGAGGCAGCATGACGCTGACCACCCATGAAGTGCCGCGAAAGAATCCGAGAACAAGAATTCCGTGCAGCCATTCTGGTGCATTCACTGCTTGAAAACCGGCAGTCAGATAACCCTCGACAATGCCGAACATGTCAGCCAGCCAACCGGATGGAACATTGGCGCCTGCAATGGTGATCCAAAAGACTGCACCTAATATCGCCAGCATGATCGGGTAGCCCCATATTTTGGAGGTCACAATTTTATCGAGCTTGTATGCGCTAGACAGCTTTTGCTTGTTTTCGTAGGTCACAGCTTCCTTACAGATGCTTCGACTGGTGCGATAAATGTCACTTACAATCGTGTCCCGAATCTCACTTCCTTCTACTGAGGCGCGGGCCACAGAAAGAAGTGCATCCAGTGGATCGGGCGGATTAGTGGCAAACGGTTTGGCCATGGGTCAAGCGCTCCTCCCCGAAAGACTCAGCTGGCTCTTGCATTCGCTCCCGCAAGGTTTTCAACAAACTCTCATCGCCATCTAGCAAGCGAAGAGCGATCCATCTTGTCGGAAAACGCCTGTTCATGGTTTTTGCAATGAGCGGCTCCAACTCTACCAGCTTTGCTTCAATCTGATCACTGTAGGTTATCTGTACAGGGGTGGGCACGATTGTTCCATTTGCGACTTTCTCCACCTGGTCGAGCAAATTCTCAATCCCGATTTGATTTCTGGCGGAGATGGCCACACAGGGAACGCCCAGTCTTTTCGAGATTTTTTCTAGATCAATATGAATGCCAAGCCGTTTCGCCTCATCGATCAAATTGACGCAAACGACGACGCGGGAGGTCATTTCCAACACCTGTAAGGCCAAATTGAGATTCCGCTCCAAGGAGGTTGCATCCAGTACTACAACAGTGACGTCAGGCTGATCGAAGACGATGTAGTCTCTCGCCACTTCTTCATCTGCCGAGTTGGAATACAAGGAATACGTACCTGGCAAATCAATGATCCGAAAAGTCGTATTTCCCCGAGCGAATTCTCCCTCAGCCATTACGACTGTTTTTCCTGCCCAGTTTCCCGTATGCTGGCGAAGTCCCGTCAATGTGTTGAATAATGTACTCTTACCGGTATTCG
Organism: Brevibacillus antibioticus; assembly: GCF_005217615.1. Classification (NCBI taxonomy): domain Bacteria; kingdom Bacillati; phylum Bacillota; class Bacilli; order Caryophanales; family Paenibacillaceae; genus Brevibacillus; species Brevibacillus antibioticus. The sequence continues at coordinate 5,673,469 of NZ_SZNK01000001.1, forward strand.
GATTTCCTGCCAAGGCAATTGTGTATGAACTCATTTTTCTTCACTCTCCACGTACTCCCCGAATATGAGCGAGCTTTCTTCTTTGCGCAGGGCGATGATCGTGTTATTTACCCGAAAGGCAATGGGATCGCCTAGCGGACTTTTTTGCATGACTTCCACGATGTTGCCGGGGACGAAGCCGAGATCCAGCAATCGCCTGCGCAGTATACCCTGAACGTCAATACGATCCAGACAGATGTGGCTACCAATCAAGGCATCAGACAAAGGAATGCTGATAGATGGCATGATGTTCACTCTCCTTTTTCGTTAAGGACAAACTGTTGGCTTAGGGCAAAAATAAAGGTAAAAAAAAGTGCACGTAGTCGATATCTTATGATTTTAGTTTAAGATAAAACTCTTTCCTAGGCAACAAAGTTTTTGCTTGAGGAAACTTTTTGGTCATAAAAAAACTGCACCTCCACTCGTGAATGGTATCCAACAATGGGGGACAGCTCAGCATAGATAGCCTATCAAGTGTAACTAACGATTAGATTCGTTCGTACAGAAGCCACGATGTTCCCAAGTGTTCGGAAAATCGAGTTTTATTTGCTCCCTACGAAAATTTTGATCTGCTTGTAACATTTCCCTTTTGCTTTCGACTATTGGGCTAAGAACATAAAAAAGTGGAAGCCAGGAGGAAATTCAAAATGAAACCATACGCAACCAAAAAGCTGATGATCACAGCAGGAGCTGCTGCTTTGCTCTTCTCAAGCCCATTGTGGGTTACGCAACCACAAGTAACTGTACAAGCCGCGGCAGTCAAATCGACACAAACCCAATTGAGCAAAGCAGCCCAAAAAACCGTAGATAAGCTGATCAAACACTACCCGGAATTAAAAAATGCGGAAAAAACCATTTTGCGTAACAATCAGGAGCGAGATGTCATCCAGATCCAATTCCGCATCTTCAGCAACAAGGAGCGGACGAAAGTATCCCTGTATGCGGATGCCAAAATCGATGCAAACAACGGTATGCTGTTATTCTTCTCTGCACACGACATTCCCAAAAAGAAACCGACTACAAGTCCTACGGAAGCGATGGGAAAAGAAAAAGCACCAAGTGTTCTGAAGGATTTCATCGGTGACGCCATCAAGCAATACCAAATAGACGAGATAACAGTTGATGGTGAGGGTGCAGAGGCCGTGGCAAATGTGCGTTTCGTTCGGGTTGTGAATCAGATTCCGGTAAAAGACGATAGTTACGTAGTAGCGATCAATGGAGTAGGCGAGCTAGACTATATAAACGCAGGAAACACAACAGGATTGCAGATGGACGCAGGTAAATTCGTCGCTCCGTCAGGGGTTAAGAATCCAGACGAATTCGGCAAACAATTAGAAGACATGCTCCACCTTAGCTATGAGCAAAAAGCAAGAGACATAAGCGCTGGTTTCCGCCCAGTCTACAGCCTGAATTTTTCCGGATATCTGGATGCACGATCAGGAGCCGAGGTAGAGTCCGGATGGACCAAGAAAAATAAGTACGGGAAACCAATCCCGATAACGCCTGGCAACCAGCGGGTCTTCGCCAAAACAAATGAGGAGATAGCCACCGCACTCTCCACTTTTATTCCATTGCCAGAGGGAATTATGTTTAAAATGACCAAAGGTACGCCAGTTCTCGCAGGGGAAAAGGAGTATGATGCCGTGGTTGGAAACAAAAAGTTCTCAGTGAGGACAGTGAATGATCAGATTGCGTACTTCCATGTAATTGAAAACCCACCAAAGCAGAAAGTGATTACAGAGGCAGCTGCCGAGGAAAAAGCAGTGGCGTTTCTGCAACCGTTTGTAGACGCAGAGGTAACGGAGCTAGTACCACGAATGGAGCTGGTACCACAAATGATTAACAGAGAAGCAGGCAAGCAAAAGTTTCTATTTTCCCCTGTACATCAAGGGATTATGGTTGAGGGACAGGGCTATTCAGTAACAGTTGACATGCATACGGGAGACATTGTATCCGCCAGTTTACCAGTAACTACTGGCAAATTATCCTATGATGATGCCTCAAATGTCGTAGGGCCCGAGCAAGCCGTACAAGCATTGTTAAAAGCTAACCCGCTTACAATGAGCTACGTATTTCCTTCCCTTAACGGGCGATACCAGGCAACACCTGTCCTTGTTTATGAGCCAAAAGAAAGAAACGGAAAGGTTGACGCGGTTACCGGTCAATTTATCAGGTAGGGAGCAGGGAGAGGAAATCCAGTGCAGGACACAGCCGATTACGAAGCGCGGATTAAAGCGATCTATCGCGAGCATTACCGAGATGTCTATCAATATCTCTACTACTTCACGGGGAAGCGCGAGCATGCGGAGGATTTGACGCAGGAAGTATTTATCCGGGTTTTGGATGCCTTGGGCAGATACGAGGAGCGTTCCAGCGTGAAGACGTGGATTTTGCATATTGCCAAGCATGTCGCCATCGATGATTACCGGAAGAGGCGGGTGCAAACGCTTTTTGGCATGGAATTGTTAAAAGGGCTGCCTTCTCTTCTGGGAAGGCCGGAAGCGGAGCTGGCTTCCAAGGAAGAACAGCTGGAAATTGAGCAGGCGATGCAAAAAATGAAGCCGCATCATCGGAATGTACTGATTTTGCGCGGGATCAAGGCCTACAGTATCCGGGAAACGGCTGAAATCCTCGGAACAAGCGAAGCCAAGGTCCGCGTAGATTTTCACCGGGCAACAAAAGAACTCAAAAAAGTTTTGCATGTCGACTGGATAGGAGGGTTGGCCAATGAATACTCCAAATGACGAGCAATTCTTCGCTGCACTTCCCCGATCAAAGGATGCGGAGCCGAGGAGCGAATTCGTAGAAGCGCTGGAAGCAAAGCTGGTGCAACGGGCGCGCACCAAAACGAATCGCTCGAAAAGAATCGGTATCAAGCTGGCGACATGGACGGTTTCCGCTGCTACGGTGGCCGCAGCAGTATGGATGATGGGTGTAACCCCGGAGATGTTCACGCAATCTCGGGTTGAATCACAAGCGCATTTGGTTCCCCGCTCCTTCTCCTCGACAGAAATAATAGAAAGCGAGCTAAGCCAAGCGGCGATCAGAACGTTGGAAAAGCTGTACGAGAAATATCCTCCTTTTCGGGAAGCGGAAAAGAGGGTCTACGTAACCAAAGCTCCTCGCGAGGTGTACAACATAGATTTTCGCACGTCTAGCAACAAAGATCGAACAGAAGTGTCGCTATATGCCAGAGCGAAGCTGGACGCCAAAAGCGGGCTCTTGCTCGGATTCGATTTGGAGAAGATTCCCGGGCAAGAGAAAGTCGAAGGAACGCTTTCCAAGGAGAGAATTGAGCAACAGGCGAAGGCATTTATGGAACCGTTCCTGGGCAAAAATCTGGAACAGTATCGGATCGAACTAGTAGATGGGCAAGAGGGAACAGATACCGTTTCGCATGAAGCCGTCCGCTTGCAACGCTACGTGAATGACGTGCAGGTAGAAGGAGATAGCTATGTGATTGGCATGAGCGATGTCGGGCATATTCGCTATATCAATTCAGGGGATTCAACCGGAATGACTCTGGACGCTGGGCAGTTTCCTCCAATAGCTGAGCGGCCTTCTCCGAAGAAAACAGAGAGCGGACTTGCAGAAGTCATGCAGCTGACGTATGTGAGAGTTGGGAAGAAGGACGTGGACTACGTTCTTCGCTACAGGGAGAATTTCTCCGGGTATCTCGACGCTCGTACTGGCAAGGAAGTGAAAACGACCTTGTGGCGAGGGGAGTCGTTTGGCGACAGCATTGCCGTCAAGCCAGGAGGCAAGAGGACAATGGTTGCATCGGCAAAAGAGGCTGCGGCTGCCATGGAGTTTTTCGGTCAGAAGGTGGAGGGCTTCACATTTACCGGGAGTAATGTGCCCGATTATATGCTGGGAGACAACGAACGGGAATACCAGGCCAAAAAAGGAGAGCGATTCATGCGGCTGACTACTGTCAACAATCGGGCAGCAGCGTTCAAGATATCTTATCCGGAGCTGCGAGAAGGTGATCCGACACTTACCATCGCAGAATTGCAGGAGCGAGCGATCTTGTTTTTGGAGCCGTATTTGGATTCACGGGTGAAGACTGTTCGGATGAAGGAGCAAATTTATGTGATGGGCAGACAGGTTGAATTGAACTTTGTCCGAGAAATAAACGGCGTAATGGTGCCGGATCAGTATTATAAAGTAACGATTGACGGGCAGACAGGAGAAATTATCGGGGTGAATTTGACATTCCCTCATGAGCAGGAGAGCTTCGCAGATGTGGCCAAGGTGATTTCAGCGGGAGAGGCAGTGCAGGTTTATCTCCAACATCATCCGCTTAGTCCTCGCTATGTATTCCCGCTTGATAACAATTACAATAAGATTCAAGAGCAACCAGTCTTGGTCTATTCGGCAGAAATACTGAAAAGCAATGGGGATGTGGATGCTATTACAGGAGAATGGCTGCCACTCCAATAATGAGAGACACCAGGGGGAGGCTCCTGGTGTTTTGTTTTGCATAATGCCTTCCCAGAAATTGCATAGTAAAGCGTGAGGGAGGGACAAACGTGGAAGGATTCGGAGAAACCATGATCGTCATCGGGCGCGTATGTACGATTATTCCTTTATTACTGATCATCACTTTATTCATGGGCAAGCGCTCGATTGGGGAGCTGCCGGTTTTTGACTTTATCATCATTATTACTTTGGGCTCAGTGGCAGGGGCTGACATTGCAGAGCCAGATGTCCGGCATATTTCGATTGCAGTAGCGATTGTGACATTGGGCATCTTGCAACGGGTCGTATCGCAGTTGTCCATTGTCTTTCGCTGGTTTGGCAGAATGGTTACATTTGAGCCGACCGTCATTTTCTACAACGGGACTTTTCACGTCAAAAACCTAAAAAAAATCCGCTATTCGCTCGATAATGTCCTCCATATGCTTCGCGAAAAAGACATTTTTGACCTGGCAGAAATTGATTTGGCCATTATCGAGGCGAACGGTCGGTTGACTGTGCTCAAAAAAGTAGAGCAGCAGTTCGTAACGAAACAGGATTTAAGCGTCCAGACTAATTCTGCGGGAATGTCGTTGCCTGTCGTTGTGGAAGGCAAGATTTATCCGGATGTGCTGTCATACCGGAAACGGGACGAGCAATGGCTTGTGCACGAATTGAAGAAAAAGGGGATCGCGTCCGAACAAGTCTTTCTCGCAACAATCAATCGCCAAAATGAATTGCAGTTCTCCTTAAAAAACGAAAAAGAACCACAAGTACCCCCGTTGCATCATTAGCGATCGAATGGAAAAAGGCACAGTCCCTCTGCAAAACCTGCAAGAAGTTACTGTGCCTTATACGGGAGCATAATGGTGAACTTGGTTCCTACTCGTGGTTTGCTTGATACTTTGACCGTTCCACCAATCGCATGAATGACATGATAGGAATACGTCAATCCAAGACCGGTCCCAGTTGTTTTCGTAGAAAAGTAAATCGTTCCGAGGCGGCTGATCTGTCCTGCATCCATGCCGACGCCGTTATCCTTGATGACCAACAGGGCTTTGTTTCGCTCGATGAGCAAGTCCAGGGAGACTTTTCCGTCCGAAATATCCGAACACGCCTCGATGGCATTTTTGATGAAATTCACCAGCACTTGCTTGAACTCGTCTGAATTGGCCTTGATCGTCACAGGTCTCTCAAAGTCTTGCAGTGTAAGCTCCACGTTATGCATATTGGCAAAGGGGAGCATCACCTCGCGGATGGCTTGCAGATGCTCGCTCACATTAATGATCTCATGCCGTTCCTTGAGCGGCTTAGAAATCGCAAGGTACTCGGTCAAAATAGCTTCTGTCCGTTGGATTTCATCGAGACTGATGCCGATGTATTGATCGACCTTTACCAAATTTTCCGGACATTCCTGTATTAATTTCAAGAACCCTTTGACTGCTGTCAGCGGATTGCGAACCTCGTGTGCGAGCGATGCAGCAACATGGCTCATCGTCTGGATTTTTTCGTTTTGCGCGTGGCGAATAAACAGCTCCTTATCCGAAACACATTTACTGAAAAGCGACATTAATAACCAGAGGCCGAAAAAGTTTTGAATAGGAATCACTATGGTGTAGTAAACGAGGTGTTGAGTTACGTACGTGGGAAAAAAGTAATAAGTAGTCCCTAAAGCAACCGTAGAAAAAATCGCACTCGTCATAAAAAGATACAGTGTTTTCCGATAACTGGCTTTGTAGTGTCGATACAAAAAGAGTGAGAAGACAAAATTGACTATAAGAATCAGCATGGCGACCCATGTTCCTTCGCCACCTAGGTAGTACCGATAAAGCAAGGCTTCAATCAGAAGGAGCAAGGCAATCTCAATTCCGCCATAAACCAGTCCGAAAAGAATGATGACATGTCGGATGTCAAAAAACATGCCAGTCGTGACACTCGGCGCGAAGGTCATCGCGAGAAACATGCAGGCTGAGCTGGTGATGACAATAAAGGAACGGCTGTAGTTCCTCATTTTGTCACGGTAATAAATGTTGAAAAACACAAACGGGATAATGGCGAAAAACAATTGAAGAATGACTTCTTTTAATAGACTCATGTAGCATCCCCATTGCAAATATTTGCTAGGCTTGTATCAATCTACGATAATTCGACAAGACACAACAAAATCCCTCTTGATGTTATAGAAGTAGCTGGAATATTTATCAAGAAAATTCTTTTGGTAAACCTAGTTGACAGATAGGTAATTGCCGGATTATATTCTGTATATACTTATACAAACGTTTCGAAAATAGAAACTACTCTTATCAAGAGAAGGCTGAGGGAATGGCCCTATGAAGCCCGGCAACCTAGCACGAGAGAATGCGTTCTTTCGAGCCAAGGTGCTAACTCCACCAGGTAGAATACCTGACAGATAAGAGGCGAGAATCTTGTCGATTTTTGTCCTCTTTTTCTGTGAAAGAGGATTTTTTGCATTTCTCGAAAGTTTCGTAAAAAAGAGGGGGAGCTTCTCAATGAAAAAGAAACTTGGTCTGATCACATCACTTGTTTTGGCAGCATCTGTTCTTGTGACGGCATGCGGCAGCGGGGCAACAACGGGAACCGGCAGCACAAGCGGCGGTGCTTCGGGAGAGAAGGCGAAGAGAATCGCACTGATCATGCGTCAAAACGTAGGGACGTTCTCCGCACAATACATCAATGGCGTGAAGACAGAGGTGGAGAAAAACGGCGGCGAGTTGACCGTATTCAATGCAGATACCGATCTGGCAAAAATGGCGTCCAACCTCGACGCGGCTGTGAACCAAAAGTTTGATGGTATTCTGATCGACCATGGTACGGCGGAAGCGTTGCAGCAGGGCACACAAAAGGCCGTGGATAAAAAAATCCCGGTTGTCCTGTTTGATACAGACATCAACATTCCGGGTGTGCCAGTTGTGGCGCAGGATGATAACAAATTGGCAGAGCTGAGCCTGGAGAAGCTGGCAGCAGATACAAATGGCAAAGGCAACATCGTAAAAATCTGGGTTGCTGGCTTTGCGCCGATGGAAAAACGCCAAGTCACGTATGAAGCTTTCCAGAAGAAATACCCAGACTTGAAAGAGATTGCTGCCTTCGGTTCTGCTACCAACAATACGGCACTCGATACACAAACGCAGATGGAAGCGATCTTGAAAAAGTATCCCAACAAAGGTGACATCACAGCAGTATGGGCGGCTTGGGATGAATTTGCCAAAGGGGCGACACGTGCTATCCAGCAAGCAGGTCGTACGGAAATCAAAGTATACGCCATCGATTTGAGCGATGAGGATCTGCAAATGATCCAGGCGGAAAACTCTCCGTGGACAGCGACGGCAGCAGTAGACCCATCCAATATCGGACGCATTCATGCCCAAACCGTGTTCCAAAAAATCAAAGGCGAGCAAGTGCCAGACAACGTGAAGCTGAATCCAGTGCTGGTGAAACAGGAAGACCTGCCGAAGGATAAAAAAGTAACGATGGGCGACTTGTCCCAATACGTAAAAGAGTGGGGCAAGTAAGAACCAAACTGGCTTTTCCCGTTGATCTGTATCCGTCAACGGGATTTTTCCTTATAGAGGTTGGAACACGCAGGTAAACAGGAGGTGTGAAACATGTCCACATTGCAGATGAAAGGGATGGCGAAGCAGTTCTCTGGGGTTCCAGCCCTGCGATCCGTCGATTTTGAGGTGCGCGCGGGAGAGGTCCACGCACTGCTCGGTGCCAATGGTGCGGGAAAGAGTACCCTGATGAAAATCCTCACGGGAGCGTATCAGGCAGATGGCGGTACGATCACCATCGATGGACAGGCCGTGTCGATTCAATCTCCGCAGGACGCCAATGCACAGGGCATTCAATGTGTATATCAGGAAGTGGACACCGCCTTGATCCCGTATTTGAGCGTTGCTGAAAACATATTGGCGGGCCAGCTCGTCCAGGCGAAAACCAAGGGACTGATCAACTGGCAGAGCTTGTACAACCAATCAGAGCAGATTTTAAAAAACCTCGGCTTCTCCATTCCGGTGAGGATGCTCGTCGAAGAATGTACGCTGTCGGAAAAGCAATTGATTTTGATTGCACGCGCTACCGTTCAAAAGGCGAAGTACGTCATTTTCGATGAACCGACAGCACCGTTGAGCACGAAGGAGAGCGAGCGGCTGTTTCAAATCATTGCACAGTTGAAAAAAGCCGGAGTCGGGATCATTTATATCTCCCACAGGTTGCCGGAAATCTTTGAAATCTGTGATCGGATCACCATTATGCGCGATGGACAGCATGTCGTGACCACAGAGACGGCGGCTACGAATATGGATGAAGTGATCGCGAACATGCTGGGCAAAAGCTTCGACGAGGAGTTCCCGAAGCTTGCAGTGCCGATTGGCGAAACGATTTTTGAGGCGTCAGGTGTGGCGGGCGGCAAAGTACAAGGAGTCGACTTGCGGGTTCGCACGGGAGAGATCGTGGGCGTCGTCGGTCTGGTTGGGGCAGGGAAGACTGAGCTCGCCCGATTGCTCTTCGGTGCGGACGAGGCAAAGGCTGGAGCCGTTCGACTGCATGGAACACGTGTCCAGCTGCGCTCGCCAAAGGACGCCGTCGATGCAGGAATCGTACTCGTCCCGGAGGAAAGGCGCAAAGAAGGCATTTTCGTAGAGGAGTCCGTGCAGAACAACCTGTCTGTCGCCTCGTTGAAAAAGAAGTCCTGGCTCGGTTTTATCAAAAGAGGGGCGGAAGCAGCTAACGCAAGAGAGCTCGTGCAGCGCCTTGGTGTAAAGACAGCCGATATCAAGCAGCTTGTCGGTTTTCTCAGCGGCGGAAACCAGCAAAAAGTCGCTATCGGCAAATGGCTGGATACAAATGCTCACCTCTTTATGTTTGACGAGCCGACAAAAGGGGTGGATATCGGGGCGAAAAGCGATATTTACCGCCTGATTGGAAATCTTGCTGAGCAGAAAAAGGGTGTCCTGTATTTCTCCTGTGAGTTTCAGGAAGTCATCGGAATCGCAGACCGGATTCTCGTCATGTTCGAGGGCAAGATCGTGAAGGAATTGAGTCGCGAGGAAGCAACACAAGAGCTGATTATGTACTACGCAAGCGGAGGTGAGTAACATGGCAGATAAAAAGTTTAGCTTATTTGATTTTGTTTACAAATACGGAACGGTTGCCGTTATCGTCATTGTCATGTTGTTATTCAGTTTGACCAACCCGTATTTCTTCACATACGACAACTTGACGGACATTCTTCGCTCCATCTCGATTGTGACATTTGTCGCGATTGGCGTTACGTTCTCGCTGATTGTCGGAGGCTTTGATTTGTCTGTAGGATCGACGGTTTCATTGACCACGGTCGTTGCTGCTTCGATGATGGTTTGGTACGAACAAGGAGTTGTCACGACTCTGGTTGTTCCGATTGTACTCAGCTTGCTCGTTGGGCTGGTCAACGCTTTCCTGGTCGTGAAAATCCGCATTCCTGATTTGCTGGCTACTCTGGCGATGCTCTACATCGTCAACGGCATTCATATGACGTATTCCCAAGGCTACTCGATCTACGCAAACATGCCGATGCAGGACGGCTCGCAGGCTCCGGGGAAATTTCAGGAATGGTTCCTCTGGCTGGGCCAAGGGGAAATTCTTTCCGTTCCGGTTCCCGTTATCCTGACCTTTTTACTTGTCGCGATCACGCATGTGTACTTGACCTATACGAGACAGGGGCGGATGCTGTACATGACAGGCGGCAATTTGGAAGCAGCCCGTCTGTCGGGGATTCCTGTGAATCGCTATCGTACCTTGGCTTATGTGCTTTCTGCTCTTTTTGCGGGCTTGGGCGGGATGCTTTTGGCAGCACGGATCGGTACCGGGCAGGTGAGCAGTGGCGGCTCTATGCTGATGGATGCAGTAGCGGCTGCTTTCGTAGGCTTCTCCGTTTTCGGTGCAGGAAAGCCAAACGTATTCGGTACATTTGTGGGAGCCATTCTGATCGGGGTACTCCTCAACGGTATGACGATGCTCAATCTGCCGTATTACGCTTACGATATTATTAAGGGAACGGTTTTGGCGCTTGCCCTGGCTGTGACCTATTATCAACTGCGCAGAAAACGAAACGTTTAGAATCGTAACGTTCTTCTTGCTTTTCTCTCATCAAATTCTCGTCTTCCTATTCCCTTCTCTTTTTGGAAGCTTAGTATTGGTCTTACTCAAGTGAGACAAATGCGAAAGCAAATTCAAATAAAGAGAAGGGATGTTATTTTTATGCGTATACTCGTTGTGCCTTCGGGTTTGTTCTGGCTCTGGCTCTGTTTCTGTCCCAAGAAGAGATAGAACGCCCACTCGCGAGTAAAAAGCTCTCCCTCACCTTGTCCAGCAACGAAAAATATACGGTTGCTGTGATCGGGGCGATGGTCATTTTTTTACGCGTACTGGCAGTGGGGGGATTATCGATATAAGTAAAAAGTTATATCTTTCGTACGAATTACTCTTTGAGCCACATCCAATATTTGTTAAAATCATCTAGATAATGGAGTAAGGCTTAGGAGGAGTAGATGGTGGAGCAGTCTATCGGGTGATCACGAAAAAAGATTCCAAAACAGTAGACGTACGCATACATGCAATTACCAGAAAAGTGCTCTCGACTACCACCATCGACAATAGCTCAACCGATGATGACGATGATGATTAAGATGTAGCATTCAAATAGAGAAAGCCGTCAGGGTCTGCATTGACGGTTTTTTCGTTCGGGAGGGAAATTATGATTACATATCCAACGGAAGCAGTTCGGGAGACGATGGAGAGATGGTTTGGCTTGTTTCCTCGTTTGCGTGAAATATCTCCTGTGAAAATCAGAACGGACGATAAATGGAGAACTTGTGAGATAAAAGTAGGTCATGATGATACAGAACTGGAAATAGACAAAGAAACGGGTTGTGTGATGGAGTTCCAACTAGATAGAGCGTACCGAGAGTCGCTTGCTTCTGGCGAGCGGCTCGATGCCGAGTCAGTAACTGCGCGTGCCATAGAAGTGGCGGAAAAACTATATGGGGATCATCTGAAAGAGATGGTGAGAGACAATACAGCCAACCTAAGAGAGTATCGTGAGACCAAACAATGGGAGCTGTACTATCGTTATTTTTTTCATGGGATTCCCCTATCAGGAGTACATCTGCGAATAGCTTTGGACGAGTTCGGAAATTTGGTCAGCATCTATTACCGCGGATTTCATGATTTTGATCGAAAAAATAAACCGACTATGCCGCAAATCATAACAAAGGATGAGGCGAAACAAGCGTACCTAGCTTTATTCCAGAAAAACATGATGCTTATATGCGATGAAGAAGATGAAGGGAAGCTCACGTACATCCCTGATGAGGTACCGCTGGACTATGTCGTCATTCATGCGGAGACAGGACAAATAGCAAAGACAGTCATCGGGGGCAGACGACTTGTAGAAAAACACTCCGAGGTCATTCCGGTAGTTGCCCAAGGAGAATCTATTTTTTTCACAGACATTCGGGAGATCGAGCTGTGGCTGAAGGAACATTTTCAAATAGATGTAACTCACGCAGAGATTAAAAGAGCGACAGTCGTGACTCCAAATGAGGATGGATTAACTTTCTATCCAAGGAGTGGATCTTTTAGATTTGTTGACGCTGCCGCAAACCCTGACTGGCCACCTACTATTCATTATTACTGGCCTTTACCAGAAGATGAGGACGCTGAAACCATTTACGATCCGGATTTTGTATGCGTTACACTCAATCAAACGACCAACGAGTTACTTGCCTTTACCGTTAATCAAAAAATGGAATATGAAACGCCACGACTATCATTCCAAGATGCGTTGCAAATTGCAAAGAGCTTTTTGGAGAAATACATCGAGCGGGGAATTACTGAGCTTCACTATTACGAGCTTTGTTATTTGCGTGGTACCGGAAATACCTATTACTTCTATGAGCGCAGACAAGGGATCGTTCTCACCAATCGAGTTTACAACGTAAAAGTGAATCCTTGGACAGGCAAGGTAACGGGTTTTTACAAGCACGATGTACGCAAAAACAAAGAGATTCCCGATTTGGTCGCTTGTGTTTCTGCTCGGGAAGCCGCGGAGAGTTTCTTACGCTTATTTGATGTGGAACTGGAATATGTGCAAGTTGAGGACAGAGATACAAATAGGCGGGCTAAAGCTCCTGTTCCGATCCCCGTTTATCGGCTTACATACAAACGCACAGAGCGGTATAAATATGTGGACGCCATAACAAATCAGCCGGGGCGATGATTTCACCCCGATCGTAACGCACAGTGAAACTGCAGATACGCTTTCGCGTAGAAAGAAGGGAAGGGAGAGGGTGTATCTGTTTTTTGTTGGATTAACGCTTTGCATGATTGCATGGATAGCGGGAGGCGTATTTCTGTATCAAGGGGATTATATAACAGGAGGAGTCTTGCTCATACTTGGTCTGCTTGTCTTGATTAGCATGATCCTCTATTATTCGACAAACCGGAAAAAGCGTAAAAATTGTTCGCCAGATTGCAGCTATCTTCCCGTTGATTGTCCGAATTGTGATGCACCCGATTGCGATTGCAAGCCAGATTGTGGGAGTTGATGAAGATGAATACGGAGTGGATTCCCTGTCATCGGCGATCAGATCGTTCCTTATATATCTGTGGTAAGAAAATGCCGCTATGTGCCAGGTGTGTTTCAATATTAGCGGGATACTTACTGGCGCCTGTTTTTGCAGGAATGCATATCGTGACCTCTTACTATTTGATTGGATTCCTGTTAGTGCCGATGCTGATTGATGGCTTTACCCAACAATGGAAGTGGCGAACAAGCAATAACAAGCTGAGATTTTTCACAGGGTTCAGTTTTGGAATCGGACAGTCTTTACTCATATCCAATGTCGTTTGGTTTTTGGTAGAGAGACTCGCGTGAAGCGATATGCCTCTCTGTACACAAAAATTTCAATATTATGCTAATCCTTTCACCTGTGACATCCCTCCTATATAATATTGGTGGGGGGATATTAGTGATCCATTATAAGACATACATACGTGGTGAAGATTACGAATGGGTGACTTTTGTCCATGGGGCAGGGGGAAGCTCGTCGATCTGGTATAAGCAACTGAAAGCATACAAAGAGAATTTCAATGTTCTTCTAGTAGATATGCGTGGTCACGGAAAATCTAAGAACATCCCAGGCAAACTGTTTCAAACATACACCTTTGATGATGTCAGCAGAGATATCATTGAGGTCTTGGATCAGGTAAAAATCGTTTCTACCCATTTTGTGGGGATTTCCTTGGGGACGATCATTGTGCAGATTATTTCGGAGCAGGCCCCAGAGAGAATGCGCTCGATGGTTTTAGCAGGGGCTGTGACACACATGAACGTAAGGTCGCAGGTGCTAATTACGCTGGGGAATATGGTCAAGCATTTCATCCCGTACATGTGGCTGTATCGACTGTTTGCCTGGGTGATCATGCCGAGCAAGCGTCATAAAGAGTCGCGCTCCTTGTTTATTCGCGAAGCCAAAAAGCTCTGTCAAAAGGAATTCAAGAGATGGTTCAAGCTAACGAAAGGTATTAATGGTTTCTTAGGAACTCTCTTTGATAAAGAGCCTCCCATTCCTACCTTGTTCATCATGGGTAACGAAGACCATATGTTTTTGCCCTTCGTCCAAATGCGTGTGAAAAAAAGGCAATATGCACAGTTGAGTCTAGTCGCTGACTGCGGTCATGTCGTCAATGTCGATCAGCCGGAAGAATTTAACCGAATCTCCATCGGGTTTATTCAAAAGCAGTCGACAATAGCGCAAGGAATGTATGCATGGAATCCAGCATAGCTTCGTAAGATAAGAGCCACAGAGGATGCTTCTGGGGTTCTTTGTTGTTTTTGCTTCGGTTGCGATTGGCGAAGAAAAATGTTCCAATGGAGGAATAGGGAAATAATTACACTCGAGACAGGAGGGAACACATGTCGATTCAAAATGAACATGATTTGATCTGTTTGAAGCGGATCGGTAGCATTGTGGCAGAAGCAAGAGAAGCGATGATAAAAGCAGTGCGGGCAAGCGTGACGACAAAAGAACTCGACCGGATTGGCGGAGAGATCTTGGCCAAATACGGAGCGCGATCTGCACCGAATATCACGTATGATTTTCCAGGGCATACGTGCATTAGTGTCAATCACATTGTTGCGCACGGCATCCCCGATGATACAGTTCTGCAAAATGGCGATATCATCAATATTGATGTCTCGGCGGAACTGGATGGATATTTTGCCGACACAGGTGCTTCAATCGTGGTAGGGGAAGGCGAGCCCAAGATGCAATCCTTATGCGAATGCGCCGAGGAGTCACTGTACAAGGCATTAGATGCAGCAAAGGCGGGATCGAAGCTAAGCCAGATTGGTCGCATTGTTCACCAGGAGGCCAGGAAAAAAGGCTTTACAGTGGTCAAAAACCTTACGGGCCACGGCATCGGCAAAAGCTTGCATGAAGAGCCTGCTTACATTTTGAATTATTATGATAAGAAGGATAGACGCTTGCTCACAGAAGGTCTCGTGTTGGCAGTTGAAACATTCATTTCAACGGGGACGGAATATGTGGAGGATGGCAAGGATGGTTGGGCGATCATTGCACCTGATAAGAGCTATGTCGCTCAATACGAGCATACCATCGTTGTGACGAAGGGGAAGCCAATTATTTTAACAGCTTGATTGCAGGGAGACCTCAGGTTATTGAGGTCTTTTTTTGTGAAGAAAAACTTGCAGAATAGCCAATGATTGTATATTCTAATATATAGGAATATACGTTCGTGTTATGTGGAGGAGGTTTCTTTCCATGAATCGGTGCGGCTGGGTGAATCAGGACCCTATTTATATGGATTATCACGATCACGAGTGGGGAGTTCCTGTCTATGAGGATCGTTTGCTCTTTGAATATTTGAATTTGGAAGGCGCTCAAGCTGGACTGAGCTGGTACACGATCCTGAAGAAGCGGGAAAATTATCGAATAGCGTTTGATAACTTTGAAGCGGAGAAAATCGTTCAATACGATGAAGCCAAGATCGAGCAATTGCTGACAGACGAAGGCATCGTTCGAAACAGGCTGAAGATTCGCGGTGTCGTGAAGAACGCCCACGCGTATTTGCGGATTGTGGAGGAGTTTGGGTCCTTTAGCAGCTATCTTTGGGCGTTTGTAGGCGGGAAGCCGATTCATAATCATTTTCAGGAAATGAAGGATGTGCCTGCTTCTACCGAAATTAGCGACAAGATGAGCAAGGACTTGAAAAAGCGCGGTTTTACTTTTGTCGGTTCAACCATTTGCTATGCCTTTATGCAAGCAGTCGGCATGGTCAATGATCACGTAGCGACATGTGATCTCTATCAAAAAAACTAGGACGAGCATACGGAGAGGGAAGTATGGCATGAACGAAAATGATCTCTTAATCATAAACTTTGAGAATGATTCGCCATGTCATTGATGGTGAGTTTTTGTATCACCAGATTTTGATCCAACGGGGAAGCGCCGCCTTGTCTGACATCGCCAATCCGTATGAAACCAAAGAGTTTTCGAGCGTAGAAGAAGATTTGGCCTTTGCGAAGCCGTATCGAGAAGAATTTCTCCGCTTCGTCAGAGGGCTGTCCAAGAGCGACTTGGAAAGTGCATCGATCGATCCGATGTAGGCTATATCCGCACCCTTGGAGACATGCTGCTACGAATCGCCTATCATGAGTCGGTACGTACCGGTCAACTGCTAAATTATATGAGAATGATGGGCGTTGAACGTCCGGATATTTGGGATTAGGTGTGTGGGAAAGATAGAGAAGCAAGCTAGCTCTTCTGTTGTGAATGGGAGAGGGGCTTGCTTTTTTATTTTTAATGGTCCTTCTTCATTTAAGATGTTTCTTGCATGATGGGCAGATAAAATCAAAAAGTATGAGAATTATGTACTTTTATGGAGTAGGGACAGTAGTTGTATAAGGATAATTCAATAACTTCCACACAGGCACGATTTCCACTTGATATCGTGTTTTTTGTTGTCTTCTTTGAAGTTTATGCAGAGGATCGATCGGAAAAATCATCTCCGAAAATTTGGTAGAAAGAACTTGAACTTATCATCGTAGTATGAGATACTTGTACTATAAAGAGAACGAACGTTCCTATTTCGCGGATGAAAAAGACAGAAGGTGAAGCAAGTGACAGATGAGCAGTTGAAAGAGCATTGCAGAAAAGTGCTCAAGAGGATTGCTTGGCGATTGCAGTACGCCGCCAAGAAGCGTTTGTACAGGGAGACGGTGATCAAAGAGGGAATGCGGGGAACGGAAACGATCGAGGACAACAGGTAGCCCAAAAACTGAATATGACCAGACAAGGAGTGAGTAAATGCAAAAACAAATATTTGCGCCAATTGGCCGAGAAGCTGACTCGTTCAGCCTGATCCTCCAAAAAGCACAGACAGGGGATAATCGGGCCGTACTGTCGATCCTCGACTTTCTGCTCCCCGACATGGAGTACCTTGCTTCTTTTATCAAACTACCTCGCGAAGAGAGCATGCAAGAAATGAAAACAGCCATGCTCGAAGCAATCCGCAGTGGAGAAGTGATGCTATGATGACGATTGATTACGTTCAGGTTCTCGGGGTTGTCGTGTGCTTCCTTGCTTTGATCGTCACGTTTAAGCAGGTGGATTTGCAGATTCGGATTAACAATCTGTTCAACCTGCAATTAAAGGCAAACAAAGAGAAAAAGAAAGAGCAGCTGGAACAAAAAAAGGAGACTCCGACTGACGATCGGAATCCCCATTGAATGCTTGGGGCAAAGAATACAACTGGTGAGTGTCCTCTTTGCCCCCTTTCATTATACAAGAAAATAATGATGCAAAGGAGATACGTACGAAATGATAGAAGCAGCATTAATCGGAGCAGCTGTTTTATTGGTCGGAGTCATTATCGGACAGATCGGTTTGTCTCAAAGATTAAGAAAAGGCGCAAGAGTCAACGAAAACCGTTAAGCAATCATACAGACTTCATATATATGACCGAGGGGGAATAGTGCCTTGATCAGCAGAGAAATTTTCATGGAAGCAGTATGCGAGGTGTGTCCGGCAACGTGCTGGGGAAAGAAATCACATTGCCAGGTTCATGATAAGCACGTAGGAAAAATCGATTCTTGCCCGGAGTGGGACAAGTACATGCGGGATCAAAAAGCAAAGGGGCAACAAAAGACAGTGTCCACTAGAAAAGAAGGCTTCGCCCGACCAAGTGAGCAAGCACCCATCGTAGATTTTCTACAGAAAGCCGAGGAAGAAATCCGCGACTACAATTACATGCAGATCGAGATCGTCCGTATCCAGCGCTTTTTGCGCGAGGTGGGGGAAGGAATGGTCTCTCAGTACGGATTGGATGCAGGCATGCCAAAAGGAAAGGGCACCACGGGAGATCGGACGCATGCGGAGGTGGCACGCCGGGAGCGAAAGTGGAAGAGGCTGCAAAATTTGCAGGATAAAATCGAGCGGATTAACAAAGCAGTAGAGACGATTCCGGGGGAGCAGGAACGCTTGATAGTCGAAGCTTTGCTGGATGGCGACAAGAACAATCTGATTGCCAAAGAAATCGGGGTGTCCCGACAGCGCTATTATGAAATCAAGCGCAATGCCGTGATGAAGATGGCATGGGCGATGTATGGCGATCAGGCTCAGCAGACTGGATGATGAAAAATAGAGCCCGGCTGAATAGACGAGAAGCTGTCTGATGATGACAGCTTCTTTTCATTTTCGCAAGCATGTTGAGGCTGACAAAGGTTGACACTTCTTTACACATCGGGTCATTTTCCCAGTTTTTCCTCCAGATCGGTTATACTTGAGTCAAGCGAAACAAGTAAGAGAGATACGAGCCATCCGATGAAGCTGTCGGGTGGCTTTTTATGTACGCCGCCGACTCTAATGTCCGGCGAGCGGGGAAAACGGCGATTGGCGCCGCCATTCGATGTTGCGAGTTCAAAGCCATAGGCTACTCGCTCCCTGCTCGGCGGGCATTTGCCGTGGATGCCTTGCCAAATGAAGGGAAGTAGTGGGGGGAAGAGACATGTGACGAAGACAGACGAGAATACCGCAAGTATGGGAGGTGGAAGCTTGATAGATCGCGAGCTAGCCGTTCTCATTGAACTGGTGAAGGAAGCGTATCCAGAGCTGGCTACTGTTGTGAATGTAGACGACTGGATGGCGCAGCGATTCCAGCCGCCTATCGCGTTTCTTTTGACGCAAGGGGTCCGTGAAGAAGGAAGAAGCCTCACTTCCTATCAGGTGGTCTCAGAAGCAGCCATCGTCCTCCACTATCCAAAGGTAGCAGGTGTCTACCAGCCGCTTTCAGCAGAGCCGCTGCGTGAGCTTCTTCGCCAGAGGCAGTTCAGTTATCAAGGCAAGACGTCTGAATTGTCCATCGAGATCGACAGCTCCACCTTGCGTATTTGGCGGGATAAAAAGGACCGGACGGAAATCGCGTTCCAGTTCACCTACAATGTGGCGGTGCAGAGAGCAGCCACACAAAAAATCAACGAATTTGATGTAGAGGGGGTCCGATCATAGTGGCACGAAAAGAACAACAAGCACAGGCCTCAGAGCTTGTGCAATCCAAACAAGAGTGGATCAAGAGCGCCGCTTATCTTGGAGCCGAACGGTTCGAGGTAGCAGGTGCTCTTTTTTCTGAAGCAGATGATCAACTACTGGCAGAAGGACAAGTGAAGAGCCGACTGACCAAATACAAAGGCGGGGTGTAAGCATGACCATTCAACGTGAACGTCCGGGTGTAACGGTCGAACTGATCGCAAAAGCAAAAGAACGTGTAGTACCGAAGAGCGGTGTCGTGCTGGTGCCGTATCAAGCAGAGTGGGGCGTGCCAGATGAGCTGGTGAAGCTAGGGAGCTTTGAGGAGCGACTTGCCCAGACATTTGGCAAGGTCGATACCGTGGAGCTGGCAGCAGAAGGCGGCGCAACGATTCTCGCGTACCGCATGACGAACGGCGCAGCCACTAAAGCAGCGTATGAGCAAGCGGATGCAATCAGAGTCGAGGCTCTGTATCCAGGTTTGGTAGGAAACGAGTTGAAGGTTACGATCACTGCCTCGACGTCCGAACCAGGCAAGAAGGAACTCCAGGTAACAGGCCCGCTGCAAACCGAGAAGTTTTCGTTTACGGATGCGAATGAGCTGGCAGCGAAAACGAGCCAATCCAACTATGTGCGTGTGAAAAAGCTGGGTGAGACTGCCGTTACAATCGTGCCAGAAACAGCGCTGACAGGAGCGAAAAGTGGCACAGTAGCGCTTACTTCAGCTGACTCGACGAAGCTGTTCATGGCTGTGTCCGGTGCTGATTTTGACACGATGTATCTGCCGTTTGACGATGCGGCTGTACAAGCGGCGGCGAAGCAATTCATGAGCGATCGTCGCAAACAAAACAAGAAGCTCAGTACGCTGGTGATCGGTGGCAAAGCGGCGGACGAGGAGAACATGGCGAAGCACATCGAACGCTCTGTAGCGCAAAATGCCCGCTTTGTCGTGAACAGTGCTATCGCTGGTCAACACAACAATGGAAAAGTATACAGCAGCCTGGAGTGGGCCGCATGGGTAGCGGGGATGATCGCAGCAACTCCTGCGCATGAATCGCTGACGGCTGTCGTCGTTCCATTGAAAAAAGCGCTCAAGGATTGGGGCCACACTGATATTTTGAGTGCGCTCGGCTCCGGTACGCTAATCGCAACCCGCGACGGAGATGTATACATCATCGAGAGCGCCGTCAATACGCTGGCGGTGCTAGGCACGCATGAGCGCGAGGACTACGGCAAAATCCGTGTCAGCATGACGCTGGATCAGATCGTCAACGACATCAGCCAAGTCGGCAAGAAATACAAAGGCAAGCTTGGTAACAACGATTTGGGTGGCGCTGTATTTGTTTCTGCCGTCAACGCGTACCTGACCGTCCGCGAGCAGCAGGGCGCGATTGATACAGGCTGGACGTTTACGGATCAAAAGAACGGCATCGGGGATCGCCGTGGCTTCCTCTTGTCTGCGAAGCCGCTTGATGCCATCGAATACTTTGACATTGACTGGGAGGTGCTGTAATTGGCTATTGCACGCGATATTAAACTGAAGAACTGCCAAATTTACGATGAAAATGGAGACCCGATCTTCGGTACCCTGGAAGGAAAAATGGTCCTCAAGGTAGAGTATGGCGACACGAATCGTCTGCAAAAAGGAAAAATCCAGACCGTCAATGACTGGCATGTAGAAGTGACGTTGAAAATTACCGCAACCAACGCTGCGCTGAAATACTACTGCGTCGAGCAGTTGACCCAAGGCAAGACACCAGTTCTCCCATTCCTGATCGGCGAGACGTTGGACAAGGAAGCGGGCAACTCCGAACGCGTCCGCATTTCCAACATCGTGCTGAACCCAGACGAAATTACGCTGTGGGAAGCCAAAGCAGACGGCAACGATCACGCGACATATGACCTGAAAGGGATGTCCATCGAGAAGCCGGACTACCTGGATGAATTGCCAACCTACACCGAATAGGAGAGTGCTTGACTATGAACAAAAACAAACTCGAGAAATTTTTGGCCAAAGCCAATGAACAGGAGCCGCGAAAAGAAATCACCGTAACCATCGACGGTGACGAGTGGAAGGTTCGTCAACTGAATTTGTCCGAGCTGCGCGATTGCGAACGAATGGCGGACAAGGGAGAGAAAACAGATTGGTTCCTGTACAACGATGCTCGTTTGGTGAAGGCCACCGAGCACGATTTTCCTTGGAATCAGGAAGAGCTCAAGAAAGCGTACAAGGTCGGCACCAAGTACGAGCTCGTCGAGAAAATTTTCCGCGACAATCCAGAAGGCTACACCAAGCTGCTCAATGCTGTGCGCGAGGTCAATGCCAGCCAGACGGAAGAAGAAGCCATTGAAGAAGCAAAAAACTAATCCGATCTGACGGTGAGGCCTGGCATATTTGCCGCGCTTTTCTAAAAGGCAGAGGCCGCCCGTCGGATCTACTCGAGTACGAGGTCGATTTGTACAAGCAGAAGCTGTTTATTTTTGCTTGTCAGATGATTGAGGTGGAGGAAGAGGAAAAGGCCGGGGGGTAGGTCTCCCGGTTTTTTCGGGTTCTGCTGGGTGTACATCTGGGAGGATAAGGGGGTGAAAGAATGGCAGGAACAATGATGGGAGCGCTTGATTTAGTAGGTAAATATGACGATTTCGCAAAAGGACTCCTGGGCTCACTAACTCCCATGATCGAAAAGGCTGTTGGAACAACGTTGAGTTCGGTTGCCCAAGAAGCTCAGGCGACAGAAAGAGAAAAGACGCTTTTTGAAATTGGTGGCAAAAGTAATGAGCAACTCCTGAAAGTAGAAGAGACTTCCATAACCATACGTGAGCTCAACCCTGATATAAAGAAAGATCAAGCATACGTCCTCATAGCCAAAGCCGAACTTGTGCATGCAACCAATGGTTTAAAGTACGCAGAGAAAGCAGGCATGCTGAAAAACACGACGCGGTTTACGGAAGATGAAATCATGAAAATGATGAGCTCCATTGAGATTTCTACTGGTGATGAAAGTACCGTAAGGCAGTCAAATGCCGTTCAGTATTTAAGCAACAAGGGAGGGGGAGCCGCGACTGGAAAATTTGTGGAGTCTATGGCTCACTTCAACCTACAGAATGGCAAATTGCTGAATACGCCTGAAAAAATGTCCGCTACCTTTGTCTCAATGGGGAACCTTTTGAATGATTTTAAAACGTATGGTGCGTTGTATGAGAATGCAATGAAGATGTCGGATAATGGTGATCTTGCCGCAATCCTTGAGAAGCATTACAAGGCTCAAAATAAGAAGGATGCAAAGGCCAAGGCCGCCCAAGATATAGCAACGCTGAATCGAAGTCTCGCAACGGGGGAGAAAGAAACAATAAATATCGCCCTCGGAAAACTCCTGATGACTTTTTCTAGCATCCAGGATCAAACGTTACAACAACGTGCATTCGATACTTTGACAGGCGATGCCGGAGATGACGTGGCGAAGGGTCTGCGAGAAGTAAGAGTGGCTACAGGGGCTCTTGTGCCGGAACAGGGGAAAGAGAGCGCATATAAAGTTGGGAATGAAGCGGTGAATGCGCATCAACTGTCTGCACAGAATGATGTTTATTTCAAACCCGGGCAGGCACAAGCGATGGCGAGAAACGAGGCCATGGAGATCGCGACTCAGTACGCAGAACAAATGTCTGGGATAAATACAGGGATTTCGAAAGCAGCTGAAGGAGTAATGGGCTCGTTTAACTCTTTGGACGAGTCGATAAAAGGTACTGCGGTTTTTGTCGGAGGATTACTAATCCTTGGCAGTGCTCTGATTCACACGATATCTCAACTGAAAAAATTCAAAGATCTTCGGACAACCAAAGAAAAGTTTCCTCAAGAAGCGACAGGCGGAAAAGACTGCTGCTGTTGCTGCGATGGCACACAAAGACCTTCTTCTAAAAAGAAATCAAAGAAAAAAGGTTCTCCGGTTCGCTCTCCAACAGGAGAAAAATCTGCTTCGAATAGTGGTGGTCCTCAAGGACAAGCCGGGAAAACAAAAAAAAATGCCCCAACAACTTCTACGGCAGGAAAAAAACAACCGGACGCTGGTGGTGGTAATCCGCAAAAAGAGGCAGAGAAAACTGACGGCAAAAACAAAAATCAAAACAGTGCGCCAACTACCTCTGCTGCAGGAAATCAACCCGGACCAGATAGTGGCGGCAATCATGCTGAGACTGGTAAAGCTGTCAGCAAAGGTGGCTGGAAACAATTGGTGAAAGGAGGACTCAGAAGGGTTCCTCTTCTTGGAACTTTACTAGGAGTCACAGCTATTGCAGGCTCAGCGAACAAGCTGGATACTGCAGCACAAGTGGGGGCAGAAGCACTTGGTGGCTGGGGAGGGGCAGCAGCGGGAGCGGCTACTGGAGCAGTTATTGGTTCGGTGTTACCTGGGATTGGTACAGCAATCGGGGGGATAGTTGGTGGTCTTATTGGCGGCATGGGTGGATCAGCGGCGGGTGGAGCCCTATACGATGGGATCAAGTCGTGGTGGCAGGACAAGACTCCTACGCAGTCTACAACTATGCAACCACCAATTCAAGCAGGTCCTCCTGCTCCGAATCACTCGCCTGTCAGCAACTCAACTGGGAATCCGCAGCCTGTCTCCATTGCTATTCCGCAAGTTTCGATTCCACTGCACGTACAAGGCGTTCTGCAGGATATCCCGACCATGTTAAAAATGCTCAGCGATCCATCTGTTGCGCAGAGAATCAAGGACATCATCGAGCGATCCCTGCTGGATGCAATAGAGACGAGGGGAGGGGTAACGAAATGATCCGTCTACAGGGAAAATATAGGCTGACGTTTCCGGTGACACCTGCGGAAGTCCAGTTTCGTGGCTACGGCAACGACATCGAAAGCTCGACATCGATTACGTTATTGTCCGGCAATCGCATCTCTTCCAGACGTCCAAAGTCCATCTCTTTTGACTTCATCTTACCCGGGGACAGTACGGCCCCTTATGTCGAGGTGCAAGGCTATCAAGGTCCCAGACAGTGGCTTGCTGGATTGGATCGCTTAACAGGTTCCGAAGCGCTTTTGACTATAGATGAGCTTGATTTGGCGTGGAATGTGCTCATCGGGCCATGCGACGGCAAATTCCAAGGAAAAAACGTCGATTTTCACGGCTCGATTGAGCTGCCGCTGTTTGTCAAAGACGAATTCATTACGTGGAGCAATCAGACACAGCTTTTATCCCCGGGTGCGGTTATCACACGACAGCAGCCAGCCCGTCCGAATACGAGCGGGAAGGTAGCAAAGAAGACACGGAAACAGCAAGCGGCCCCACGGATAGACAGCAAAAAATTGGAAGACAGGAAAAGAGAGATTCACGAAAAGCTAGAAAGAGAAAACAGGATGTAACGGAGGGCAGACGAAATGAAAGTCATTTACGGAAAAGAACAGACCCGCTATGACCTGACCCCAGCCGTTACCGAGTTGTCCTGGTCCTCGGCCAGGGGACAAATCGCTCAAAATTGTGATGTGAGAATCAAAGAAGGCCCGCCGCTGCAAACGGCGGGTTTTTTGATGCTCTTTGCAGGTGCAGCGCTAAAAGAATCCCAACAGCTTTTTCATGGCCCGCTCGTGCGTTTTGACCGGGATGACAGGACAGGCGATCTATCCGCAACAGCATACGAGCTTGGCTGGTATTTGCAAAAAAACGAAGTCTCCAGACTCAAGCTGGATGGAGATGCAGGGACGGAGCTTGCGCGAATCATCAAGTCGGCAGGTATTCATTTTAGCTGCCCGGCGTTCGGTTTTACGGTCAAGGAGAGAATCTCGTCCCAATCATATACGTCCCTCTTTACTTCGCTGACCGAGCAAGCTTATGAAAAGACAGGCATCCGCTATTTCGTGCAATATCAGCGTGACAAGCTGACGGTACTCCCCGAGGGGAAAAACAGCATCATCCCGATGTTCAAAGCGAGCTTGCTCACGAGCAGCTCAACGGGTGAGAGCATCGAGGAGGTTTACACCGTCGTGACAGCAGAGCGCTACCGGGAGGATCGAGTGGTGAGCAGTGCGACGAAATCAAATGATGGCTTGGTTAAACAAATCGGTCGCATGCAAAAAATCATCGACGCAGGCGAGGACAAAAACGTAGCCGGATTAGCAGCCAAGCAGCTCGCTGAGTTGTCCAAAATCCCCAAGACACGCTCCATTTCGGTCCGGCACGAGGATGAAAATGCTGCGAGGTTACGTGCGGGTTGGCTCATCAAAATCATGGAGAAAGACAATAAAACCATCACGGATTGGATCGTCACCAACTGCCAAGCGCACTGGAAAGGCGGTCAATACACAATGGATCTCCAATTGGAAAGGAGGACGTAAGAGATGCATTCGGTTATCGCAAAACTGCGAGGGCACGCACAAGACGGCATCGAGAATACGCAAGGGGAATTCGGCAAGCTTTTGTCGCTCTCACCCTTGTCAGTAAAGCTCGACGAGGACCCGACACCCTTGGAACCGTATGAGCTGTCTGTACTGCGTTCTGCCCAATTAAAGCCAGAAGATGTGGGCAAAAAGGTAGCCCTGTTGCGATGCAACAACGAACAATACCTCCTGCTTGGGGTGGTGGAGTAATGTTTCCAGAGCTGAACGGAGACGAAACACAACTGGTTCAATCTCCAGATCACCCGATTCCATGGACATACAAATTCGACTGGACTACAAAACAATTGCAGCAAGGGCCAGATGGTCGCTATTTACGGACGACTACCTATGAAGAGTACCTGGGAGAGACAGCAAAGAAAATCCTGAATACACGTCGTTTCCGGTACGAGATTTACTCGGAAAGGTACGGAGTAGACTTCCTATCTGAGACAGGAAGGATGCGCTCGGGCATTTCATTGCCAACAATTAAGACCCAAGCACAAGAAGCACTTGAGGCCCACAGTGAGGTTGAACGTGCGGAAGTGGTAGACATTCGGTTTGAGGGCAATCGAGTCATTTTTTCGCTCGAAATGGAGGGTACGAGAGGGACGACCAGAACGGAGGTGGATACATGGCAACGATAGACAAACCAGAAATGCCGATTCTTAGGGAAACAGCGGATCAGATTTATCAGCGAATGGCAAATCGGATGGCATTGATAGCACAAAAGCGTGGAGAGACGCCACCAGCGACGGAAGAGGGAGAAATCTTTTATGACCTCGGCTATCCGATCGCAGAGGAAATCAGCGATCAGCAGCAGCTATTTGAGTACGGCTTTCTTCAGCGGTTTTTACCCTGGGCGGATGGAGAGTTTTTGGATGCCACAGGCGTTTTCTTCGGCTTATCTCGCAATGAAGCGGAGACAGACGACGCATATCGGCAGCGCTTAATTGATCGAGCTCGTACAGAAGAGGGAGACGGCAGACGCCAAGACTACGAGCGGTGGGCACGAAATGTAGATGGGGTAGGCGGAGCCGTTGCTATCGAGAAGGCGCGGCATGACCTCTCTATCGACGTGTATATCACAGACCTGACAGGCAACCCTGCGGGGCAGGAACTGGCTACGAGTGTACGGACGAAGCTGGAAGACAAGCGAAGGGCCTTGCACGACTTGCAGGTGCTACCCGCGAAAGTGTATCCGGTGACTATCTCTGTAAAACTGGCTTTGCGACCAGACGCAGAAATCGAGAAGGTCAAAGACCAAATTGCTACACAAATCAAAACCTACCTAAAAGGGCGTTCTCAGATCGTGTACCAGCAGATCGGAGCGCTCTTTTTCGTGGATGGTGTAATAGACTTCACAAGCTACACCTTAAACGGGGCGGAATTGAATTTGATGGTGCCTGCTGACTCTGTCTCGACACTAACCATGGCGGTGACAACATGATTCCAGAACGCTATCGGCGGATGCTGCCGCCGCCATGGTACGAGAATAAAGTGGCGGAATATCACTTTGAAGGTGCAGAGACAGTTGTAGATGCTTTCAGTTTGCAGCGTGAGGACATTCTAAAGCAGTTTAGCCCATGGTCAGCTACTTGGGGGCTGGATGTCTGGGATTGGATTTATTTCGGGAGAAAGCAATTGCTGAGCATGGAGGAACGGCGAAAAAATATCCAGCAAAAGCACTGGTCGTATCTTGGATTTACTCCAAGCGTGCTGCGTGCAATCGGTTTGAGTTCCTCGTCATTCAAGCATGTCCAGATGGTCGAGGATTACGGCAAAAAGGTGATTCGGTACGTCTACCCGATTGAGGACCGATTCGACACAAAGAATGCTGTTCAAGCTGTTGAGAAAATCAGGCCAGTTCATTGTAATGGAGTCGCTTTGGAACCTGTTGTGTCGGAGAAGATCGTGCTGCGAGATGTCTTAGTGGTTGGGATTAAGGAGTACCACAAGGTCAGTGAATTTCGTGTAGGGATGACACCAATCAAGCGTTACGAGGAGGTCGTGAAATGATCCTGACAAGCTATCTTCAAACCGTTCGGAAAGACTTGCTGGATAGGGTATCGGGCGGCGACATTTTGATAAACGGCTCAGTTTCAGTGCCTGTACAGGCTGTGGAGATTGCTTCGCATCCGATTGCAGGCGTAAAAGATGGAATTGCATTACAAGTATCTGCCCAACATGTCGCCAGCGTGCCAGTCATCACGAGCGCAAAGTTGAGGACCAGAACTGGAGCGGTCGTTGCTGAGAAGACAGGAAACATTGAAATGAACGGGGCGCAGTTTGTAAACCTGACCTTTGTTATCGAAGCGAGAGGAGGGGTGTAAGTGTCCTATGTAGCGAAAACGGACTGGAAGCACGATGATCCGGTCACTGAGGTGGACATTAATCGTTGGGAGCAGGGCATTGCAGATGCCCATGCGGAGCTGGCAGTGTTGAAAGCGGATGTTTCGAACCTGAAAGTGCGAGTGAATACAATCGAATCTACATTGCCGGACGGATTTGTGCACAACAATTTTAGCGATGACCTGTCTACTGTTAACTCAATCAGAGTGATTCGAGGCTACTACAACGAAACCCAGAGTCGGCTGGAGGTTTAAATGATAGAAACAGGAATGGGTCGCAATAACGGCCATTTGCGGAAGGAAGGGGGAGGAGCATGGCAACAGGATACGGTTTAAAGCTCTATAACTATCGTGTATTCTTCGAAAATAATTCATACGACCAAACGATTTATGGCTTGATTGGCGATAAAGTTAGGTCGTTCAATAGAGGGACAGGCGCATTCACTGAAATTGGTGGAGCGTATACTATTTTTGACAGATTCTTTGTCTCTAATGATAGGAATTCCATTTACTTTCTAACGTATACAGGATCTTCATATCAACTGAACAAATTACCCATAACAGGTGGCACTCCACAAAACTATAATTACGTTTACCCGAGTGTATCTTCGATTTTAGGTGAAATAGGTAATGCGGTTTACTGGCATCAATCAGCTTTTGATGATTACAAGCTATATGTAACCGTGATTACTACTGGCCCTACGACCAATTGGAATGTCCCAGTTGATTCTATACGAATGATAGACAACCTGTTATTTTTTAGAGACCCATCAACGAATAAAGTCTTTGTTTCAACTACGAGCGATCCTCAAGCAAAAAGTGAGACGGGCGTTTTTGGATATGTTTACAACGTTGGAAAGAAAGGTGGGTATCTTTATATTCAAACAAGCACCGGGATTTATCGATTGGACAGTACAGGCAAAAATCCAACGACTCTTTTGAGCGGTGCCTCATATAGCTTGCAATTATGTAATAACACTATTTTTTATAGTACATCGGATCAAAAAAACATTTATAAAATGAACTATGATGGCAGTGCTAAAACCTTAATGCACACTTTCCCAGAGGCAGTGGCTATATTCACAGCGTCAATTTCTGGAGACAGAATCTATTTTAATCGTCCCAATGAAGATGCGTTCTATGTGGTAGTGTTCAACAACCCACCAACGCTCACATTAACGTCACCTGCCAATAATCTCTCATTATCAGAAGGCAATACGATGGCTGTGCAGGGGTCGGTAACTGACGCTGACGCCAATGATCCTGTTACGATTTATTTGCAAATTAATAATGGAACCATATTGGCTGTAGATTCCAAGGTATCAGACGGAGCTACAGCCATTCCTTTTGCCAAAATACTGACCTACAAAAACAAACGGGTCTATTCTGGCACAACCGATCTAGTCGGCGTGGACTTGGCGGAGAATACGGATCACACCTTAAAAGTTTGGGCTGAGGACAACAAACAGGGGAGGAGCACAGAAGTTATACGCAAGTTCAGGATCGTTTGGAACCGTCCGCCTGTGATCGATGGCCAGAATAGAGACCTCGGCTCCTTTATGCAGATTCCAACAGTGAAATATTCTGCTACCGATCCAGAGGGTAATACTTTCACTTTTAGTGAGTATCTGAACGGCAAGAAAATCAGGTCGTTTGCGGGCGTAGCTGGACAGCAATACAAAGTAGAAATCAGTCATGACTCTTGGATTCGATTGGATTTGGACGTACAGCATCAAATCAAGGTCGTTGCCACGGACAGCGCGGGGATCTCATCCGAGCGAATTTACACATTCACCCGAAAAGAGACTCATATCGAATTTATGCTAGAGTACGGGAATCCAGAAATTCAAGCAGACTTTACGCTAGATGGGATGCCCTTACGTGTCCTGGTGACACTTGAAAGATATATGCCAGAAGGCTCGTCAATTGAAAGCGTAAAAGTCTGCAATAACTACTTGGATGCTGTTCCAACATGGGAAGACTGCACGGGTGCGGTAAAGGGGAATCGAGGCTATCTCTTTACCAATAAAACCAAGACTGCCGCAAATTGGGCAATCAATTTGTGGGTCATTCTTGCCAAGGGAACAGCAACAGAGCGAGTCAGGTTGAACGGATATGGAGGTGCGTTCGACTAATGAAGATGCAAAATAAAGAAGCTATCTCAGTAATTAGAGAACAGCAACAAACAGATCCCGTTATGACAATGGGACAGGAGCTCTCCTCACTCAAAATTAGCAATATCCAAAAGGATGCGTTAATCCAAACAATGGGGGAGCAGCTAGCCCAAGTTAAGCTTGAGCTCATTCAAATAAAAGGAGGTGCCAAGTGATGGCATTTTGGGAGTTGGCATTTAGCATGAAGTGGGTCACAGCAGATAAGCTGCGACTTGCTGTAAAGACTACATCCAATCCTTTTGGAGAAATCTCTCCAGAGGAGTTCAAACAAATTACCAACCAAGATTTTTAAGCTACTACTATTTCATACACGGAGAATTGGAGTCAGCCCCGTACCTAGCGGGGCTATTTTTGTTCCCCAAAGGGGGCGAGGAGGTATGAACCTATGAAATCCCTACACAGCCTAGAAAGCATCGCAACCCCAGCAAACGCCTGGGCGACAACAGCAGGTGCCATCGTGTCGCCCGCCTTTCACTATCTATACGGCACAAACCGTCAAGACATCCTGATCGTCCTCTTCTTCATGATTGCCCTCGATTGGATCACAGGCATATCCGCCGCCAAAAAAGACCAATCCTACTCCTCCGACTACGGCCTGTCCCGAATCCCACGCACCTTATTTCTCATGTCTCTACCAGCCGTAGCCAATCTCCTAGACCGCGTCATGGGCACCCCAGGCTTCTTATTCTACGGCGTCACCTTCGGCCTCATCTACCACACCTGGACAAGCCTGACCGCCAATGCCCACCGCGCAGGCTGGCCGATGCCCAAATCCGTCGAGAAATTAGTCAGCGCCGAAATCAAGGCGAAGGCTGAGCGAGCCAAACGAAAGGAGTCCTAGTAAACGATGAAAATCACCGAGATGCTTTTAACCAACGTAAATTCCCGCCCCAAAAAGAAGATCGTCCCAAAAGGAGTCGTCATCCACTGGACGGCCAACGAGGGCAGCGGTGCAAATGCCGTCGCCAACCGAAACTACTTCAACAGACCAACGACAGTAGCGAGCGCCCACTACATCGTGGACGACAAGCAAATCATTCGCTGCCTGCCCGAGGACGAGATGGGCTACCACGTCGGGGCGCAGACTTATTCACAGGCCGCCTTGAACAAATTGAGCACCTACCCGAACAACTGCACGATTGGGATTGAAATGTGCGTCAATGCAGATGGAAGCTTTGCAAAAATGTACGAGCAAACAGTGGCACTGGCCGCGGATATCTTGAAGCGACATGGCTGGGGAGTCGAGCACCTGTGGCGTCATTACGACATTACGGGGAAAAACTGCCCAGCCTTTTTTGTCGTCAATACGACCGCACAAACCTATACGGGAATGCCAGCGAAGGACGCATGGGCAAAGTTTCAACAGGATGTCCACAGGTTTCTCACAGTTTATCCACAAAAACCACAGCCTGATGTGGATAAGTGCGCAGTTGAGCTGACACTTACTTCCACAGGCAAACTAATCAATGATGTATCCTATGTACCCATCCGGATGATTGTAGAGGCAGTGGGTGGAGCAGTGGAATGGGAGCCTTCCACGCAAAAAGTGACCGTGAACGGACAGGAAGTCTCCTATGTAAACGACCAGGGAACTGCTTTTGCGAAAACAAGAGAGCTAGCTGCCTTACTTGGCCTGCAAGTGGAGTGGGACGAGCCGAGAAAAGCGGTCGTATTGAAGAAATAAAAGAAAAAGCCGCAGATCCTGTCTGCGACTTTTCCATACATACATTTACCCAATCATAATCTGAATAATATCCGCTGCACTCAAGACAGCGCTTGGCTTTGTCTCCTGCTCATTCAGTCGAATCTGCCCGTCCTTGATCTTGCGGACAATCTGGCTGCGGCTCCAGCCTTCTATCTGTTCTGACAGCAGCTTGTCGAGTCTGAATCGAGCCTCTGCGCGCTCAATCCGAATCGTTACTTCCCGAACGCCGTTTTCCTGGTATTCATGCAAGGGGAGAGTGGGGAGTGGCGCGATTTCTTCACTGAACTCCGTGTCTGGCACCTCCCGATGATCTGTAAAGGCTTTGTAGATGGCTAGCTTTTCGTTCCACGTATGATTTTTTTCGCATTTATAGATAGCGAAGCGATAGATGTTTTTGCCGTTAGCGTTGTGGCGGCGGACGTTTGTATCGATAAAGAGAACGATTCGCCCGCAATTGCTACAATATCGTTGCACTGGCTGATTTTCATGATTTTCACGTAATACCCACGTATGCTCGATGGTATGCATGGTCCTTCACCTCGTGTAAAAAGTGAAAGGAACGCACCTGCTATTTGGATGTCCTGTAGGGCAGGCCTGTTTTTGGACACAAAAAAACGGAGATTCCCCATAGCGAACCTCCGTCAGGATTTACACCTACAGATTTCGTTACGTTCCTTTGTAATGGGAAAAAAGGGCAGACTGCACCTGTGCGAAAAACAGTTCGTTTTCCGAAGGGCGAGCTATCCAGTTTTTTAGGCCATTACAAAGTAGTTGTTGGCATACGTAGTTACCGTACCTTTCCATCCAAATAGACGTGGCATTAGCATACCATATAATGGCTTAGCTTCCAAGGGGATCGTATTGTTGACGACAGGAGGACGAGTGGTTTTGACGCGTAAAGGAGCGGAGTCGTAGATCTGCTTCATCCAGGTTCGCGCTTCAGCAAAATCACTCTCCCGATAGATGAAAAGCGTAGCTTCTTTCCCCTTACTATTCTTTTTCGTTAAAGTAGTAAAAATATTTAGTTAATTATTAATAATGATAGTATAATAGGTTGGAAGGGGATTTGCCTATTATTCGGAGTGGGGATAGATGCCGATGGATGACTTGGCAGTATATTTGAACGAGCACGAGGCAACGACCGTAAAAGAATTCAAGCGACGAATTGCCGTTTCGGACAGTGATCAATACAAGGGGTTGATCCATCTGAATGGGCGAGCACTGTATCGTATGGTGATTGAATATTTTCGTTCGGAAATCACTCTCGAGGATATTAAAGAATTGGCTTACAAGGTCGCATATGAACGAAACCGGGCAGAGACCAACATTGGCGATTTCGTTTCCAACGTGTGCATGGGCCGGGAAATGGTTATCGATCTTCTCCAAAAAGGTCCGTTTACGCCTGCCACTTTAATGCCTGCCTTATTGAAAATAAACGAATGCTTTGATGTCTTTTTGGTACACGCTGTTTTCAAATACACGGACCTCAAAGACAGCGATTTGGAAGAGAAGAAGCTATTTATCGAGCGTTCTCATAAAGACAGGCTCACGATTCTGGGGCAAATGGCATCCAGCTTCGTCCATGAATTCCGTAATCCGCTTACTTCCATTATGGGATTCTCTCGTTTGCTAAAAGAAGATTATCCGAATCTCCCTTACGTAGACATTATTGAAAATGAGCTGCGTCAATTGAATTACCGGGTTTCGCAGTTTTTGCTGGTCTCGAAAAAGGGAGCGGTCTATAAGCAAATGGAGGTTTTTAGCGTATGGGGGTTGTTTGACGAGATTCTTTCCTTCCTCTATCCGAATATCGTTGACGTGAATGTGGATATCCAATGCAGTATCGATCCTACCTTTCAGCTAAAAGGCTACAAGGATGAGATGAAGCAGGTGTTTATCAACATCATTTCCAATGCGCTGGATGCGTTACATAAAAAAACAAGCGACAAGGAGATTGTCATTGAGGTGTCCCAAACGCCTGACAGTTCTTTAATTACCGTTTCCAACAATGGATCGCCAATTCCACCTGACCTGCTCTCGGTTATTTTTGAACCATTTTTCACGACGAAGGAGCTCGGTACTGGAATTGGTTTATATGTCTGCAAAGAAATCATTGAGCGGCATGGGGGAACGATTACGTGCGAGTCTACTGATCGGCAGACGAAATTTTCCATGCAATTCAAGCCCTGCGACGTATGTACGAGCGGCTCGATGTCGATGAACCAGCATATCTAATGCCACAAAAAACGACCTATCCATGAAGGCACGCTCGATAACCGACGTGCACCATGAATAGGTCATTTTTTTGTGAAAAAGAAAGCGACTGTTTATTTGCTAGTGTAAAGGTGCCTGTGTGTTTGTCGCATGTTTTTGGAGACACGCTCCAGTTTGTTTACTAACCAGACCAGCATGAGCGCCAACAGACAACTACACCCGATAATTACGAGCAAGTACAGCAGCGAGTACCACGTGTTTTCAAACAGCCAAGCGACCTCGCCGTATTTCTCAAACAGATAATCTTTGAACATGATCAAAAAAGCAGAGTGGAACAAGAAAATGAAATACGTCAGCCCTTTTCGAAACTTGATGTGCAAACGATCGAAGCGTTCCAGAAAGAAGACCATGAGCACGAGAAACGACAGAAGCGTGGCGAAGACAAAAGTCAAATGCACAGCCACATACAGCTTGTTTGAGACAACAAAAAACAGCGCAGCCGCAGTGGAAACACCCGTCATCAGCATCAGGATGGAGCGGTTGTTTCGCAAGAAGGAAAGGATCATTTCACGGTACCAATACAACACGTGCCCCATGTACAGGGTAAAAATCCAGCTCGGGAGCATATGACGCGTGGTGAGCCCGAACCAGCCCTGATGAATAAAATTGATGTACACGTACTGAATACCGAGCAGCATCCAAATCACATACAAAATGTTGCGCTTCGTGATCACACGGCGAAACAGATAGGCAAAAACGTAATACTGGCAAATCATAAACACAAAGTACAGATGGTCACCCGTTTTGCCTAAAACAATGTTCGTAAAGTCTTGGGCAGTATGAGGCATCCCTTTTTTCAACAAGTAATGGTACAGGACACCAGATACTAAATAAGGGACAAAAATATACAGAAGCTTCCCTGAAAAAAACTCGCGAGCAGTAGGGCTCTTGGCTTCAAATGAGTAAGCAGTCAAATAACCTGTGGCGATCGTCAACAGGACAGTGCCGTAGCGACTAATCTGATTGAGGGCCACGATCCAAAACGGATCAGTAAAAGAAAGTGCAGAAGCCGTGAAATGACCGACTACAACGAGAAAACTTGAGAAGAGCTGGATGTAAAACAGAGATTTCAGGATTTTTGAATCTGTATACATTTCGATATTCTCCATTTCATCGTTTGTCGGCTGACGTTGTCGCTCAAACAATAAACTGCGAATGGCTTTATGATAATAAAGGTTTCTTTGATTTGTATTTGGACAGGAGAGGGGAGTTCTGGAAGAGATAAAAAGAAAGAAAGCCACACCCGCGCGCGTAGCTTTCGCACGAGTATGGCTTTCATACATTATTTCGGATTCTTGTTCATTTCATCGATGGTCTCACTGACCACAAACGCCAAATCGTCATTGCCAAACATCGACAATACAGCAAGGAGAGTCGCATCAGGAATGTCCTCTGCTTCTTCTTTTGGAACGGTATTGTCCAGCATTTGAGCGAGTAACGTATTTTCCCCTTGAGCGGGATAAGCGCGGCGGTATAATTCGCGTGCATCTAGACCGTGATTCACACACCATTGGGCAAAAACGAGAATCATCATGCCCTCGTCGCGCTGGTAGGCTTGAATCACTTGATCTTCTATCTCTTTTCGGTTCATGGGCATACTCCTCTAACATTCGTACGTCATGAGCTTATTGTAGAGAAGAGGAAGAATCCCCGCAAGAAAAAAGAAAAGAACGACTCAAGAGTTCCGCTTGTTGCTGTGATTGGTTAGGACTGGCAGCATACGAGTATCTTTTACCATATGGGCATGGCAAAAGGGGCAGCTCGGGCTCTTATCAAAGGAAAAGTTATCTCTCATCCAGCACGTACAGCCCTCATTACTGCATGTCCATACATCTGTTTCCTCTTCTTCGATTGGAACGACTGCTTTTTTTGAGAAATACACATGAACTCCTCCTTTGCAGGGCAAAAGTGCACAAAGTAACCTCTATTAATGTGTGATGGAAAGCGCATGAATATACCAAGATTTTCTTTGGTAAAAGGGAAAAAAGAGGCCGCGCTTTCATCGCCGCAGCCTCTTTTTTCCATTGTCATCTTTACTGTTCGTCGGGAATGTAGATCTGTCCCGTTGCTTCCTGATTCGTGATGGCCTGCAAAATCGCTTTAGACAAGGTATCAGGATGATAAGGCTTGATCAAATAGCCGGTTGCCCCCAGATCAAATGCCTTTTTCTGTTCCTCAAAAGCACTGGAGATCACGATCGGAATCGTTTGTAAATCCGGGTTTTTACGTATCTCCTCAATGACCTTCCAACCACTCTCGCCGTCCTTCAAGATAAGGTCAAGCACGACAGCATCTGGCCGCAGCTGCTCGATTGCTGCTACTGCCTCAGACGCCGTAGAGAAGGAATTGACGCGGAATCCAGAGCTCGTCAGCTCATCGCGCAATAGTTCGGTTAAGTTCAAATCGTCCTCGACGATCACAACGTTCCTATTGCATTGACCGGTTGGAGAGACTGCCTCCTCTATCCTGACAAGATCGCCCGAGGACAAAGCGTGCTCAGCCAGCGGAAGGGTCACCGTAAATGTACTGCCCTTGCCCAATTCGGACGTAACGGCAACTTCTCCATGGTGCATTTGGACGATCTCCCGAACAATGGCGAGCCCCAATCCTGTACCACCGATCTCACGGCGATCCGAGTTATCTACGCGATAAAATTTGGTAAACAGGTGAGGGATGGCTTCGGAAGGAATCCCTAGCCCTTCATCCTGGACCTCCACGAGTAAGCGATTCCCATCTTGTCGACACCCCACCCGGATATGACCACCATGCGGGGAGTATTTGACGGCATTACTGATCAGATTCACAAATACTTGACGCAGCTTGGCCTGGTCCCCATAGACAACAGTTTGCCCCGCTTGCACATCGAGTTCGAATCGATGGAGAGGGGACTGGACTCGATAAAGTCCGAAAATATCCCGAATCACTTGATCAATCGCAACGTTCTCTAGCTCGTACGTTTGTCTGCCGGATTCCATGCGTTGCAAATCTAGAAAATCGTTGATGAGCGCAGTCAGACGAGTCGCTTCTTGATAAATGGTCGCTATGTACCGCTGTTGACGTTCGGGCTTGAGCTCTTTCGTTAACAGCAGCTCCGCAAAGCCAAGCACACTGGCAAGAGGGGTACGCAGCTCATGGCTGACCGTACTGACGAATTCTGATTTCATTTGGTCGATCTCGTATTCCTTGGTGAAGTCACGGTAAACGAGCAAGGTACTCCATTTCTCTTGGTTTCGGTACAGTGGCTCTGCATAGAGCTGAATATAGCGTACTTGCGGTCCGGTCGTCTGAAACACAATACTGCCTGAAGGAATGGCACCTTCGTCTAGAACGACAGCTCTGACATACTGAATCAGCCGATCAGGCTCTGAGGTTCTACTCTGTAGATGGGAAAGGAACTGTTCCAAGTCAAATCCTTGCGAAGCGAGCTGATGGTCGTAACACAAGAGCTCGCAAAAATTCCAGTTCACCTGAAGTGTTTCCCCACTTAGATCAATAAGCTGAATGCCTTCTTGAACAGAGTCGAGCATATCCTGTGTCATTTTACGCTGTCGCTCTGTCTCCTCAAACAACGCGAGCTTGTCGAGCGCCAAGGAGATCTGTTTGGCGAGTCCGATGATGACTTGTAGCTCCTGATCCGTGAATTTGCGATCGATTCGGGAGAGGATGATACATGCCACAAGGGTTTGATGTGCATCCAATACAGGAAGGTAGAGCTCGGAAGTGCGAGAGATTTCCTCCGTGTAGCCGCGCTCAGCATCTGTACTTTCACGGATCAAGACATAGGGCAGGTTCGTTTCCTTGATTCGCACGAGTGGACCGTCGTCCAATCCTTTTCGCAGTTTCTCCAGCACGTCCTGGGAAACGCCAAAGCTAGCAGCATCCCTGTCAGTGTTCAGCATGACGATGACACCCTTATCGGCATCCATGACCTCAGTTATATTGCGAATGATACTGGACAACAGCTCAGCTTTATCCAACGTATTCGACAAAGAGAGGATGAAACGGTTTTTCTTTTCCAAATACCGCTCATTTTCCTCCATCTTTCCCAAGGCTTCTTGCAGCTCTTCTTGCTGCATCATCAGCTCATCCTGCTGGGCTTGTAGCTCTTCGTTTTGCGCCATGAGAACTTCTTCTTTGGCTTGAATTTGCCTGATCAAATAGTTGAGGGAGCGGGAGAGCTTGCCGATTTCGTCAATCCTGTTCAAATCCTGCAAAGGAGGTGTACCGCCATTGGCAAACTGCTCAGCATCTTCGGATAGACGAACCAACGGTCTGCCGATATCCCGTGTGGTTTGAATGGTGACTACCACCATGATCACTAGCACCATCAGCGCATACACGATAAACCAGGTGCTTTGCTGTGACAGCTCTTGGAACAGTATTTGGTTTTTCATATACAAAAGCTGATCGTGTTCTTCCTGATACCGCACGGCGTATTTAAGCAGGTTGTTCACTTCCTGATTCACGCCACTGGACGAAACTTTTCGCAGAGATTCATAGTCTCCGTTCTTTGCATAACTTGAAAAAGTAGGAAACACATTGGCGAAAAAGTTCGTGAAGAATGACTCGACCGAAGCGACTAGCGTTTGTTCCTCCTGATTGAGCGGCAGCTTTTTGAATGCTTCTAGCGCTTGTTCCAACTTCTTTTTCTCAAGAAATAGCTCATTGTACTCGTATGGGCTCAAAAAAGCGTAATAACCCCTTGCGCGAAAAAAGATCTGGTTCGTGTGCTCAGCGATCTCTGCGACCAAATCTTGTTTTTGCTTGGTAGTGTGTATCGCTGCCTGGTATTCGGTAAATGCGCTGTTATTCAAATATTGAACGATGCCAGCGCCCGCAATCAACAGTGATAGAAAGAGAAGCATCATCGCCATGAAGCGACGAGTGATGCTTTTTCTGAAAATCGCCCAGAACCCGGTCATGCGAGCATTTCCTCCACTTTCCGGACAAGATCCATTGGGCTAAAGGGCTTTGGCATGAAGTCATCAGCACCAGCTGCTCGCATTTTCTCCTGTTCGGTATGCTGACTTTTTGCCGAGAGGATCAGGACCTTGACTGCCTTTTTATCGTCCATCTGTTTGAGCTGCTGCAATACTTCAAAGCCTGTCAGCTTTGGCATCATATAATCTAAAATAATCAAGTCGTACTCATTTTGACCGATTTTTTGCAGGGCTTCCTCTCCATCGCAAGCGATATCGAGCTCGTGTCCCTCGTCTTCGAGCGTGTCGCCAATCAACATACGTAACACGGGTTCGTCTTCGGCCAGCATAATTGTTGCCATCTTGCTACCCCCTTACAACATTCGCTTAACCAGTCGAGTGATGCGAGCCTCCAGTTCACGTATACGGAATGGCTTGGTCATATAGTCATCAGCACCGAGCTGAAGGGCACGGACAATGTCTTGCTCTTCCGTACGACCTGTTAGCATAATCACCGTATATTTCTTGGCATTCGGCAAATTCCGGATTTTCTGGAGAACTTCGAGGCCATCCATCTGTGGCATCATCCCGTCTAAAATGACGAGATAAGGCTCTTGTCCCTGATGCCAGGTGGAGTCAAAAAAAGCTGCTCCTTCTTCGTAAGTCTGGATATCGACGTGCATCCAACCGTCAAAACTGGTTTGAATGGAATCGGCAAGCATCACGCGAATCATCGGATCGTCATCAATAATGGCGACCTTCAGTTTTACCTTAGGGGAGTCATGTGTCTCTGTGATTTGAGCGGTTTCAATCCGGCGCCGCCCCGCATTTTTTGCAGCATACAAAGCAGTGTCCGCAGCTTCTACCCAATACGTATGCGGTTTAAGCGGATCATCTACCTGTACGATTCCACCGGAAAAGCTCAAAGAAAACGTTCCTTCAGGAGCAGCGAACGTAAGCGAACAAAAAGCAGAGAGCATTTGTTCCAGGCGTATCTTTCCTGTCTGTACAGTGGTACGCGGCATCAACAGGATAAATTCCTCTCCACCGTACCGGAATAAGACATCATGTTTTTCGGCGCTCTGCCCGATGAAAGCAGCAAAACGAGTCAGCACCTCGTCCCCGATCAGATGACCGTATGTATCATTGACCCCTTTGAAAAAATCAATATCCAAAAAGGCCAGTGAGAAGGGGGCGTTGGTTCGCTGGGCATCAGAAAGAAGCCGTTGGTACGTATCAACAAAAGAATTACGATTATTGACACCCGTGAGCTCGTCCAAAAACAAGATGCTATTCATCCAGCGCTTCCGGCGAAGCTGGCGTTCGAGGCGTACGACCAACTCTTCCATATCAAGCGGTTTGCACATGACGTCATCTGCGCCCAAACGATAGGCATTCAGACGGGTCTCCCGTTCGCAATCCAAGCTGATGATAGTGGTAGGCACGTATTGCTTCTTTATTCTTTCGCTAATCGTCTGCATCACTTGGAAGCCGCCTGTTTCCGGGATGTTCAAATCCAGAATGAAGCAGTCAGGATTCATGTCGTGAAAATAGTCGAGAGCCTTATGAGGATAGACCGTTGCGATGACAGACCAATTACGTTTTTCTAAATATTCCTTTAGATACATAAGTAGGGTAACGTCATCATCCAGGATGAGGACCAAAGGCTGTTGCTCACAAGGGGATTCCCGTTGGAGAGTGGGGTTCTCGATAAAAACTTCCTGTTCCGGGCGTTGTTCGTAACACAAGATGATCAACTCTTGCAAAAACAAGCGCCATTCACCGAGTGACCAATCCTTGGCAGGCATCTCTTCCATTCGATCCAGAAGGAGCTTGGACAGATCAGACAAGTCGGTCAAGCCAATGGTCCCGGATGTCCCTTTCAACGAATGAAGAAAGCGATATAATTCCTCATGAGAGACGGGAGACTTCTGGGCATACCATGTCTCGATCTGTTTGTGGATATTCGTAAGAAGTGTATCTCTGTACTTGATCATGTCGTATCGTCCCCCTGTATTGGGATGGCGCAAGCAGTCGGATCGCTTGCGCCCATTTGATCAAAACGTCTACGATTTGGTATGGTACATGTAGCAGGGAGGAGGAGGGGCTTATTGTTGCAGGGAAAATCCTTCTTCAATCAGATACTGCTCCGCTTCCACGTATGATTCAAAGGAAGCTTCGAGGTTCATCCCGTGGTATACGTTCCACAGCGCGTCTTCCTGTTGCAACAAGAGCGTGCGGTTTTGTTTATCGACCCATGTCTGCTCGAGTTGTTCAGCTGCTGCGGTGTTTTTAGGTGCTTCCTCACGTTTTTGGGAGAGAGAGTGGATCGACGCTTCTATAACTGTGCGCAGTTCTTCCGCCGAGAAATCACGGATGTTGATGAAGCCCTTATCGTCTTTTTGCTTTTGGTAGCTCTTCACAAAGCCGACGAACACAAAACCGTTGCCGTTCGGATGCAGATGATAGACCACTGTCTTTTTGTCATGCAGGCTTTCCTCATAATGAAAATTAACCCGTTTCAGGGAGACGTCATTCCGAGTCAGTTGTGGAAAAGATTCAATAATCGCTAGTTTTTCTTCAAAAGTAAGCATGGATTCCTCCGGTGAGATGGATTTGTTTGTAGATTATATCATAGGTGGGACATAGAACGAAAAAAGGAGAGGGAAAAATGAACGGAAAAAATCGAAAAGACATCACAGCGGGTCTTGAAGTCGAGATTGTATTGAAACAGGACCAACGCACTGGCAAGCGCACTCGTGGGATCGTCAAGGATATTCTGACGAACTCCAGCACCCATCCACATGGAATCAAGGTTCGTTTGACGGATGGACAGGTGGGGAGAGTGCAAGAGATCATCAAAAAAGGGGAGTAATCTTCTTTACGAAAAAACGGACAGGCCACATGGGCAACTGTCCGTTTTTTCATGATCAGTTCCTGTTCTGCAAATGCTCGATAGCTGGTAAGGCGAAGCAAGCCAAATTCGACGGAAGTGTATCGAGCGAAAACCAGCGCATGTCTCCAAGCGCCCCGCCTTCCTCTAAATTGCGTGCTTCTCCACTCAGGATCGTGACTTCGTAAATGACCGAAACCCAATGCTCCCCATTTTCCGGGCGGATCGTTTCTGCGGTGCACAAGAGGGACTTTACCTCGACATCGAGATTGACTTCTTCTTTGATTTCACGGATGACGCTCGTCTCCAGTTCTTCATAAGGGTCCACTTTTCCCCCGGGAATGCTCCACTTTTCCCCCGGGAATGCTCCACGTATCCTTCTCTGGATCTCTATTTCGTAAAACCAGCAAAATCTCGTTTTTGTCGTTTAGGATGACAGCTCCAACGCCCAATCTTGGTATAGCGATAGTAGTCGACATGGTTTCTCCCTCGATAGGCAGATTCGTTTCTTCTATAATAGCAAGTCCAGGACAAAACAAGAAACCGCCTAAGGAGACGGTTTCGAGAAGTTCAGCAAAACGTTAGCGGTAAGAATCATGGGTAGGGGCGAAGACATCCTCCGTTGATTCCCGCACCAAAATAAATGGCTCAATATTTCCTAATCCATGCAAGCATGTATTGTGATGGGCGATAATTTGTTCCGCAGACAGCACTTCATTGTCCGACGTAGAGTGTCCGTCTTTGACGAGCGTTACATCATAGCCGAGTGTCGTCGCTTTGCGGCAGGCACTGTCGATACAAAACTCGGTTTTGCACCCCATGATGACAAGGTGGTTAATTCCGAGCGCTTGTAGCTTTTCGTGCAGGTCAGTTCCGTGAAACGAGTCTGTCGCTAGTTTTCGAATCACCGTTTCTGATGGCAGAGGTGCGATCTCAGGATGGATGGCATTGTCGTCTGAACCGACTTCTCCGACATCATCATCCTGAACGTACAGCACAGGAATATCCTTGCTATAGGCATCTTCTCTTACTTTTTTCAATGTTTGGACAAGTGCAGACGACTGAAAAACAGGGCCAAATTGCCCTTCGATAATACCTACTTGCGCATCAATAATCAGTAGAGCTGTTTGTCGAATCAATCCATTTCCTCCTAGGTGAAAGGGGGTTAGTGTTGGTGTTCCCCTTTTTGGTTGTTTGGTACACGCACAGCTTTATAAGAACGTTGATTCCTGTCCTTTTTCATAACTGATCACTCCTTTCATCATAGAAGAGCGTGAATTCGCTCTGGATAATTGTACCACAAAAAAGACTCATTCCTATTGTAAGGAACGAGTCTTTTTCGATTGCGAAATCTTATGATTCATTTTCCTTTTTCGGTACAAACGCAAAGATATCATGCGATTCGAAGGAGTCGATCAAACGGGACAGCCACAGATAATACTCCAACCCATTTTCAATACGCTTGATACTGAGGTCCACACGCTCGCTGATTTCTTCGGAAAGCTCTTCGGATTGCTGGAGCGCGCGAAGCTCAAGGAGCGACTTTTTCAAGGCGTGTGCATTATGTTCACAGGCGTGACGCCACTTCACGGAAAAGAGGTCAATGAAGTTCTGGTACCAATCCAGATTGACCTCGTAATGATCCTTCCGTGTCCCTTTTTTCCATATCTTTTCTACCATATTTAAGTCCATCAATGTGCGGACGCCAGTACTCATGCTGGTTTTGCTCATGCCCAGTGCTTCGCCCATTTCATCGAGTGTCATTGACTTGTCCTGAAAGAGCAATGTGCCATACAGCAGTCCCGTTGACATGGTAATTCCATATAGATCCATGTTGCGAGCGAGCGTTTCAATCACGCGTTCCTGAGCTTTTTCGAGGATTTTTTCTTGATTGGTATCCATTTTGAAAAAAGCAGCTCCTCTAGTCATAGTAACCTGACTAGAATTGTACGTCTCCAAAAGCAAAAAGTAAATGGAGATATTGTACAGTATATACGTGATAAACTGAGAATACAGGAAGTAAAGTACGTAAAGTTTTTTCTGAACGCTGAAAATGCCCGATTATCCTGCCTCATCCAGTTTGAGGTAAAAAAATTGGCTGGTTACAATTGTAAGGGTAAAGAACAGTCCGGATGCCGGGCGTAATAGTTGGAGGTGACCATATGCCCAAGATCAAAGTAGAGAATTTGACCAAAATCTTTGGACGCCAACCCCAACGCGCATTGTCCCAGGTGAAGCAGGGGAAGACCAAGCAAGAAATCTTGAAGGAAACGGGTCTTACCCTTGGGGTGAATCAAGCGAGTTTTGAGGTGCATGCAGGCGAAATTTTCGTCATCATGGGGCTTTCGGGAAGCGGGAAGTCGACCTTGGTTCGATTATTGAACCGGTTGATTGAACCTACAGAAGGCAAGATCCTGATTGACGGTACGGATATCGTCAGTATGAACACCGAGCAGTTACAGGAAGTAAGAAGAAAGAAGCTGGGGATGGTATTTCAAAAGTTCGCCTTGTTCCCTCACAGGACAGTACTTGAAAATGCGGAGTACGGTCTGGAGATTCAAGGGATGCCA
This sequence comes from Brevibacillus antibioticus, assembly GCF_005217615.1. Classification (NCBI taxonomy): domain Bacteria; kingdom Bacillati; phylum Bacillota; class Bacilli; order Caryophanales; family Paenibacillaceae; genus Brevibacillus; species Brevibacillus antibioticus. The sequence goes on from NZ_SZNK01000001.1 coordinate 5,717,843, forward strand.
AAGTCCGAGCGTGAGGCAAAAGCGAAAAAGTCACTCGCACTTGTCGGGCTCGGTGGGTGGGAAGCAAGCTACCCGGATCAGCTGAGTGGCGGGATGCAGCAGCGTGTGGGCCTGGCCCGTGCACTCGCGAATGAACCCGATGTGCTGTTGATGGATGAGGCGTTCAGTGCCTTGGACCCGTTGATTCGCAAGGACATGCAGGATGAGCTGTTGGAGCTGCAGAGCACCATGCAGAAGACCATTATTTTCATTACGCATGACCTTGACGAAGCATTAAAGATCGGGGATCGAATCGCTCTGATGAAGGACGGTGCGATCGTGCAGATCGGCTCGCCAGAAGAAATTATGACCAATCCAGCAAACGAATACGTAGAACGCTTCGTAGAGGATGTGGATCGTTCCAAGGTGTTGTCCGCTGAAAAAGTCATGAAGCGAGCAGAGACGATCACATTGGACAGAGGACCTCGCGTCGCACTCCAAATGATGCGTGAGCGCGGTGTATCAAGTCTGTACGTAGTGGATAAACGAAAAACATTGCTGGGTGTGCTGACGGCAGACGCGGTAAACGGAGCGAAGGAAGCAGGACAGTCGCTGGAATCCGTGCTGCGAACAGAGGTACCGACTGTCGGACCGCAGACACTTCTCAATGAGATGTTTGACCTTGTTGCGTTTTCAGATATTCCTGTGGCGGTTACCGGGGAACAAAATCGTCTATTGGGCGTGATTGTAAAAGGAGCCGTCTTAGGTGGATTGGCGGGAAAAGTAAATCAACAAGTTCCAGAGCCAACGATTGAAGAGGGGCAGGTGAATCCATCATGAGTCAAAACCAACTTTTTCAGAAGCTGCCGCTCGACAGTTGGATAGAAACGATTGTAGATGGACTGGAAGAGCATTTGGGCTTCTTGTTCGACTTCATATCAGCTGGAATCGGTGGAACCGTGGACTTGTTTTCGTGGATTCTAACAGGAATCCCGTTTTGGGCCCTGATCATTTTGTTTACGCTGCTGGCGTATCGCGCTGGCAAAGTGGCAATGGCTCTTTTTACCTTCATTGGACTTCTTCTGATTCAGAATCTGGGTTATTGGGAGCACTCGATGGAAACACTTGCGCTGGTATTGACGGCAGGGTTGATCTCGGTGATTATCGGGATTCCCGTCGGTATCTGGTGCGCGAAGAATGATTCCGTGCAGAAGGTCGTCACACCGCTGCTTGATTTCATGCAGACGATGCCGGCGTTTGTGTACTTGATTCCTGCCATCTTTTTCTTCGGGCTCGGTAAAGTACCGGGGGTTATCGCTTCTGTCATTTTTGCGATGCCACCGACGATCCGTCTGACCAACCTCGGAATTCGTCAAGTTCCTGCCGATCTGATCGAAGCTTCTGAGGCATTCGGTTCAACCTATTGGCAAAAGCTGACGAAGGTACAGCTGCCGATTGCCAAGACGACAATGATGGCCGGGATTAACCAGAGCATTATGCTCGCGCTGTCCATGGTCGTGATTGCCTCCATGATTGGGGCGAAAGGCTTGGGGGCGGACGTGTATCGTGCCGTAACACAGATCAAGATTGGTGAAGGTTTTGAGGCGGGTCTGGCCATCGTTATTTTGGCGATTCTGCTGGATCGTCTCACGCAAAGTGTGGGAAAGAGAAAAAACGCGTAGGAGGGGTTTTCATGAAAATGAAAAAAGGCATCTTGAAAGGGATGGCAGTCGCACTCGGACTCAGTATGGTAATGGCAGGATGTTCAAACGCGGGAACACCGCAGGGAAATCAGCCTGCCGAGGGCAATACGGGTACGTCTGCACCGAATAGCGTTGGAGCTCAAGTGGATCATAAAATTATCGGAATCGATCCTGGCGCTGGTCTGATGAAAGCGACCGAAAAAGCCATGAAAGACTACGATCTGAAAGATTGGGAATTGGTGGAGGGCTCCAGTGCGGCGATGACGGCAGCTCTGACACAAGCCTACAAAGACAAAAAACCGATTATCGTGACTGGCTGGACGCCTCACTGGATGTTCTCCAAGTTTGAGATGAAATACCTCGACGACCCGAAAGGCGTCTTCGGGAAGGATGAACAGATTCATACCATCGTGCGTAAAGGACTGAAGGACGAGCACCCAAGTGCGTATGCGTTCCTCGACAAGTTTTCGTGGACACCTGCGGACATGGAAAAAGTGATGCTCGATATCGAGAGCGGCAAAAAGCCGGAAGAGGCAGCAGCCGAATGGGTAAAAAACAATGAGGCTACCGTCAACAAGTGGGTAGAAGGCATTCAGCCAGCAGAAGGCAAGAAATTGACGCTTGCCTACGTCGCGTGGGATTCTGAGATCGCCAGCACGAATGTGGTGAAGACGGTTCTGGAGCAAAAGCTGAAATACAAGGTGGAGCTTAGCCAAGTAGAAGCTGGCCCAATGTGGGTCGGTGTATCCAACGGCGATGTGGATGGAATGGTAGCAGCATGGCTGCCAACGACGCACGCAGACTACATGGAAAAGCTGGGGAAAGACGTAGAGGATCTCGGTCCAAACCTGCAAGGAACCAAGCTGGGATTGGCTGTTCCAACCTATATGGAGATCAACTCCATTGAAGATTTGAAGAAGTAACAGATTCAATACAGAAGGCACCGCTCTCGATGGGGCGGTGCCTTTTTCGTTGTGTTACGGTATTGGGTTGCTTTCCATGACAGCGGGCCAAGCGTGCTGTTTGTCCAGCGTCGCAGGCTCTGGTGCGAATACACGCAAAACGAGATTGAACGCGCCTTCTGGGAGCGGGAGCCAGTTGCCCTCCTTACCTTTGGGCGGTTGCTGTTGCAAAGACAGATCGAGGGAGCCATCCGGATTGTACGCAAGCGTTCCTGTATTGCTGCGAACTGATGCGCGATCAGCCGCTGTTTTGGCTAAAAACAACTGGTTGTCATAGACGTTGATCGACCAGAAAGCAGACGTCTGGGGAAGCTGTTCCTTTGTAAAATGCAGCCTATAGCTTTTGACTCCTGTAAGTGGTTTTCCTGATCCATCTGTCAATGCACGATAATAGGCTTCCTCGCTATGTACATTGGCCCCAATACCGGAATAGGCGATAAAGGAACGGGCGAGAAACTGGTTTCCATATGCGCCGATGGGGGAAAAGGAGCCCCATCCATTACGGAAGGTGGCGTAGCCGAGAAAGCCGTTTTGCACGATGGATGGGGCATCCTGTAAGGCACGCTGTAGACCCGCAAGTTTAGCTGGACCGAGCGCGGAAGGTTCAAAGCCTTTTTGGACATCGATCCCGGCTTGAGCGAATTGTTCGAGCAAGACGCGATCACATTCGGGCGGAGGATTGCTCTGGATCCACTTCGTCATGACTTGGAAAAAGGATAGGGATGACAACACATCAGGGGGAAGCGTTTCGGGAGCATGTGCCGTTTGCAATTTTGGGTGGACAGGGGCAATCGCGATTTGTTTTTCAAACGAGATAGCCTGTGGTAAATCAGCTTCACCCTTTACCTCGACACGGCAAATGAGCCAGACGGTATTCGTAGGGGCGTAGATCACAGGGATATGGGCAGGGGTAGGCCCTTTCCATTGGGGGCTTGCAATGATATATGGCCCAGCCTGCTGTTTGGTGGAACGATTGGAGATATTGCGAAACGTATTCGTGTAGGCATCCAGCATTTGCACGGTATAGTAGCGGTTTTGCGGATTGGCGGGGACAGACAAGCGGACGGGCGTCTCTGACAAATCCAGCCATGCGCTCATATACAATGTATCGGAGTTCGGCGTCACAATATCCCGATAAGCTGGGGAAGCGAGTGTGTCCGCATAGTAAAACTGGTTGATTGGCGCCCGATTTTTGACCATGGCTTCCATCGTTTTGGCGGACATCACTAATGGATAGCCGTAGATGTATGCTTGAATGCCGAGCGAATAGGCAAGCCGCTCCTGCGATTGAAGAAACGACTTCGATTGGAGGAGAGGTGACTGTTGAACAGATGGAGCATTTGTTGTTTCTTTTGCAAAGGACAGGCCGGACAGGTGAAGCGTCATGCAGAGCATAGAAACAATCAGTGTCAGGCGCTTTTTCAATAATGGAAGCATAAAGCCCCTCCTCATTACCAGAAATGGGGTTCGTACTGGTAGTTTTCTTCATAGGAAAGGGGCTTTATGCAAGTTGGACTGGAATATTTTATTCTCAATGCGGCTCCATAGAAATTTCAGGTGCCCGCCACTCTGGGCAGGTCGCATATAGTTTCGACGCTCCCTGAAGCAATTCCCTATCACGCCAGCGCTTGCCCACACACTGTATGCCAATGGGGAGCCCTTGCTCATCAAAACCAATCGGCAATGTCACGACAGGACTTCCGGTGACATTAAACAGACTCGTATAAAAAGTCGTAGCGGCCCAGTAGTTTTGCGGGTTCTCGTCTACGTACAGCGGTTTGGTGTAAAGCGGCTTGTAGCCCCACATTTTCGATTTTTCCAAATGTGGAAAAGCTGTCGTGCAGCTAACCGGACACAAAAACAAGTCACAGTCTGCCATAAATTGCTCGAAGCTGCGAATGAGCTGCTCCCGGATAGTTAAGACACGCATGTAGTTTTTGAACGTCAGCGGGATGAGCATGGTAGCCGAGGGAATTTGGCGATAAATCGGCATGGTCAGGAGATGTGCCAATCCTCTCATCAGGGGAGGCGTCGTAGAGTTTAACTCCGCGTCGATGATTTTTCCCCATGTTTCCCAAGTTTTGCGTACATCCAAAGGTGGTGCCGTCACTTGTTCTACGCGCATGCCTTGTTGCTCTAGCTCTTTGACAAAGCGACGCAACTGATTGCGAATGGCTCTACTCGTCGGGTAGCCGGGCAACTCCTCCATCCAGCGAATGTGCAGGGGCTGATCATGAAGAGGAGGGGGCAATACTTGTGGGCCATGAGGCAAGCCAGCGTTACCGTTATCACCACTAATGATGGAAAACGCCACTTCCAAGTCTTCAATTGAACGGGCAACAGGCCCATAGCAGGCCAGGTGGCGAGACGAGGTATAATCAGACATTCCTTCAAAGCCGGGCATGTGCCCTCTTGCTGGAACGGCTCCTTCTGTCGGCTTCAAGCTAAGTACGCCACAGAAATGAGCCGGAACACGCAACGAACCGCCAATGTCACTGCCAATATCCAAATAGGAAAGCCCGGCAGCAACTGCGGCTGCCGATCCTCCGCTGCTTCCGCCTGTTGTTCTCTCCAGATTCCATGGATTATTCGTTCGACCGTAAATATCATTGTCTGTTTGCATGTCCATCAGAAGAGGAGGGACATTCGTTTTACCCAGTATGATGGCTCCTGCCTGCTTCAGTCTGCTAACAATTGCCGCGTCGTGTTGCGGAATGTAGCCTTTGAGAGGTGTGAAACCAGTAGTAGTGGTGAGTCCTGCTGTAGCAAAAGAGTCTTTGATTGTGATGGGTACCCCGTGAAGAGGCCCGCGATAGATGCCTTCCCCTATTTCTTTGTCTGCTTGTTTGGCTGCTTCGATCGCAGATTTTTCGTCAGAAGCGACGATGGCGTTCACTTTGCCATTGAGGAAGTTGATTCGTTTAAAGGTATGCCGAGTAGCTTCCTCGGCGCTTATTTTCCGCTCGCGAATCCAAGTGCCCATCTTTGTTGCTGTCAAATCGGTCAGTTCTTTCATGCGATTCACTCCTTTTCACACGTCCAGCGTACGATAGGAGAACGAGGAAAACTTGATCGAAAATGCGAATCGTTACCGACTATTCTCTGGCTAGAACGGGTATATAAATGAAGCAAAGCGAATCAGGATGGTCAATTCCGAGAAAGCGGTGATCGTAGTATTCAAAATCGTATCGGGCAGAAAACTGGTCGGATGCGTGTGTCATCCAGCTTCCGTAAATGTATTGATACGTCAGCTTGATATTTTGCACTGGTCCTTTGTGAGGGAACACAAGATAACTAGATGCAGGCAGTGTGAGTGATTCCAGCCCATCTGTGCCATCATGCTCCGGAGCTTGCATGCTAGCAAAATAAGAAAAGCTCAGCTCCAGCCCAAAAGCATCGGGGTAGCGTAAGACACCATAACGCTTTTGACTTTGCTGCACGCCAATTTTCTGCCCTAACTCGTTCCAGCAATGGAAAAAATTGTGTAACGAACAAGTAACCTGGGAGTAGCCTGCGAGATGAAGTGCTTCGTGGGCAGGGACATAGATAGGCTCAATGGACTGCCGCTGAATATTTTCCAAGTACGGTAACTCCATTCGCTCCAACATCATGTATCGCGGCATTTTTCCAGAGCGGCGAAGTGCAGAAGGAGGCAGACCAAAGCGTTTGGTAAAGGCGCGAGTAAAGGCTTCGTGGGAATCAAAGCCATATGTAAAGGCGACTTCTGTCACACTCTTTTGTTCGAGCGACAGCGCTTTGGCAGCCTCGGTCAAGCGTCTCTTCGAAATGTACTGGCCGACAGTTTCTCCTGTCACGTGGAAAAACAAACGTTGAAAATGGTACTTGGAATATCCGGCGGCTGATGCCACTTCGTCGAGTGTGACTTTTTCCGTTAACTGCTTTTCGATAAAAGAAAGGGCGTATGTTATTTGTTCTATATAGTTCATGGCGTCACCTGAAAAAGGAAATAAGATCTTTTTTAGGATACCATATGCCCTGACCTGGTTTTTTGTAAAAAAAGCCAGCATGTCAAAGAATAGGGAGAGAATACAATAAAATAGGATAACGTTATTGGAGGTAGCCGTGGAGCAACATCTCGATCTTTTTTTGATGAAATATGGATATGTCGGCATCTTTTTTTCGCTCACACTCGGTGTTGTAGGGCTCCCCATACCCGATGAGGTACTAATGACGTATGCTGGCTACGCGGTTTCTCGCGGTGTTTTGCATATGCCATTAACGGTGCTGAGTGCCTTTTTGGGAGCGGCAGTAGGGATTTCGGTTAGCTATGCCATCGCGTGGAAGTGGGGGCTACCGTTGCTTATGAAGGTTGGACCGTACTTGCATATTACGCCGAAAAAAATAGAGTCAACCCAAAAGCTGTTTGCCAAGTACGGTCCATACCTGCTGCTCATCGGCTATTTTTTGCCTGGCGTCCGTCATATTACCGCCTATTTGGCAGGAGTTTCTGCGATGGGGTTTCGACGGTTTGCTATTTTTGCTTACGCCGGCGCATTTCTTTGGAGTGTCACTTTTTTACTGTTGGGACGGGCGCTTGAGAAAGAGTGGCTCAAGGTCGTCGTTTATATACGTCATTACGGCATCACATTTTTGCTAATCGGTTCGGCGATTGGAATAATGGTTTATATTTGGATGTGGTACAGGCACGACACTAGAGCCTAGGAACAAGCATTAGTTCCTGCTGATTGCCATGCTATCTTTAACCAAGCGGACAAATTCGAGCTGTTCCTCTCCGGTAGCTGTGGCTTCCGCCAGTTTGAGTACATCGGGAAGGGAGCTTCTTTCGGCATAAGGACCCTCCCGCAATATTTCCCCGTATTCTGCTACAGCAGCAAGGAACGTCACATCAGGAGACAAGGCATTTTGCACCTTCACGGGCTCGGAGATTTCCTCTACTTTTTGGGAAGAGGCATTATGATAGCGCACGCGAACCGTCCCGAGGTCTGTATGGACAGGGGTTGAGAGCTTCACTTCATAAAGAGCGGTCACACTATGGCCAGCGCCGACTTCACCCGCATCTGTCTTGTCGTTGCGAAAATCCTTGTCGCGGACATCGCGGTTCTCATAACCGATTAAGCGATACGAGTCTACCTTCTTAGGGTCGAATTCTACCTGAATTTTCACGTCACGAGCGATCGTTTGGAGGGTGCCCGTTAATGATTCCATAAAAATGCGGCGAGCCTCGGAAAACGTATCGATGTAGGCGTAGCTGCCTTCCCCTTTATTCGCTAATTGCTCCATCAGGACATCATTGTAATTCCCCATGCCAAAGCCAAAGGTGCTCAAGTAAATGTCTTTTCGTGCATAGTCCTCGATCGAACGCAAAATGCCCTCCGCCCCTGTTTCTCCTACATTGGCCACACCGTCGGAGCATAAAATCACCCTGTTAATGGCACCAGGCTTGAAGGCGCGGGCCGCCATTTCATAACCAAGCACGAGTCCTTCTTCCGCATTGGTGGAGCCTTCGGGTTGCAGTTGATCGATGGCTGATAAAATCGCATGTTTGTCCTCGGCAGAGGTTGGGGGCAAAAGAACGCGTCCCTCTGATCCATAGACGACGAGCCCTACTGAATCTGTAGGTTGGAGTTGATCGACAAGAACATGTAAGCTTTTTTTCACCAGCTCTAATCGGTTTTCCTGATTCATCGAGCCAGATACATCAATGACAAAGACGAGAGTAGCGGGCTTTCGCTCTTCTGCGCGTAATTCCTTTCCTTTGATCCCGATTCGCACTACTTGAAGATTTTTTTGAAAGGGTGAGGGGCCACTATCGGCCTGAATCGCAAATGTCTGATTGGTAGGCGCGGGATACGAGGTGGGGAAGAAGTTGATGAATTCCTCCACCCGAACGGCTTCTGCTAGCGGGAGATTCCCGTCTTTTATAAAATTGCGCATCATGGTGTAAGAGGCGCTGTCCACATCAGCGGCAAAAGTAGACAGGCGGTCCTTCGCCGTAGGGACAAATTGGTTGGTGCCGTAATCTTTGAAGTACATGTCATTGGGGAGAGGATCGCCCGATTTTTTCAGGGCGTAATCAGCTAGTTGGCTGGGAGGACTTGGACTGGAGGCTACCTGATTGTTTTGACCTTGCTCAACAGATGCTGTTGCTTTGTTTCCACTTTCGCTTCTTGATAAGAACTGCTCGCTCGAGCTGCATCCGATCAAGGATGTGACCAATAGGGTGATGCCACTGGCTTTCATAATTTTTCTCATCTTTTGTAATTCCCCCTTTGCCTATGTGACGTGGTAAAAAAAGGAATGTTACATAAAGAGGAGAAGTAGGCTTGTCCGCAGCAAGAGCTTCACTCGCAACGACAGCCAGAATCAAGTCGTAGCTGCGGCTCCGAGTGGAGAAATGATTTATGTGTGGATCAGTCGGCAATCTTCACTAAAGTGAGGAAGCTGGTCACCGTCGTCGTTCCGTCTGCGAAGCTTTGCAAAAACTGGTCTGCGATACCTCCCGTACGGAATATGTCTACGATGTCACCTGCTACTAATCGGGTGAAAGAGGTAACCATGCCGATTGCATTCCCATCCCCTGCACTATCCGAACTGCTTGAGGTTCCGGCAGAGCCCGTAATATTGGCGCCATTCCTTCTGATAATGAAAGACACCTCACTAGCCTGTGCAGTAGTAACACGATAGCTGATGAGATAGATGCCGCTTGCAGGTACGGTCACTTGCCCGCCAGCGAGCAAAAAGCCAAGTGAATTGTCTGCATTCACCACATTAAGCGGGACGATCGTATTGGGCGAAATATCGATAGCGGAGGATAGCCAGAAGTTACCGAAAACACTGGAAATAGTACCTGTAGCACCCGTTACACCGGTGGCTCCTGTAGCACCAATAGTGCCCGTAGCGCCATCAGCGCCCGTAGCACCAGTAACGCCCGTGGCGCCTGTAGCACCCGTAGCACCAGTAACGCCCGTGGCGCCTGTAGCACCCGTAGCACCAGTAACGCCTGTAGCACCCGTAGCACCAGTAACGCCCGTGGCACCTGTAACGCCCGTAGCACCAGTAACGCCCGTGGCGCCTGTAACGCCCGTGGCGCCTGTAACGCCCGTAGCCCCTGTTGCTCCTGTTCCACCTGCTCCGGTGGCTCCTGGTAGACCAGTTACTCCAGTGGCTCCCGTTGGTCCTGTAAGACTAGCAATAAACGGTGCTGTTAATACAGAATTCAGCTTGTTGTTCAGCAGAATTTCTTTCTTTGTTATCTCTCTGAGCGTATTTACTACACTAGAATTCACGTTCAGCAAATCACTTATGGTTGCAGGGGGACCTGTTAATCCCGGAAGCGTACCAAGGACATATTGAAGCTTTTCCGCCTCAGCGTTAATGATATGACTTAAACCAAGCTCTTCCAATGCGATGGATGCGAGTAGCAAGTTTGCGACTTGGCTTTGTGTGATAGTAATGAGCGGCGTAATGTTGGGGATATTTACTTGTGACAAATGAAACGTCCTCCTTCTTTCTCCATGTCTTTTCATCCTATTCCGACACTGTGCATGAGGGGATTGGTCGGTGTCATTGTTTTTAATCAGGTACGGTTTACCATGTGATGCCTTTCTTTCTTGCTCCTTAATCAATCTTCTTGTAATATTAGGAAATATTTGTGGTGTGACGGTCGCTCTAGTCAATGGAAATCAATTACGAAAAGAGGTAGATTGCCGCAAAAATCAATCAAACAAGTGAGGGTATGAAATGAATCTAGGAATCCAAGTCACGCAAAAGCAACTAATGGATGTGCTGCTAAACGTTGCGGTAGCTCGTCCCGTATTTATTTGGGGCGCACCGGGAATAGGCAAGTCGTCTCTCGTCGAGGCGTTTGCCGAGCAGGTGGGCCTGCCTTGCGTATCGTTATTGGGTAGTCAGCTGGCACCTGAGGATATTATTGGTGTCCCACAGATCGTAGACGGGAAAAGCAGATTTTGCCCACCTGCGCAAATTGCGCGAGAAGAACCGTACTGCTTGTTTCTTGACGAATTGAATGCATGCTCGCAAGAAGTGCAAAAGGCGTTTTATAGTCTGATTCATGAGCGGAGAATCGGCGATTATCATCTGCCAGAAGGGTCCATTGTGATTGGAGCAGGAAACCGCGCGCAGGATAGCGCGATTGTCAAACCGATGTCGTCTGCTCTGATCAACCGGATGTTCCATGTCCAATTGCTAGTTTCGTATGAACAATGGATGAAGTGGGCGTACAGCAACGGCATTCATTCCTACGTGCTGCAATTTTTAGAGGTGCGCCCGGACTATTTGTGGTCACAGCCACCGAAGAGCGAGGAACCGTTTTCTACTCCGCGTTCATGGCACATGCTCTCTGATGCCCTGAACGAATTCGGTGAAAACTTGACGACAGAGATGGTGGGGGTACTGGCCTACGGATGCTTGACACCCCAGCATGCTGCTCAATTTCGGGCTTTTCACAAGAATATTCAGGGTAAATACCAGCTCAACCGTATTTTGGAGGGAGAGGCTTCTTTCCCGACGGCCCCAGAGGATCGGGACGTCCTGTATTTTCTGGCCGATTCTTTCCGTTCGCAGATCAAAAAAGAACTGCCAGCGGATAAAGCCTCCGTTGGGGAGCAGCATAAACGGTTTGCGCACCGAGCGAAGGGTCTCTTGAAGGAGCTCGCGTCCATCTCACTGGAAATGGCACAGATGATAGTGGCGCGACACGAGGATGGCGACGGATTGCCAGACTGGTTCGTCGTGGAGGTCATTCGTGATTTACCGCGATTGGCCATGGATAGGAAGGGCAAATAGCTAATGGCCCGAGGAGTTAAAAACGACCCGTCGACGCAAAACTACGAGCAGGCCGTCCATTTTTTGGGTCATCACCCGATGTTTGGTCCCCTGTCCTCGCGAGCGCACTTTATACGTTCCGAGCGAAGTATTTGTCCAGATAATGGTTGGGTAGTCGTGACCCGGGAAGGCAGCTTGTACGCTCATCCGAAGCGCAGAGGGGAAGTTGGGGAATGGATTTATGTTCTCGCACATGCGCTGCTGCATTTGGGCTTCGGACATTTTGTGGAAAAAGAGCAGCCAATTTTGTGGAACATCGCATGCGATTGTTATATTACGCGTTTTTTGAGAGACATGAAGCTGGGGAAGCCTCCTGCTGAAATGGCCTTTGAGCTGGATAAATCGGGAAAGAGCGAAGAAGAGCTGTATGAATGGTTCGTGGAGCATGGGGTGCCGGAGCATTTGAAGTTGTATGGAACGGGCGGAGAAAAACAGGCAGACATGCTTTTCTCAGATAAATATGTCCGGTGCACCTACAATCGAGATGTGAAGTGGGAGCGCCTTTTGGGGATCGGGCTGGCGCAAGCGGTGCAAAGTGCTGTCAGCGTAGCGGGCGGCTATTCCGATGCTCTCGGGAATGAAGAGAACCAGCTGTCTGAGGCACAAAAGGCCAAGCGCTGGTTCATCAATCATTATCCATTACTAGCTTCGTTAGCGAGTCATTTCACGATTATCGAGGATTCGCAGATCTGCCAACGGCTGCAAATCTCGGTGGCAGCCATTGATGTCACATCCAACGAAATCTTCATCAATCCTGCGGCGGGCTTGGATGAAGAGGAATGCAAATTCGTGATGGCACATGAGCTACTGCACGCAGGACTTCGTCACCACGAACGCTGCCAGGGGCGCGACCCATATTACTGGAATGTCAGTTGCGATTACGTGATTAATCAATGGCTGATGGAGCTCGGTGTCGGACGTTTTCCGCAAATCGGCGGACTGTACGACCCAGACTTGAAGGGACTCTCGGCAGAGGCGATTTACGATCGGATCGTGACGGACATGCGGACGTATCGCAAGCTTTACACCTTACGAGGAATCGGTATGGGTGATATTCTGGATGGCGACGATCCGCGTTTTTGGGAAAAGGGTCCGGGAACGACGCTGGATGACTTTTATCGCAATGCGATGTCGCAAGGCTTGATCTACCATCAGGAGAAAGGGAGAGGGCTTTTGCCTGCGGGCTTGGTAGAAGAGATTCGCGCCTTGGGGCAACCGCCTATTCCGTGGGATGTTCAGCTTGCTCGTTGGTTTGACGAGCATTTTCCGCCGTTGGAAAAGAGTCGCACGTATGCAAGGGCAAGCCGCAGACAGTCCTCAACACCCGACATTGCCCGTCCTGCCTGGAGCTTTCGGGAAACGGATCGGCTTGCACGCACATTTGGCGTCGTGATCGATACATCCGGCTCGATGGATACCAAGCTACTCGGCAAAGCATTGGGAGCGATCGCGAGCTACAGTGAAGCGCGAGATGTTCCGTATGCGCGCGTGGTCTTTTGTGATGCGCAGGCGCATGATGCGGGCTACCTTTCTCCTGAGGACATTGCAGGTCGTGTCAAAGTCAAAGGACGCGGGGGAACGATCCTGCAGCCGGGCATTGACATGCTGGAGAAAGCAACTGATTTTCCGAAGGACGGACCGATTTTGATCATTACCGATGGGGAATGTGATCGGATCAAAGTAACTCGTAGTCATGCCATCATGCTGCCGAAGGGGAGTAACCTGCCGTTCGTGGCACGAGGACCGGTATTTCGGATGGAATAGCAGTGTTTAGGCTCCGTATCGATACGGGGCCTTCTTCATGATCTTTTTACAATGAAAGGGTAGGAAAAGCAATAAAATAGCTTGTATGATGAAGCGAAAAGCGAAAGAGGTGTACAGCGAAGTGAAGAATAATCTCCTGGAAGAAACCGGGCACCAAATAAGTAGATGGAAAGCTGTGATTGAAGTTCTGCTCGTTTCTGCCAAGCTGGGATTGACTTCATTCGGTGGTCCCATCGCGCATCTCGGTTATTTTCACAACGAATACATTCGACGAAGAAAATGGATGGATGAGCAAAGCTACGCTGACTTGGTTGCGCTTTGTCAGTTCCTCCCTGGTCCCGCAAGCAGCCAGGTAGGGATCGGTATTGGGATCATGCGAGCCGGATTGTGGGGAGGGGTTGCTGCATGGATTGGCTTCACTCTGCCTTCGGTATTGGCGCTCCTGCTATTTGCGTTCACTCTACAAGGAGTGGACAGTGGCAGTGCTGCTTGGATTCACGGTCTAAAATTAGTAGCTGTCGCGATTGTTGCTCATGCCGTATGGGGGATGGGTCAAAAGCTGGCCCCGGATCGAACACGGGTGACGATTGCGATCACCGCTACTGCCATCACGTTGTTGTGGCATTCTGCATGGAGTCAGGTCACAGTCATGATTCTAGCGGGAATAGCAGGATTGCTTATCTTTCGGCAGCAAAAAGGTTCGGATCTCCCTGAATTTCGTGTGCCGATCAGTCGTGGACTAGCCATTGCGTGCTGGATGGTTTTTTTCGGACTTTTGCTTGTGCTGCCCATCCTCCGAGAGAGCACAGGCTTTTCCTTAGTAGCGTTGTTTGAGAGCTTTTACCGAGCGGGCTCACTTGTCTTTGGCGGAGGTCATGTCGTATTGCCTTTGCTAGAGAGGGAAGTGATCCCGACAGGCTGGGTAACGCAAGAAGCGTTTCTGACGGGCTACGGGGCTACACAAGCAGTACCGGGTCCATTGTTTACATTTGCCGCTTATTTAGGAGCATTGATTGCAGGTGGAGTCGGTGCGATAGTGGCTACTATAGCCATTTTTCTACCGGCCTTTTTACTCGTCATCGGCGCATTGCCGTTTTGGAATTCCTTAAGGAGAAATTCCAAGATCCAAGGAATGCTTATAGGTGTGAATGCAGCGGTCGTCGGTATTTTACTCGCAGCCTTGTACGATCCGATTTGGACAAGTACCATTCTTGCCCCGATGGATTTTATCGTAGCGGCTATTTTGTTTATCATGCTGGAGCACTGGAAGCTGCCGCCATGGCTGGTTGTGGTAACCGGGGCATTGTACGGTCTATTGCTTTCTTAGACTGACAGGTCTCACGAACCAATAAAGCTGGTGAGAAGAAAAAGCACAGAACTCGTAGACCTTGACAACGCCTACCCAGTCGGAACTTCCAAAAGAGGACCACGCTTGTCGAACACTTCTTCCTTGAGAAACTTCCGCCCGTAGGGTGGCTTTGGCTCGACGGTCCCCTTTTGGAAGTGTAGACGGACAGTCAATCCCCCAGTTGGCGTGTCAGAGTCGTAGAGACCTGTGCTTTTTCTTCTCCTCCACTATGTTGACTCAAACCCAAATGCTCTTCAGGTTTGCCAACTATGTATGTAACGCTTATAATACTGAATGAAAGTTCAGTATTATAGGGTGGGAAGTTGGTGAAGAACCGTTGAATAAAAAGAAGCAGCAAACAGAGCAGACAAAGAAGAAGATAGCGGACGCGTCCAGAATTTTATTTATGCAAAAAGGCTACAAGGCCACATCAATAGAAGATATCGTGAAAGCTACTGGATACAGCGGCGGCAACATTTATTATCATTTCAAGAGCAAGGAAGGGCTGTTTTTACATCTGATTGAAGCTTGGAACAGGGAATGGGAAGAGCAGTGGCTGGCAAAGGAACAGCTCTATACGACCTCGATCGATAAATTGTACGGAATGGCTGAACATTTTGCGACCGATTTTATGAACCATCCGCTGACCAAGGCTGCTGATGAATTTTTCGACATGTTGGAGAAGCCTTCGGATGTGGAGGAGCGTATCAACGAAATGATCCAAGGCTATATTGACTTTAATCAACAGTTGCTCCAGAAGGGGATCGATAACGGCGAATTTGAAATAACGAATGTAACCGGAGTCGCTATTATCTTGGACAGTCTGATGTTTGGTTTAAATCAACACTCGCGCCGAATGGAACGAGAGGAAGCGCTGGCAACTTTTCGGTTAGCGATGGATGTGTTTTTATTTGGAATTGCCAAACCGTCCCGCTAGTTTTTTTACGCGACTATCTAGAATGGATATTCAGTATTTAGGTAATGGATTGGAGGGATAGGAAATGGCTTTATTATTAAAAAATCAGGGAGCCTTATTGATTCTGATGTTTAATATTTTCCTTGTCTTTACGGGAATCGGGCTTGTTATACCGATTATGCCAAAGTACATGGAGAGTTTGGGAATTACCGGGGGGACTATTGGCCTGTTAGTTGCAGCCTTTTCGCTAACGCAGCTTCTTTTTTCCCCCATTGCCGGGCGATGGGCCGATTCATTCGGAAGAAAAAAGATCATTGTAATCGGCTTGGTTGTGTTTGCGATCTCAGAAGGGATGTTCGGTATAGCGAATTCTCCAGTCCTGCTGTTTGTTTCTAGGATGTTAGGCGGCATCAGTGCCGCACTGATTATGCCGGCCATAATGGCTTATTCAGCAGATATGACAACGAATGAAGAACGAGCGGCCGGGATGGGGTATATTACGGCAGCCATTACGACTGGTTTTATTATCGGTCCAGGCATTGGAGGATACATTGCTGAATTTGGTATTCGCGTACCTTTTTATACCGCAGGCATTGCGGGACTGATTGCTGCATGCATCACGTTATTCATCCTCAAGGAATCGAAACCTACGGAAGATTCATTATCTGACTCTCATTCTAGTGAAAAACAACGAAGCGGTCTTCTTTCCCAGTTAATGCACTCCTATCGAGAGCCTTATTTTTTCAGTTTGATCATTGTGTTTGTCATGTCTTTCGGACTGGCTAATTTTGAAACGGTCTTTTCCTTGTTTGTCGACCATAAGTTTGGATTTGAGCCGAAAGATATCGCGTTTATCATTACATTCGGGTCAATAGCAGGCGCAGTAGTCCAGCTTACTGCCTTTAGCTGGATTATGAATCGCTTTGGCGAGAAAAGGGTCATTTCAGTCTGTCTGCTCTTTGCTGGTTTGTTTATTGTTCTGACGCTTTTTGTTCACGGATTTTGGATGATTTTTGCCGTTACCTTTATCGTATTTTTGGCGATCGATATTTTGCGACCGGCCATCAGTACCCAAATGTCGATGCTTGCAAAGGATCAACAGGGGTATGTTGCTGGTCTTAACTCAGCCTTTACCAGTCTTGGCAATATTGCAGGTCCTATCGTAGCTGGATTTTTATTCGATATAGATATCAACTATCCGTATGCGCTAGCGTGTATGATTTTGCTTATCTGTTTTGTCTTATCACTGGGAGTTAAAAATCGCAACCTGAAGGATGCCAAGGTGGTTTCCAGACAATCGTCCATTCATGGATGATAAAGCATGGCTCTCCACAGAACAGAAATCAGACCAGTCCATTGGGGCTGGTCTTTTCTTGCATTTACGTGACATAGCCATATCCAGGATATTTGACTACCGGCCATTTATCCTTGCGCAAGGCATCCAGTAATTGAGGGCCTACACACAGGTTGGAAGCGACAAGTTCATGCGGGGTGAGTGCCATCCATTGATTCAGCGACACATCGACAAAGCGGTCACTCTTGAACATTTCCAAAAACCACACTGTTTCCGTCCCAGTATTTTGGATATAATGCCCCGTCGCAAAAGGAACGTAACCGACATCACCTGCTTGGTAGTCAAAGGTTCGAGCGTTTCCATTTCCGATAAAAACGGTCATGCGTGCTTGGCCTGAAATGTAATATTGCCACTCGTCGTTATTGGGATGCCAGTGCAGCTCTCTCATGGCTCCGGGACGTAGTTCTACAAGTGCTGCCGCGATTGTTTTGGAGATCGGAAAGTTGCGGGAATCGACGATGCGCACACTGCCTCCGGGTGTAATGAGGGGGCGTTGGGCGAGTAAACGATGGGAAAAAGGAAGGGGGACGGTTCCGTATGGAGATTCCACTTCATCTGCTTCGATGGAACCCGGAACCTCGCTCTGATAAATGTACACTTGCTTGTCGGGAATGTTGGCAAAGGCTGATTCAGGCACACCAAAATTCGCGGAAAGCACATCTGTTGGCGTATGAGCAAACCAATCGGAGATCGATAGCGTATTCAAATCGGAAAAATGTCCATCGTCGAAAACGAGCAAAAACTCGCAACCTTCCTCTAGTCCCTGAATCGAGTGGGGGATGCCGGGAGGGAAATACCACAGATCGCCTTTGCCGATATCTGCGATAAAATTCCGTCCGCGTTGGTCAACGGATGTAATTCGTGCACGGCCGAGTAACATATAGGCCCATTCCGCCTGCTGATGCCAGTGCAGCTCGCGCACACCGCCTGGCGTCAGGCTCATGTTTACACCCGCAAGTGTAGTGGCGATTGGTAGCTCGCGTATGGTGACTTCACGGGACCAACCGCCATGATTTAATGTCATGAAGGCATCTGAGAAGGAAAATTTCAGATTGGGCAGCAAGCCCGCATCTGTGACGGGAGGAACTAGCATATTTGGATTTTGCCGATCACGCATGACGTTCCGTGGGCCGAGATCGACCCATCCGGTCCCGTCTCTCCTCATCGGCTGAGGAATTGGATTCCCTTTGTCTGGCGGATTCATTCGGGCAACCTCCTTCATCCTTGGAGAGGCATAGGTTTTGTCTCACTTCATCCACTAACCATGCCTATGCATCGGCTTACCCGTTATGCAAACATCCAAGCCGTACTATGGAGGTCGATGTCAACTCATGGGCATTGTTTGGGAAGGAAAGCCTCTCACCAATTATTGTTGGGAGTAGTGTCTCGCTTATCTTTCTTTGGAAAGAGAAAATAGCTGGCTGTAATGATCAGATCAATCCCCAAAACAACGGTCCATAGCCGGAGAATATGCCATAAAGAAGCAGTTCGTTCCGCATCATCGATAAAGTAGATGGTCCCCGCTAAGAGAGCCGCCCCAATTACATAGGAGAAGAGATGTCGAAACCAGCTTTTAGCGTAATGCTTGGCGTACTCCATGCCGTATAACTTGGGTTTCGCCTTACCTTGCTTGGTGACGTATTGCTGAAATTTTTCATCCGCCCATTGAATCATGCTTTTCCCAAACGCAAGCGATACCCCGATATAAACGGCAGCCAGTGCATGAGGAATCGTAGCGGTAGCCCCACGATACAAATCCACGCTCGTAACGACGAGCAAAACTACATCAACAACAGGCGTCAGGGCGAGAAGAAAAAGCCCGGCTTTTTTTTGTTTGAGCACGTACCTTGTAAAAAGGCCAAGTACAATGACCACCCAAAATGCGATTTCGCATGCGACAATCATCCATGCAACAAAATTCACTATAATAGGTCCCCTTTTTTGAAGTTTCTTCTCGTGAGAAGTCTTTATAATACATCCGTGCTAGTAAAATGGATTTTATCATCGCTTCTAAAATAATACAATCATATTACTAAAAGTTGCCTGTCCCTTGTAAAGCTTGTTAAAATACAACTATGCCAAAAATAATCGATCATGAGAAAAGAAGAGAACAAATAGCAGAAGCAACGTGGCGTGTCATTGTCGAGCAAGGAATGGAGGGAGCGACGGTAAGGGGCATTGCAAAAGAAGCAGGACTTTCATTAGGTGCTCTGCGACATTACTTCGCAACACAGGATGAACTGTTGATGTATGCCATGCAGCTCGTAAAAGAGAGGGCGACAGCTCGAATTGCTGAAATTTCCGCCAATGAAAAATGGGCACCAAAAGAGAGAATCACCAAAATCTTTTTGGAGCTTCTCCCTACGAATCAAGAAAAGATGATCGAAATGGAAGTGTGGTTTGCTTTTACCGTGTACTTCCGACACAAGAAGGAAGGCTTTGACGCACAGCATGACGGGATCTATGCTGGCATCCGCAACCTGTTGGACTCTGCTGATCAATTGAATCTATTACGCAAAGAGCTGGACAAAGAGATGGAAGCAGAAAAGCTCTATGCCGTCATCGATGGTCTGGCGCTGCATGCCTATCTCGAACCGCAGCGTGTCAATGGGGAACGGATTACGGAAGTGCTGGAGCATCATCTTGCATCCTTGTTTCATTAACTGACTTTTGCTTTCCTAAACAAAAACAGCCGGGGGTGGTCTTTGACTGGTCCCGGCTTTTTTCTATCGGAGATGGCCTTGATATCGGTTTATTTATGCTCGCGTATCTTGGACAAATTTCCCCCGAATAGCTGTAGCTTTACATCTATGTTTGAAATCGTATCGGGACGTAGGGGCAGCTCCCCGTTTTTCGTAAGCCTGTGCCATGCCTTGGGGTCTTGTCGATAAAGCGCATCCGATAATTGAAGCACATCCGTCTGTGTTTTTTGTCCCAACTGGTACGAGTGCATAATCTCCTCGGCAATGCTTTTTTCCGCCCATTCCCTCAAGTCCTTCTCTGGAACGGCTTTCACCAATTGGGGCATGTTTGCCTTTGTACTCACCTTGAGATGAAACGTCACCTTGTCATCTTCCACTTGAGGGATGATCGCAGGCTTGATCTTTTCCATGACGAGTGTGGTAATGGGTTCACCATTATGGTAAACGGTAATGCCAGGACGGCGTGCTTTTTTATCCAACCAGCGTAGACCCATGATTTCTGGGCGCGGCAGGCATAGCTTTAATTTCTTGTTTTGCAAAAAGCAGACGCCACTCATGAGCAGGGTGGGATGCTTTTTTTTGTTTTCGGTCCACTGTACTTTGTTGGTACTCAATATGGGCAATTGCACGGTTTGTCCACTTTCTTTCCACTTCCAAATAAACTTGTAAAGGAACAGGGGGGCTACCACAGAGCTTTGTCGGTAAATATCCTCCGGGTCATTTAGTTGGGAATAAAGAATGGAGATGTTGAGAATCGGCTTGGCGTTAAATAAGTCTTCGATCGGCTCTTTGGTTGCAAACGTCCATACAGTATAGCGGAATTCGTAGTATCGGTCGATCACATCCAATAATTGATTAATCACATCTTTCTTCAAGGCGTTCTCGGTAAAAACAATGGCCTTGATATGACCCCAGGACAGACGCTGCTGGGCAGTCCGGTACAGATTGAAGATGGCTTCATCCAACGTTCTTCCTTCTCCCTTGCCAACGGAAATTGTTTGAGGATTGCGTTGTCCGCCTGCTTCTTGTTTGGCAATGTTATTGAAACTGATGATTTGCGTGTAAAACACAAATTTACCTTTTACATAGTCGATACCGATGGAATTGACGTAGATCATATGCTCGATTTCCCTGGCGCCCCAGCATCCGCTTAACAGGGAAGAGATCAATACAATTGTGAAAAAACATCGTAGTTTATGCATAGCGATTGTTAATTCTCCTTGTTTGATCTGGTTTTTTGCAGCATTCTGGGTACGTTCCCCCATTTTCCCCAAGGGATCCGAAAGATGACTTTCCACAGATCCTGAAAAACAGGGGGAGAGATTGGCTCCAGGTAGTAAACCCCAAAGGAGCGCAGATTGGTTAGGTACAGCACGATGATCCCAACCATGATGAAAAAGCCAAACAACCCCGCCATGCCAGAAACGATCAAGATAAGGAGTCGAAGCAAGCTAACCGTACCGACGAGGTCTTGATTGACCAGCGAAAACGTAGAGAGTACGGACATAGCTACTACCACCAGAATCCCTGGAGCGGTTAAGCCTGCACTGATGGCGGCTTGTCCGATGATCAGCCCGCCGACGACGGACAAAGTTTGGCCAAAAGCCATGGGAAGACGCATGCCTGCTTCGCGAAATAACTCAAACAATAAGAGCATCACGATCGCTTCAAAAGGGGCGGGGATAGGGACGCCTTGTCGGGATAAAACAAGTGTGGCTACCAACGTGTACGGGAGCTGGTCTTGATGATAGGTGATCAAGGCGATCCAGAAGCCAGGCAGAAACAAGGCCAATATGAATCCGAACAATCTCATGAGCCGGGTAAACGCGCTGTACCAAAAATACGAGTAGACATCTTCCGGCGTATTGAATAAATAGGTCAGCGTAACAGGAGCAATGGTGGCGGAAGGAGACCCTTCCACAAAGATGACGAATTTTCCGTGCAACAGGGCGTTCACAGCAAAATCGGGCCGGCCTGTATACTCAAACAGCGGAAACAAGGGGATGCGGGTGCCTGTTAATATATCTTCCAACTGCGTGTTGCTCACAAGGGCCTGTACTTCCAAATTGGAAAGCTTTGTGCGAATTTCTTCTAAGGTATCCGGATTGATCCGATTTTTGAGAAACAGTAAATTGACCTTTGTGTGTGTTTCATCACCCAATCTGTACTCTTCTACGGCGAGCCGATTGGTTTTGAGTCTCTTCCTGATCAGCCCGATGCTGATGTGCGGTTCTTCGGTAAAGCCGTCACGCGGTCCTTTTACAGAGACCTCTGTATTTGATTCTTCGGGTGCACGTTGCGGCGGATCGGAGAGTTCCATCCAATACAGCTTGTTTAACGAATGAAAGAAGAGGAGCAGTTCCCCTTCGAATACTTTTTTGACAATATGATCAGGATTTCGATCATCGAAGACCTCTTTCAAAAATAGCTCACTATATTGCTGCATGTCCAAAGAACTCATCATGGGAGCCGTTTGATGCATTTTGGACAATTTTGGGACCACATATTGATTGATCTGTTTGATATCGCACAGACCCTCTGAATAAATAATGGTTACGAGAGATGAACCCTCCCCATTTCCGTGGTAAGGGAGGCTAATCGTATCAATAATGACATCTCCACATGAGGCAAACAATTGACGGAAATAGTCCTCGGTTAAAGGCTGGTCATCTGGAATGGATGGTGGATGGTCGTTTGGGACAAATACATCAATCCCCTTTTTTCTCCTCATGAATCATTCCCCTCCTTCGACTGGACCAGTTTACGAGCACGATAATGATGAATGAGTAGACGACCATCGTATAAAACATAAATGGAAGGATATGAGCGGTTAACATGTCTAAAAACACGTTATCGCTGAAGGGGAGAACGGCAATGGCAACCAAAAGGGAAGAAAGCAAGACAAGGACCATCATTCTTTTCGCGTTGCTTTTCAATCGAAGAATATCGACAATGAGAAAGATCGTCAAAGACATCCGAATAAAGGCACCGGAAAACCACTGGTATATACTTAAAAAATCCATGTGCTCAATATATCGGCCAATATTAACCAAGCGCCATTCCTCGTAAGCAGGGTATCTCAGTTTCTCCGATTGTTCAGGGCCGAATTCGGCAATGGCCCCCGTAACAGGTCCAAAGGTTAGTCCAATTAAAATGACAGCTAAGATCAAGAGTGGCAGTAGTGAATACTTGGACCGAATATGCTGCTGCATGAACAGAAGGATGATGAGTTCAATCAAACCCGCCCCGACAAAGACCACACCTTTCCATACAGGGAGCATGCCGTATTCCAGGAATGGTTTTAGCAAAATATAGCTTTTATGCGTGTAGTTGGCAGACATGACGAAGAATCCAAGAAAGATGACAAGCGGCAGGAAAAGGACCGCTGTGTTTGCGATGGAGCGTATGCCCAAGTATGCATTACATACACAAATACACGCCAACATGAAGGCGATGAAAATAGTGGGCATTTTCGGGGAAAACGCGACATGAATCCAGGTAACGGTATCTCTCATTGTTATCGCGCACATCATGAATAAATAGACACAGGCAATGGCTGCCAATATATTGGAAATAGCGGGATGGTACGCTTTTTTCAGCAAGAGAAAGACACTTTGCTGACGGGTTTTGGCAACAGCCGAATAGAGAAGACAGACCCATACAATGAAGAAGACACCGGCCAAAATAACGGAAATCCAGGCATCCCGTTTTGCGGCATCCATCAAAATCGGGATGACAATTACATGGTTCATTAAGCCAATGGTGAGCATCAGCATGCAGACAACCTGAAAAAAAGTTAAAGTAGTGTCTTTCATGAACATACCTCTACGTACTTGGGTTGGTAGTAGTATCTGTTCAAAGTGGATCTTTATTCCATGTTTACATGCCGAACGTCCATTCGTAAAATGGTAGCAAGAAGGTGACGAAAATGAATGTGAAAAAAAATATCGCAGCCATATTGGATCACATAAAAACAGACGAACGTTTTCGCGATAACATTGCGCATTGGAGGGTCATTCCTGCTCGTGAAGCAAAGTCCGTTCCATTTCCAAGTGAGCTGGACGGACGAATTCGAGAGGCCCTGACGAATAGAGGCATTTCTTCCTTATACACGCATCAAGAAACGTCTTTTCGCCATGCGCGCGAAGGGAAACATATCGTAGCGGTTACGCCCACGGCTTCAGGAAAAAGCATGTGCTATCATCTGCCGATCCTTCAGACGTTATCGGAAGACACGCAAGCGCGGGCTCTTTATTTGTTCCCAACTAAGGCATTGGCGCAGGATCAAAAGTCCGAGCTGCATGAGTTGATTACGGAAATGGGCCTTTCGATCAAATCCGAAACATATGATGGTGATACACCTGCAAATATTCGGCAGATGGTACGCAAGGCAGGAAATATTGTCATCACCAACCCAGACATGCTACACTCCGCCATTTTGCCTCATCACACCAAGTGGGTGTCCTTTTTCGAGCATCTCAAATACATCGTCATTGACGAGCTGCATACATATCGCGGCGTTTTTGGCAGTCATGTCGCCAATGTCATTCGGCGGTTGAAGCGCATTTGCGCTTTTTATGGGAGCCACCCGCAATTTATTTGCACATCGGCGACCATCGCCAACCCGAAGCAATTGGCAGAAGCTCTGACAGAAGAAGAGGTAGAGCTGGTCAACAACAATGGTGCTCCGTCTGGCATCAAGCATTTTCTTTTCTACAATCCTCCTGTGGTCAACAAGCAGCTCAATATTAGGCGCAGTGCCACATTGGAGGCGCGAGACATTACCGAGCAGTTTTTGACCAATGGCATACAGACGATTTTGTTTGCGAGAAGCCGTGTACGTGTAGAGATTTTGCTCACGTATTTGCAGGAGTTGATTCGCCGCAAGCTTGGGCCGAAAACGATCCAAGGGTATCGTGGCGGCTATTTGCCGAGCCAGCGCAGAGAGATCGAACGCGGATTGCGCAATGGTGACATTATGGGTGTGGTCAGCACCAATGCGCTGGAGCTTGGGGTAGATATCGGGCAGCTTCAGGCTTGTGTCATTACTGGCTATCCGGGCTCTGTCGCTAGCACATGGCAGCAGGCAGGACGGGCAGGAAGACGGCAGGGGGAATCCGTCGTCGTGATGGTCGGCAGCTCCACGCCGTTGGATCAGTATGTGATCGCCAATCCGGAGTACTTTTTCGACCGTAGTCCTGAGACAGCGCGGATCAATCCCGATAACCTGATTATTTTGGTGGATCATCTCAAATGTGCGGCGTACGAGCTGCCGTTTCGGGAGGGAGATACATTCGGACGTGCGGAAATCATAGAAATTCTAGAGTTTTTGACCGAGGAGCAGGTGCTTCATTACTCGCGGGGCAAGTGGTTCTGGATGAACGATTCATTCCCGGCTCACAACATCAGTCTGCGGTCAGCCTCGCAGGAAAATGTCGTAATCATCGACATCAGTGAACGGGGAAATGAGCGTGTCATTGGGGAAATGGACCGTTTCAGCTCCATGACGCTCTTGCATGACGAGGCCATCTACCTGCATCAAGGGACGCAATTCCAGGTGGAAAAGCTGGACTACGAGGAAAAGAAGGCGTATGTCCGGGAAGTGCAGGTCGATTATTACACGGACGCCAATCTGGCTGTTTCGTTGAAGGTTTTGGAGCAAGATCAGTCCCGTCGACATGCGCAGAGCACGTTGGCTTATGGAGAAGTGGCTGTGAATGCGATGGCGACGATCTTTAAGAAAATCAAGTTCGAGACGCATGAAAACATTGGCTCGGGACCGATTCATTTGCCGGAAGAGGAACTGCATACAAATGCGGCGTGGATCGGCTTTTCTGAAGCGTTGCTGGGTGAGATCGGGACTGAGGATGTGGAGCGTGGCTTGGTCGGTTTGGCGCATGTGTTGCAGCATGTAGCCCCGCTGTTTGTCATGTGCGACCCAATGGACCTGCACGTGATACCGCAACGAAAGGCTGTTCATTCACAGGAGCCGACGATTTTTCTGTACGACCGTTATCCAGGAGGCATCGGCTTGAGTGAACAAGTGTATAAGGAAATGGAGACGATATTGACGCAAGCTGAGCGGATGATTGTCTCTTGCCCGTGTGAATCAGGCTGTCCATCTTGTGTGGGAGCGACAGATGACGGCAGCAAGGGGCTAGCCATGACCTTGCTGCGAATCGCTCAAGGGGGAAGTACTTATGTCTCTTAAATCCAAGCTGCAACGGATGAAGGGACATCTCTCGCTGGAAACGGACAAAGCGGTAGCGCCAGCAGTCGAAACAGTCGAATCGGAAACGCCCATTCTCCAGAAAGAGCAGAGGGCGGCTGTACCAGCGGAAAGCGACGCCGAGCTACACATACCTTTTGCCGACAAGTGGAAGGAAATGCAGGCATCGCCTTACATCTGGGATGACGAGTACGTCATGATTCGCGAGGTTCGCTATCCGATCGATCAGCAGCATGGTGCTTACGCCTTTTCCGAGCTGCATGAGGCGATCCGTATGTGGGAAGCGGCTGGTCGAGAGCATCCGCTGTCCGCTGCGGGCAGGAGGCCAGAAGACTTGCTGTTTTTCGATACGGAGACGACAGGGCTGTCAGGCGGGGCAGGCAATGCGATTTTTCTTTTGGGGTACAGTCGTTTCGAGGGGGAGCACGTCGTGGTGCGCCAGCATTTTCTCCCGGGCCCGCATGCAGAGGTGACCTTATACCAATCGTTTTTGGAACAAGCACAAAAGTCTTCGCATCTGGTGACCTTCAACGGAAAGTCCTTTGACTGGCCGCAGGTGCGGACGCGGCATACACTGGTGCGTGATCAAGTACCTGCTTTGCCTACCTTTGGTCATTTTGACCTTTTGCACGGGGCGAGGAGACTGTGGAAGGCGGAGCTGGAATCGTGCCGATTGGGTATCATCGAACAGGAAAAGCTGGATGTGTTTCGCGAGGATGATTTGCCCGGTTATTTGGCACCGGTGCGGTATTTCGACTTTTTGCATGCCCAAGACCCAGATGCTATCGAAGGCGTACTGCGGCACAACGAGACGGACGTCCTGTCTCTGATTACGATGTACATTCATATGACACGGCTATTGGTAGGGCAAGGGAGCGTAACGGTATCTCCCGAGGAAAGCTACGAAATTGCCAGATGGTACGACGCGCTTGGGGATCAGGAAGCCGCTATGACAGGCTATCGCCTCGTCGCAGACAGTGAGCATGCGTGGAGTAACCGGGCCAAGCTCGCGATCGGTCATCTGTACAAAAAGCAAAAGGATTGGCACCAAGCCCTAACCGTATGGGAGTCGTGCATTCAGTCCACCGGATATATCCCGGAAGAGGTGTATATAGAGGCTGCCAAGCTGAACGAGCATCAGTTGAAGGATTGGGAGAAGGCTTTGCATTATACGAAGCAAGCGTATGAGCAGTGGAAGAAGCGTGGGAGTCTTTTGCGAAACAGGTCCAAAGCCGACGCAGAGGCTTATCAAAAGCGAATCGATCGGTTGGAAGGGAAACTTCGCGGAAACGAAGCGGAAGAAGAGAGCTTGTTGTCCGGATTTTTGGATTGGGCGGATGAGCAATAGTAATGAGGAACGTAGTCTGAAGAACTA
>NZ_SZNK01000001.1:6052500-6166726 GCF_005217615.1 Brevibacillus antibioticus
GATGAGGGGTACAAATTTATCGGACGTTATTATGGTGAGTCGGATTGGAAGCGGTTGACCAGAGAAGAGGCAAGGCTCATTTCTAATGCTGGATTAAATATTGTAGCTGTTTATCAGAATGGTGGACGAGATATCGATGAGTTTACGTTTAGCAACGGGAAAAAGGCTTGCAGAAGTGCCATTCGACAAGCAGAGGAAGCTGGTCAGCCATATGATACGCCGATCTATTTTGCAGTAGACATGCAGATTGAGAGTAACCGTGAATTCGAAGCGATTGATGATTACTTTAGAGGCATAGTAAAGGAGATGAAAAATTACAAGCAAGATAATAATGGTGATGGTTTTAAAATTGGGGTATATGGAAGTTACTATGTAGTGAAGTACATTGATGAAAAGGTAAGCGGAGTCACCTATTTATGGCAGTGTAAAGCATGGAGTGGTGGTGAAGATTATAAGAATCGTGACTTGTACCAATATAGTATTGATAAGCCTTTAAAACTAAAAAACGGAAACACCATCTCCGTAGATTTCTGCGAATCAACTGGAAGTGCGGGTGGATTCCAAGTAGATTAAAAATTATCCCAACGGATTTCCTCTCGAATCCGTTGGGATATTCTCTATTTTATGAGTGGTTTTAAAAATGTAGCAACTTCCTCGGCAGATTTTGTAAATTCATTTTTCTTCCCATTTACCTTTTCACTAATCATAATAAAGGTAGTGTCCTGCTGGAAATATAGTCCGGATGAAGCCCCTTCGATATTATCTTTATGGTTAGAGAAGGATATCCATTTGGCCGGAATATCGTTGTTTATTTTTGTCTCTTTCTCTTCGATAATAACACCCCCCAATAAAACTTCTCCTGGTGACTCTTGAACATTCAGGTAGGTGTCTTCGTTTTCATTGGAGAAAAGTAAACTGAAATACAATACCTGATCACCTGTAACGATTTTCTCTAGCTTTTGTCCTTTTCTTACGAAAGAGGGCACAAAGACTTTATCCACCCCTACTTTTTCCGCAGCTTCAAAAATCTCTTTTTTCTGCTGATCTGTTAATGTTAATGCCTCAAATCCTTCAGGGATAGCCTGTTTCGATGCAGTTTGACTTTCTTGTGTACATCCTGAGATGAAGACGACGCAACTGAGTAGAAAAACAAGGAAATACCTTACCATGTACATTCCTCCAATCTTGAATTTGATTAATGAATGCAGTTATCTATTTTATTTTTGTTACAAATAGTTATATTGGAAAACTTTGGGCGAAGTAATTATACAACTAAAGTTCTGATTATATTGACGAAATTTGTCGTTTGGCTTTTGGATTTATGGGTTTGTTGTTGACTAAAACAATTAAGCCTTTGAAAGTGTTATTTGGAACTCAATTTTATTTGCCTATTCCTTGAGCGCAAGGTATTACGGATTATAGGAAATTACTATGCGATGAAACCGACGCCTCGGAGCATTGACGTAATATGCGCTTGTAGCTATGCCTAGTTAAGTGGATCGATCAGAACGGCAGGAGAATTAAGTTTGTGACTGATGAAGATAGCCAATGGATATCGATGGATCATGTAACGGCTGTAAAAGCTTAGTGAGGAGGAAGCCCTAAAAACGCCATGCCAGAATGCATTCAAGAAATAGCAAACCCGTCTCTTTTTTAAGTAGACGGGTTCTTTACTGTGAAATGGTTTTTTGTATCAGGAATCTGCGAGTACACAAAACGTACACTTTATTTTACATAGGTTTACTTTGTATCGACCGGTTTCATATCGATCATTTCTAAAATTTCATCATAAGTCATTTTATTAATCACATTGTAGTCAAGTGCCCTAAGAATAAATTCACGACGTAATTCCTCTTGTTCATTTTTAGGCTCAGGAAGACTTTCACCAATATCCAAAGTGTCGAAACGAGGATTAAAGGTTTCCATATTGTCGTCTGCATTAAGTTCTACCCAAACCTCTTTCGATGAGCCGTCATTTAGTGTGAGAAGGTAACATGCTTTTACGAGATAACCGTCATCATCGGGATTTCTTTCAGCCATAATATTCTTTACATGTACTTCCTTTGCGGGAAGGATGCCTTTTTTCTGCATATCCAAGTATGTTGCGAGCTCTTTATGGGTTGTAGATAATTCTTTCTTTACTCGTTCTTTTTCTTCTGGGTGTAAATTCCAAGTGAGATAAAAATAAGTATTCAATAAATCCTCTTCATTCTTTTGTGTAAATAAATGATGCCATTCAATCGCTAGTATTTCCGTCATTCGACTTAAGGTAGTGTCGTGGTTCTCTAATCGATCAAGAATTTCTAGCTTTTTATTATAGTCTACAGATTGAGGCTGGGGACTTGCTGGCATGGATGACGCATTGTTACTAGTAGTACAGCCAGCTATTGAAACGACAGAAAGCACCAAGAATACTTTTAACTTTTTGTACATGTGAATTCCCACCTTTTACCATAATAATATCTAAATTGATTGACGATTATTTGAATGATTAATATAATCTTAATAGTAATAATATCCGTATATTGAAAGTTATGGAAGTACAAAGAGGTTAAAGGTAGGTATTCTTAGTCTAGCTCTCGCAATATCAGCAGTTGTCAGTACGGGAAATGGAACAGCTTACGCATCAGGCATAAATCCATATGACGATTTTAATTGGGATTGGGTTACTACTGATACTAAACTAAGTAGGGGATATTCTGAGGATCATAAAGGAATGGATATTGCAGTAAATAAAGAGCCTGTATATAGTCCTCAAAAAGGAACAGTTTTAAGTGCAGGTTTTTGGTTAAGTGCAGGTAATTATGTGGCAATTGAAACAAAAGATAGAGATCCTGACACAGATAAAAAGCTTGTAATTAGGTTTCTCCATCTAAAATCCAAATCTGTTTCTACAGGTGAATCTGTAAGTAGAGGAGAAGAAATTGCGGTATCTGGTAATACAGGTACAGCAACTACTGGACCTCATTTGGAAGATCAAACAGTACCAAATTTTAAAAAGGCTTTTAATATCTCAGATGAAAAAGAAAAAAATTAAAGCAAGAAGCTAGGGAATAGCCGCAGAAATTAGATAACCCAATGCCAAATGTAATAACAATATTATTAAGAAACAACCCGTCCCTGTTTTGAGGAGACGGGTTTACATGATTAATAACAATTAATGGTTACACAAGAGTATGTACGGTGATCCTTGGAAAGAGCAGAGGTTTGCTTGGGATTGATCGGGGAAAGGAGGCGGAGATTATCCGCCTCTTTTTTGTTTTCATGGGCTTACACTTGGTGACACAAGTTTACACTTCCGGCGTTTTCAGCGAGCAAAGAAATATTCGGTAAAATAGAATTAGAAAATCAATAACTAGGGCAGCAGCAGGAGTTTATACCACTGAAAGTCCAGACCTGAAAGCGAGGGATGTAGTGCATTACACAGCAGATTCACTGAGAGGAGGATGGAATTCTAAGAACTTTGCAAGCGCGACATAACTGTGCTGTTTTAAAAACTTATACAAGGAGCATCAAAACAAATACAAATTATCATTAAATGGAAGTCTTTAGCATATTCGGATGATAGTAAACAAAAAAATATTAAATCATAACTTAAAGGAGATAATCATGAAAAAGATGAAAAAATTATCAGTAAGTCTTCTAGTTTCCGCTTTGCTGTTGATGCCTGTTGGACAAGCATTTGCATGTGAAGATCACGAAAAGATTGAGTTGGTAAGTGCTGGTAGTTATCACTCACTTGCTCTTAAATCAGATGGAACAGTATGGGCTTGGGGGCATAATTTATTCGGACAATTAGGGGATGGCTCTACTAAAGAGAGTACAGTCCCAAAACAAGTGTCTGGACTAGGTAATGTTATAAAGATTGATGCAGGTTCTGGATCACATTCATTGGCATTAAAGAATGATGGAACAGTATGGGCTTGGGGGGCTAATGGACAGTGGCAAGTTGGTAGCCCAAGTGGGAGTGCGGTAACTACACCTACTCAAATGGTAGGACTTGATGAAGTGAAAGATATTACGGCGGGATCGCAATTTAACTTGGTGTTGAAAGAAAATGGAAGTGTATGGGCTTGGGGGAAGAATGAACTAGGGCTAGGCGACGAAGCTTTAACTAAGGCTTCCAAGATTCCTGTTAAGGTAGCAAATCTAGATGATGTGAAAAAAGTCAAAGCAGGGAGTTCCCATTCTCTTGCGTTAAAAAATGATGGAACTGTATGGGCATGGGGAGACAATCAATACGGCCAATCTGGTCTGGGGAAAAATACTTATAATTCAAAGGTACCTGTGCAAATCGAAGGAATGACGGATATTATTGATATTTCAACAGGTTACAATTATTCCTTGGCCTTGAAAAGTGATGGGACAGTATGGGCTTGGGGAGAGAATTCATATGAACAATTAGGTATTAATAAAAAGACCACCCAATATACTCCAGTACAAGTTATGAATCTTGAAAATGTAACAGAAGTTGAAGCTGGTAGATATTACTCTTTTGCCAAAAAAGAGGATGGAACAGTATGGGCGTGGGGTAGCAATGGACATGGAGGATTTGGTAATGGAGAGATAACTAATTACTCCTTACCGGTTGAAATTACTAATTTAAAGGGTTATAAAACTTTATCGTCTGGAAATATTCATTCTTTGGGTGTAAGTGCGGAAGGAGCTGCTTTCGGATGGGGAGGCAATTCTTTCGGACAAATTGGAGATGGAACTAAAAATATCCAAAAACAACTAATTAAAGTTTTAGGTCAATAAATCTATCTAAAGGTTACCAAACATCGATCCCCTTCAGAGTGGTTCGGGGAATTCTTTCAGTATAAATAGTGTCTTAAAAAGTGCGAGGCACCTGCCTGTTTTACAGGAGGTGCCTCTTCGTGTTATTTGGTATATTCCATAACTTGTGATTGTCAAACGGGTGGGATATACAACATTTGCTCTTACGACGAAATTCATAAGGGCAAAGTAGAAGATGCTAGGAGCGATTTAAGAGGGGCTCAAGCTTGGTGTTGCTTTGGTAACGTGGGAAATGATACTTCCTTTAATTGCTGAAGGGGCAGCAGGTGCTGTTCTTACTTACAAAATTTATGATTCCAGTACATCGGGAAGAGAAGATTTAGAAACTACATCTAAAATACTAAAGTATGATATTACTCCATACTAATTAATGTTAAGCGATCCGCAGTTAAGTAGTTTTTCTGCGGATCGTTCTTAGATTATAATTATTTTTGGAAGGATATAGGCTCATACTTAAAAAGAAAGGATGGTTAGTCAATATGGTAGCCATCATATTTGTCGTATGCACCTTGTTGTTTTTATTGCCCGTATCATTGTTAATTTTCAAAAAAAATAAGAACCAAAAAGAAATAGTTGCTTATATTGTATTGGCTCTAATAATGTTACACCAAGCCATCGATTCGTTTGGGAAAATGAACCAATGATATCATTGAAACGAAACCATAAATATGAAGTGTAAAATCCTTGCTGAAAAAAGGGTTTACTTATATGGCTAGAAAATAACCCGTCCCTGTTTTGAGGAGACGGGTTTAAGTGTTTAATAATCACTTAATGGTTACGCAAGCATATGTACGGTGATCCTTGGAAAGAGCAGAGGTTTGCTTGGGATTGATTGGAATAAAAAAGAGGCGGGAAACCGCCTTAATTCGTTTCAAATGAAATAAATTTGCATGGTACCCTTCGCCCAGGACCGCCAACAGCTTCACCATATGTATCGAGTACGCTTCTGGAGAATACAGTTTGCATGATTACTTTCTCGTGCTCAAGTTCAATGATGTCCTCGGTGGCGAGTGATAACGATCCAGGAGTGAGAGAAGCAACTCACTACGCAGCGAACGCTTTGCTTGACGCATTAGGTATCCCCAAATAATAGTGAAGCCCTCCTTCAGAGCAAACTGAGGAGGGCAGCACCCATTAATACCTTCAGATTAATTACTTATTGAGAACTTACCTTTTAAAAAAGTCTTTAACCTTTTCAACAGCATCTTGTGCTTCTCTTCCAATTCGATCTGAGATACTTTCTTTCCTGTCCTTCTTATCTTTTGAGTCTCTTATTTCTTTAGCAGTTGGCATAGAAGCATAAGGTTCGAAGGGAGCAATGAATTTATCTTCAACTGCTTGTGCAATAGCTTCTTTGGTTCCCTTTGTTTTGGAAATGTTGTCGTAATGATCATAAATGTTTTTTGCGGTTTCTGCTGCGACCCCTACTACAGCACCAACGCCTGCGCCTTTAATAGCTGATCCTTTGGGATCAAAGGGTGCAATGCGTGGAGCAGCTGTTGGACCATTTTTATTAACAGCAGCCTTCTGAACTTCTACCCTATTCTGATACTCTTTATAGCCACGCCATACTCCAGAAGCGCCTCCAGGTATAGCAGCACTTCCTGCGGTAGATAGTAAGTTAGAGCTTTTATTATCCGTTTTATTCTCTACTGGAGTAGCAGTAGGCTTTGACGTTACCGGCACCATACTTGCTGCTGTTCTTGCCGCAGCACTAATTTCAACTTTATCTTGAATAGTATTTTGCACGGATGTCTTCGATGCATTTGTATTATTTTCTTGGGTACTACTAGATGTTCTGGATGTTTTATTTGCTTCTGCTTGAGTTTTCGCATTTGAAGCTAGAAGTCGTTCATGTCTTTCCTCTCTTCTAGTTTCATTACGCTCGCTACGTGATATACCCACTTAAAACCCTCCAAATGCTTACAAATTTTACTTGTTAATATTATATTACGATATATTTTTAATAAAGATAAATAAATCGACATATTTTGATAGTTTTTGACAAATTATCCCTTCGTCTTTCGGCTTTAGTTGATAAAGGCAGCCATACGAGATTCGACAAAATTTTTAAAAGGAGTGAAAATTTTAATGTTGTTTACAATTTGCGAATCTAATATTTGAACATCTAGCGTGAACGTTACCTAATAGAGAGTGGTGTCTAACAGTCTGGAGAGGAAGAACGCGCAAAATACATTGAAAAATCTGTGAAGGGTGTTTTTGTCTTTTAACTGCAAAAAAATGAAGTTCATTGTCACGAAATCCCTCCAGCTGGATCAAATAAGTGATCTGAAAATAGAAGGGAAGTCAACGAAATGAAAAAACAAACGTTTTTAGCCGTTAGTATAATGACATTGCTGTTGTCAGCAGTAGTTCCATTTGCGAGCATGCCAGCACCAGCTTATGCAGACACGCAGACGCAATTGGCCCCGGAACCAATGAAGAAACTTGCACAATTGGACAAAAATGTCGTAGAGGCTGCCAAACAAGCCATGCAGAAGGAGGCGGGCAGTCTGCCGATCGAGTTGGATGAGATTACAGGGATGAACGCCGATTGTTGGGCGATCTCAGCCAAAGACAACAGAGGCGAGGTTCTGGTTACCAAAAAAGAGGGAACGGTCGTATCTGTACATGTTAACTTCAAGTTCAGCGAAGTGGCTACAGATTTGCAAAATACTGTCATGAGCACGTTGAAAAGCATGGATGGCACACAGGCTTTTACATTTGATAAGGTAGATCGAAACAGCTCGGATGTAGAAAACAGTTGGGTGTTTAGGGGGGAGAATGTAACGGCATCCATCGACGCGACAACAGGGAAGCTCAGCTTTGTTTCGATAAAATATACAAGCCAAAAAATGAACCCCAAGGAAGTCGATGCAGCGCAAAAGGCAATGAAGACACTATCAAACGGAAAAGTAACAGCATTGCACCCTGAGGTCTCGCTCCTGAAGAATTCGGACTATCACTTGGATCAGGTGTGGAGCTTCATGGATCGTGACCGTACACATAGTGTCTTCATCGGGGCGAAAACAGGGAAAGTGGTTTCAGCTATCATGTACAATGAATTTAGAGATAGCAACTATGTTTCGGACGGAGATATTCCAAAAGTGTTTGCCAAACCGTTCTATACGAAAGAAAAAGCGATTTCTGCCGCTAATCCAATGGTGAAGAAAATCTTTAATATGGATTTAACAGGATACAATGTTTCAACGAAATACAACGAGTATACCTTTACGAAAAAGGGAAAACCGACCGTTATAGCATCGATCAATAAAAAAGGGGTTTTTTATGATTTTACCGTCACTCCGGAAAACGGCATGATCAACTAGATCGTTGACCCCAACAGGATGTGGAGGTTCGGTCGATGCTTGTCTACACACGGGCAGTTGGGCTTTTTTCTACGGTTTAGGGAAACCAGAAACAAGAGTGCAACAGTTCTTGGGGCGGCACGGGAAGGATCAGCAGTGGCTATGTGCTGCTGCACCAATCAATCCCCCCTCCCTCGGTTGGAAGGAAGGTATTGAGGACACTTCGGGTGCTTGATCCGAATGGAAAAGAGAATGAATTCTGGACAATGTAAAACGCCCCGTTAAATGGAGCTTTTGTAATTGGTACCTTGGGATTGGCAAGGTGACCCTTGGAAAGAGCAGAGGTTTGCTTGGAATTGATTAGAAATGAAGAGGCAGACATTTCCGCCTCTTCATGCGTTTTAAATAGGCGAACGGACGTGCATAGTTGTTACCGAGGATCATAGTAGTAAAGAGCCCGCTAGGCTTAGTGTCTTAGCGGGTTGTTCTTGTTTTTACGGTGAGATCACAAGAGAATTGTTTTTTTTGTTTGGCAAGAAAAAAGGGGGCGTTGGAGAATTTCGAATCTGGAAAGAGGTAGGAGAATACCCGATTTTACATGTTGTTATTTCCATTAACTGTAACATAGAGTAAATTAGTCTTATTAGGACCTTTTTCTGTAACCAATGTAGCCTACTCGGAATGAACGAGGGGTGATGCATTCATTGATACCTATATCACTGCTTCAGTATCAGATGAGAATCTACTAGGTGCTGTTACCGAAGCTATAGAAGACTATGAAGGTATTTCTGGAGCTAATAGTAACTATGATACATCCAATGTGTCTTCTTCCAATTACAATTTGAGGGTTACTGCAGGTCAATATGATCCTACGACATTAGTCGAAAATAATTGATCCTGAAAGTACGAGGAGAAAGCAGGTGGAGTCATGAAAAAATTGATTGCTGTTTCTGTTGCTACAATTGCTTTGTTGATAGGAGGCGCATTTTCCTATAAAGAATTAAACACTACTGAAAAAGATTATCGAGTTGTTATAAATCAGGCCGATTTTATTTTGTTTGAAAATATCGAAGAGGTTGAAAAGTACTCGGGCTATATAGTGCAAGCTGAATTTACTGGAAAGAGATCGTTAAAAGGATGGAATCTTGGCGAAGGTGATGTAAAAACTGCTTCAGAGTCCGAAGTAAAAATACAGAAGGTTCACAAGGGAAGTCTTAAAGAAGGAGATACAATCTCTGTATATGAGCCTGCTTATTTCGAGGGAGATGTTTTTGATACAGTGGAAGGCTATAATCTCATGAATGAAGAAGGTACCTACGTATTATTCTTGAGAGATACAGGTGATAAAGCGGGATATGCAATTATTGGAATGTATCAGGGTAAATATGATATTAGTGCAGGTATGCAGAATACAAAGGCTAAAAAAGCACAACCAACTGATACGTACCGTAGTTTAGAGGAAAGTGAATATTTTGGTAAAAATGTTGAGCAGTTTAATAAATTGAAGAAAGAAGTTCTAGAGAAGTATAATTAGCTATTAGTTAAATGGTTGCCTCCGAATTATTCGGGGGCTTTTTTACGGTTGTTACTATGTGGATAAGCTACAGACGAATTCATAAAGATCATTACCTACAGATATGTTGGCGTTCCCCCTACACACTAGCAGGCGTCAGCGTCTTCAAAAATTTGAGGCACCTTCCTGTTAGATAGGAGGTGCCTCGTCGTGTTATTTGGTATATTCCATCACTTCGAACGATTGAATCTTACTGAATGCTACGTAATCTTTTCTAGAAGTAAATGGTCCCTTGTTAAAGTCCTTATCGAACATATATGTTTCTTTGCCATGTCCGTCTGCACGGCCATTGTACCAGACGATGAAGTCTTGTACTTCAGATGCAGATAGTTCAAATTCTTTCTCGAGTCCACTGATCATTTTAATAACAAGAAGAGCATCGTCACCAGTTGGATTTGGTTGTGGTTCTGGTTGTGGTTCTGGTTGTGGTTCCGGTTCCGGTTCCGGTTCCGGCTCAGGCTCAGGATTGGGAGTGGAATTGACTTTCTCCATCATTTCCATTTCGCCAATAGTCACAAACTTTCGAGAACCGTTGTTCGCGGTAATATTAATACGGTATTTGTTAAACGAAGTCTGGTTCGAGAAAGTAAATTCTTTTATTTTACCCATTGCCCAATCGGTTACACCAGTTTGAGTATCAAGAACTACCCAATTTGTTCCATCCCAGCCTTCAAACGTCCATGTTTTCGGTTGCTCCTTAACACCATCAATATTATTCTTTCGCGGTTTAAGTGTATATTTTTCGATTTTTACAGGATTATTGAATTCATAGGCTACCCAGCCTGTTAAAGCACCTTCAGCACTGCACCAACCGTACATTGCATCGGAATCATCGAAAGCATGAAAAGGTTGATGATTGTTCACACTCCAAATACTACTAGCAGTAACAGTTCCACTAGGAGCAGTATTGCTTGTCATAGTAGGGATCAAATCCCCAGAATAATGATCTTCTTCTGCAAGCACAATTCCCTGACCAGAAAATAAAACAGAAAACATAAGTGCAAAGCTTAGAAACGGTTTGGTGATTTTTTTTGCAAAAATCATTATGGTCCTCCTTTAATTTCTAAAAATGGATAATTACCCTTAGGAATATATTACATTCTGATGTTTTGGGCAAAACAGTAAAAGGAATAAATTCAAGTATAAGGAACAATCGGTTAAAAAAATCAATATATGCTCAAAAAACAACAAACCCGTCCCTGTTTTGAGGAGACGGGTTTGCCTAAACAGCAATATCAAGATCAAAGGCATTTGCATAGTATGCACCACGTGCATTTTTTATCCTTTATTGTTGATAAGGAATGGCTGACTGTATTTCTACAAGAAAGGGTGAATCCAATTTGGCTTGCCCATTTTTTCAGCCCGCAGTCGAATATGATACGGGAGGGACATCTCCATCCAGCATTACATCTGCTGACTTTAATGGAGACGGTTTAATAGACCTAGCCGTAGTGAATATTGGGTCCAACGATGTTTCTATTCTTATCAACAACGGTTCCGGCGTGTTTTCCGTATCGCAAACGATAACCTTCAATACTTTGTTCCCTGGGTCTTTATTAGGGCAAATTGCAGCAGCAGATTTTAATGGAGATGGCCACATTGATTTGGCTGTAACGGATCAAACTCCCAATGACCGCGTTTTTATCCTTTTGAATAACGGGGATGGCACCTTTGCTGCACCTGTAGCTTATAGTACAGGTGTGTTTCCTGCTGTTTCGCAATCTTTTGCTATTGCTACAGGGGACTTTGATGGTGTAAACGGTGTGGACTTAGCTATAGCAAATGTAGGCCAAATTACAGGAACTAGCTTCATTACTGTCTTGTTGAATAATGGATCAGGTGTATTTACCATGGCGCCAGGAAGTCCTTTTGCCACTACCCCTGGTTTGGCCCCTTTTGATATTGTAGCGGCCGACTTTAATGGGGATGGCAAGCTTGATCTGGCCACTGCCAATCGGGACACGAATGATATAACGATATTTAACGGGAATGGGGACGGTACGTTCCAAACTCCTGGAGTGAGTTTCTCTGTACTTCCAGGGGGATCATCCCCCCTTAGCCTTGTAGCAGCTGACTTAAATGGTGATGGGTCTATCGATATTGCTGTCGCTAATATTGCTACGAGTAATGTAACCGTCTTTCTAAACAATGGATTCGGTTCTTTTACAGAAGCAGCAGGGAGTCCCTTTCCCTTGGGCACTGATGCCTTTCCTTTTGATATAACAGCGGCGGACTTTAATTGTGATGGAGCCATTGATTTGGCTACCCCAAATGCAGGTTCTGATAACGTTTCTGTACTTATAAACAACGGGTCAGGAGGGTTCTCGACTCCCTTTCAATTCCCTACAGGAGCAGGTCCTTTCAGCATTACAGTAGCTGATTTTAACGGAGACGGAAGAGTTGACATCGCTACTGCAAACGAGGATTCGGGCAATGTTTCTGTTTTGCTAAATGGCTGCGTGCAGCCACCAACCTGCCCGCCTGACATGGTAGTACCCTGCCCGATCGTAAACTATCCAACACCTGTTGCCACCTGCCCCTGAGTCACAGTTACCTGTTCTCCGCCTTCTGGCTCCCTTTTTCCAGTGGGGGATACTGTTGTCACCTGTACAGCACAAGATATATTTGGGAATACGGAAGTATGTTCATTTACCATCACGGTTATTGACGAGCCTCCAACCATCACTTGCCCTGAGGATATCACAGTCCCTGTTTTACCAGGGCGAACTTCCGCTACGGTTACCTATGAAGTCACTGCCACTGATACTTGTGGGGTAACCTCGATTACCTGTCATGGGATGACACGGTCCTTTTCTCCCCCTGCCCCCATTGCAGTTGCAACTTTTACCATGGACTTTCCTGTAGGAATGACAATGCTCACCTGCACAGCCAGGGATCAGTCAGGAAATACGGCCTCATGCAGCTTTGTGGTTACCGTCACCTTTGGAGCCCCCAATAGTATTCAACCGGAAATCATTCGCGTAAAAAAAGTGTATGATTGGGTTGTCCTTCAATCTAATTTTAGGCTCATACTGGATTTGAATCAGAGTCGTGATGATCAAGGTAATCAAAAATGATGGAACCCGTCACCTTACAAAGGGACGGGTTTTCTTCGTTGTGTATGGCTTAATGGATACTGCTTCATTTCTTTAACCGATATGGAACCGTAGCAATTTTTACATCTTGGCGGGCGAATAAATACGCGCGGATCAATAGACTCGTCTGGTTATGAAGTAAGTTATGCCACCAGCGCTTGGTAATAAACTGTGGAATCATGACAGTAACGTGGTCCGTTTCTGCCTTTTTCCACTCAACCGTATCAATAAACTTAAACAAAGGTCTGATGATACTGCGATAATGTGAACGCAGGACAATCAAACGTACTCCGGGATTCCAGAGATCCCATTTTTCCTCCATTTTTTTCATGTCCTCATCACTGAATCCGACGTAGACCGCGACAATGTCGTCTGATAAGGATTGTGCATAACTAATGGTGTTTTTCACAACCTGCGAAATCCCAGCCACAGGAATAACGATGACACTCCCTTTTGGTTCGGGTTTGTCTGTTTCCATATCAAGTCGTAACTCATCTGCCAAATCTCTATAATGCTGATTGATCTTCCTAAAGATGAAGATGACGATAGGCAGGAACACAAAAATCGGCCATACTTGTGAGATTTTTGTAAGTAAAAAGATGAGGCAAATGGTAAGGGTCGTTAGCATTCCTACCGTATTGATAACAAAAGGGAGTAGCCACCCGGGGGGTTTTAGGGAAATCCAGCGTTTCATCATTCCGGCTTGTGACAAGGTAAACGGTATAAAAACCCCAAGGGCATATAAAGGGATTAAGTTTTCCGTTTCTCCTTTAAACGCAATCACTAATAGGGCGGAAAGAATAGCCAAGAAAATAATCCCGTTTGAAAACCCAAGACGATCTCCCCGAACCATGAACATATTTGGCATAAATCTGTCCTTGGCAAACATAAAGGCGAGTAAAGGAAAGGCTGCAAAAGCAGTATTAGCGGCCAGGAATAAAATAAGTGCTGTAACAGCTTGGATCGAGTAATACATGATTCCTCGTCCAAAAACAGCAGAGGCGATTTGAGATACCACAGTCTCCTTTGGATTTGGTGAAATACCATATAAATAAGCCAACAGGCTAATGCCACTGAACATAACACCGAGGATGAGTCCCATCATCATAAGAGTCAATGCTGCATTTTTCGGTGCGGGGTCCTTGAAGTTTGGAATCGCATTGGATACGGCTTCTACCCCTGTTAATGCCGAACACCCTGAACTAAACGCTCTCAAGAGCAGGAATAAAGTTATACCCGGAACAACTGCCCCATATTCGGGGGGATGAGCTTGAACATTTCCAGCCAACCATTGAAACCCGCCGCCAATAATCAATACGAGAATAGCGGCAACAAACAAATAGACAGGGTACATTAAAATCGTTGCCGATTCTGTTATTCCACGTAAATTTAATACCGTTACGGTTGCAATCATGAACAAGGCAAGAAGAACGCGATGTTCATGTAGTACTGGAAATGCTGAGGTAATAGCGTCTGTAGAAGCAGACGTACTCACAGCAACTGTTAAAATGTAATCCACGAGCAAAGAGCCACCTGCAACTAGTCCAGTAGTGGTTCCCAAATTTTCCTTTGCGACAATGTATGCTCCACCACCAGTTGTATAAGCAAAGATGGTTTGGCGGTAAGACAAAATGAGGATGGTTAAAAGCCCAACAACCGCAATGGATATGGGGATAGAGTACCACATCGCTACTGCACCCAAAGTAATTAGCACGAGAAGAATCTGTTCTGTTCCGTAAGCGACAGAAGAAAGAGCATCTGATGAAAGAACCGCCAAAGCTTTCACTTTATTTAACTTTTCTTCGGCAAGTTCACTTGATTTCATAGGTCTACCGAGTAAAAATCGCTTGAATTCTGAGATCATGTGTATTCCCCTATCTGACATTTCCCGTTAGTTTTCCCTCTATCACAATAAAATTACTCCATTCATGAAGGTCAAAAAGAAAACCGTTTTTTGTCGGAACCTGAATAAATGATGATAGAATAATACAAATACCATAATGTCAAAACTAAAAATGGACATGACACCAACTAGATGAGGGGTGTTCCTTGATGACAACAAGTAAAACGAATCCTAAGGTTGATGAATTTTTAAGCAAGGCGAAAAAGTGGAAGGCAGAATACGAAAAGCTGAGAAGTATTGTTCTTGATTGTGAGTTGACCGAAGATTTTAAGTGGATGCATCCTTGTTACACGTTTGAGAAAAAAAACATCGTTTTAATACATGGATTTAAAGAATATTGTGCGCTTCTGTTTCAAAAAGGTGCCTTGTTAAAGGATCCTCACGGGATTCTCATTCAACAAACGGAGAATGTACAGGCTGCGCGGCAGATCCGGTTCACCAATGTAGAAGAAATCATGGAAATCCAATCCATTCTAAAGGCCTATATTCAGGAAGCCATTGAAGTTGAAAAAGCCGGTTTGGAAGTGGACTTTAAAAAGCATGAAGAATACATCATTCCAGAAGAATTGCAAAATAAATGGAATGAAATCCCTGCCTTGAAAACTGCTTTTGAAGCATTGACTCCGGGACGGCAAAGAGCCTACCTTCTTCATTTTTCAGCACCCAAACAAGCCAAAACACGAGAGGCAAGGATTGAAAAATGTATGCAACAAATTCTCGATGGAAAGGGATTAAATGATTAAGATATTTGATGAAGAAATGGCGAAAAAGAGGCGGGAGAACCGCCTCTTTTTTGATTTTGTTTGCGTTTCATTAGATATCAGGAATAGTATACTTTTTCTATTTTAAATAATGTCTGCTCGATGGTTGGGCAGAGATCGGCATCTCCTTTGTAAAATTTCAAGCGGAAGTACAAGCTCTTCAAAAAATTCTTTATATTGATTTTTTGTTTAAAGGCAGGCAGAAATTCGGAACTCTTATCCACATCACCAAAACTTTGAATCCATTGCTCTACATGACTCTGGCTGAGCATTTTTCTATTCAGAATGCTAACAATGGCTGTTACCATTCTCTCATCTTCCCCATCGGAGTAAATTCGATCGGTTATGGTCACCTTTTCGTAAATCAAATCGAGGATGGTTATGAGGTCACTTTTATCCAACTCGGAACATTGAGCTAAATCGTCTAATGCATCCGCTGCATGGGCTATGGCATGAGCCCAGCCTTTTTCTTCATCATATCCTCGGTAATCTCGCTCTTCTCGTACGGTGAAAAATACTTTCTCTTTTATCTCATGGATGTTCTCGCTGGAGAGAAAGGGTGATTCTCTATGTCGCATGAGGAGTAGTGGTATGACTAGCATAGAGAAAGAGCGGGTAAAGACAGAGTCTGCATTTGTTTCACCAAGCTTAAAAAGCAAATGGTTTTTATCTAGAATGATTGGTATCAGTTGTTCTAGTTCGTTTGTGGTTAGCGAATTACCAGGAATCCAATGTGATAAGGTTGTATAGATGAGGTCATCACGTAATGTGGAATCCAAAGAACCAATTTCGTTTATCATTTCTAATACGAATGGAAATGTATCGGATGGTGCTTGGTAGCCATTTTCTTTTATGAATAGTAGCTTTTCTTTTACAGTCATTTTACACGCCCCCACACTTTATTTTTCGAACTGACTTTGTGGATTTACTTAGTCATTTTTTATTTCGACATAAATAAGTGATCAACCTCCAAAACATGGGAAGTTCTGACTGTGGTGGGGTGAGAGGTAGCAAAAAAAATACGAAGAGAACCGAACCTTTTTTCGATCGAGAGACAATATAGGGTGTAAGCTGCTTACTCAGGAGGGCCCTCTGAATGGAAAATGAAGAGATGTACCAATTACTTATACAAATGAAAGAGGGTGATGAACAGGCATTTCATACGATGTATGATGCCACCTTTCAGGACGTCTACCGGACTGTCTCCTTTCTGATAGATCATAAGCAGGATCGGGAAGATGTCATGAATGAAATCTATATGCAAATGTGGACCTCACTTGGTAATTACGATACGAACCGTCCTTTCCAGTTTTGGCTGCATGGCCTGGTAATCCGTCAAGTGCAGAGATTTCGGGTCAAGAGCTGGAGGAGATTCCGCATTTTTGAACGCATCCGTGCCTTCTCCCACGAAGAGTCTTATTGGGATGAACATACTGCGTTGATGGATGCTACAAACCAAGTGATATCCCAGTCCATACGAAAACTGACCGACAAACAGCGGACAGTGATTATCTTTCGCTTTTATCACGACTATACTCTTGAGGAAATTGCGACCTTGCTCGATATTCCGCTGGGTACAGTCAAGTCCAGATATCATGCTGGCCTCCAGGCACTTCGAAGAAACTTAGGGAATCTGCCCCTGGAAAGGATGGTAAAGATCAATGACTATTGAACACAAAATCCGAGAACATCTGCACGAAGAGGCAGAAACGATGGAGTGCCCGCCGGCCATTTCCAAACGAATCGAACAATCCTATTCTCACTATTTGCAACGAAAAAGGAGCGAAATAACCATGAAAAAACGATTAATTGGTGGAATTGTTGCTGCTGCGATTTTGATCCCAACCGCAGCATTTGCGGCCCCTACTGTAATTGACATGCTTACTCGAGCACCAATGACTTCTGAACAAGTCAAGCTGGATGAGGCTGGGAAAGCAACACTTGAGAAGCTGTATAGCGCATTTCCCGAAACAAGATCGTTTGAGATTATCGAGGCTAGCTACCTTGGAGACCCCAATGATTCAACCAAAAAGGTCCAACTAAGCATCGTCCTGCAGGAAAAGGGAGGAACCGGCAAAAAGTTAACCCTCCATACAAACGGTATTACGGATGTGATTCAAGACCTGACTCAAGAGAATTGGGAGCCTAAGGAGAAGCCACTCATTACTTTACCCGATCAGGAAATCAAGGGGAAGGTAGATCAGCTCATTGATAAATTGTATGGCAACATCAAAGATTACGAAGTTGCCATAGAGCAAATGGAGAATCCAA
Source organism: Brevibacillus antibioticus (assembly GCF_005217615.1). NCBI lineage: Bacteria > Bacillati > Bacillota > Bacilli > Caryophanales > Paenibacillaceae > Brevibacillus > Brevibacillus antibioticus. Next base: position 6,070,209 of record NZ_SZNK01000001.1, read on the forward strand.
ATGAAAAAACATTTATCTTGAATTACACCAAGAAGGGATCAGAGGGAGAGGGTTACCAAGTATTTGTTCAGGGGAATAGAATTAGTCTTGCTCCGGTAGATTTTGAACCATCAAACAATAAAGTAGAAGGATTTTTCTCTTTTAATGGTAAGCCTGATTATACCGCTGATACCATTTTAAACGATGAAAAACTGCTAGCTTTACTAAAAATGAGCGCGACGGAGTTAAAAGAAGAACTAGCCAAAGGGAAAACGGTTGTCGAGATTGCAGCATCTAAAAATGTCTCAAGACAACAAGTGATCGATGTGATTGGAAGAACAATGGCTGAAGGACAACTTCAAGACGGAAAAAATAAAGTAACGATCAGCGATGAATTACTGAAACAAATGATAAAAGACGGTGAACAAAAAATCATACCCATAATTGAACACAAAACGGAAACAGAATGGAAGTAATAGAGAAGAGGCGGGGAACCGTCTCTTTTTTCTTACCCGTTGTGGGCACCAGCGCAAGCTCGACTATCATGAAAAATAAAGTTGTGCTTCCGCCTACGGGAAGATTCATCATGGCTACGTATACTGTAGCGTATCATACCATTTGACTTCACTCTCAAGCCAATCGAAAGGAGAGGTCGACCGTGGCAATTGGACAGACGACTCGGGTCAGTTTGCCGTACCCCTCAACATGGGATGTTTTCGCTAGCTTTGGTGGAAGACCCACCACGTTAGGCACTTTAGTAATTTCCGCTGTCTCGAATGGCAGGGTCAGTGGAACCGTTAATTTCCGAGGTACCCCGATTCCCATACAAGGAAGCTGGGATGAGAGGAGTAGGCAAATCACGATTGAATCACCTTATGCCAATTTTGTTGGTACCTTTGCTTACAAAGACGAGTTAACGTTAGGATTGCGCCATTATGTATTACGAGGAAACGTTCGAATGAAGCCCCCATCTATACGAGCAGGAGAAGTGGGAACATGGACGGCGGTCACGAATATACCGCGTGTCTGATTCAGATCTTGCTTCCATTACGAGAATGAGGCACCTTCCTGTTAGAATAAGGTGCCTCCTTTTGTGATTACGGCCACAGGTGATAGCTTATTGAGTGATTCCGAGCATTTGCTTCATATCTTCTTGAGCATCACCAATCAACTGAATATGGAACAAGTCTTGTAGTACTTGCAGAACACCGGGTTGAATGAACTCAGGCAATTTTGGGCCGATCCGTATATCTTGTATCCCTAGGCTAAACAGACCGAGCAGGATGGCAACCGCTTTTTGTTCAAACCAGGAAAGAACGATACTTACCGGCAGCTCGTTTACTTCACACTCGAAGGCATCGGCTAATGCAGCTGCAATCGTAATAGTAGAAACGGAGTTATTGCACTGTCCCAAATCGATATATCTTGGGATGTCGGTACCTGGCACGGTACCGAAATCTACATCGTTAAAACGGAATTTTCCGCAGGAGGTCGTAAGAATGACTGCTTCTGGCGGTAAGGACGTAGCCAACTCACGGTAATACTCGCCACCCTTGCCAGGAGCGTCACAACCAGCGATGACGAAGAAGCGTTTGATCTTTCCTTCCTTGACTGCCTGGATAATTTCAGGAGCGATGCCGAGAACCGTTTTATGATGATACCCGGTCGTCAATGTCAGTTCGGATTCGATAGAAGCCTCAGGAAGAGACAATGCTTTTTCAATGAGCGGCGCAAAATCGTTCTCTACAACTTTCGTCACATTTTCCAAACCGGTTATATCATACGAAAAGAAACGATCGGCGTAGCTGCCTCGAATAGGCATGACACAGTTTGTTGTAGCCAGGATAGCGCCGGGAAATTTCTCGAACAATTGACGTTGATCGTACCATGCTTTCCCGATGTTCCCTTTCAAATGAGGATATTTTTTTAACTCGGGATAGCCATGTGCAGGCAGCATTTCGGAATGCGTATATACATTGATTCCTTGTCCTTCTGTCTGTTTTAACAGCTCTTCGAGAGCAAACAGATTGTGCCCCGTAACAACGATGCATTTTCCTTCTATTTTATTTTGCGAGACTGTGATTGGCTCTGGGACTCCGAAATGATCCGTATGAGCCCGATCCAAAAGCTCCATGACTTTTAGCGCAGCTTTGCCTACTTTCATGGCCATTTGCAAATGTTCATCCAAGTTAAAATTCACATTCGTCAATGTAAAATAAAGAGCTTCCTGTGTAATCCCATCCACTTCAGGATCGATATAGCCCAGTTGTCGAGCATGTGTGGCATAAGCCGCAATTCCTTTTAAAGCAAAAATAATGGTATCCTGAATACTCGCAAGATCTTCATTCTTTCCGCAAACGCCGATGACCTTACAACCACCTGATGGAGTCTGTTCACATTGATAACAAAACATGTATAATCACTCCTTCGATTCAAGATTTCGCTTTGATTATAAGCGGGTTATCTGGAAGGAGCTGTGATTAAAATCACAACGAAACCAAACTTTGCCTCTTATCATAGGGGATGAAGAAGATTTCCCAAGTTGAGGGGTGTTGTTATGGTACGAAAATGGCAGTTGCCGCTACAGACGTTAAGTCTAACGGTCGGTTTCATGGTATGGGTCATTCTGTCGTCGCTCATGCCTTTTATCAAAGAAACCGTACACATGAGTGCAAGTGAAGTGGCGTGGGTGACAGCGATTCCTGTTCTTCTTGGATCGTTGCTAAGAATCCCAGTTGGATATTGGAGTAACCGATTTGGCGCGAGACTATTATTTAGCATCAGCTTTCTCTTGCTGCTGGCTCCTGTTTTCTATATTAGCCAGGCGACCACTTATACCGATTTGTTAATCGGCGGGTTATTTATAGGGATAGGCGGAGCGGTGTTTTCTGTTGGTGTCACATCTCTACCTAAATACTATCCGAAAGAGAAGCATGGTTCTGTAAACGGAATCTACGGTATGGGGAATATTGGTACAGCGATCACGACGTTTTCAGCGCCAGTTCTGGCTAAATCGTTTGGATGGGCAACGACTGTACAGATGTTTATGCTATTGCTTGTGGGATTCGCAGTGCTTACCTTCTTGATGGGGGATAAAAATGAACCTAAGGTAGTCACTCCTCTTGGTCAGCAGATAAAGAGTGTCTACAAAAACGAAAAGCTGTGGTTAATCAGTTTGTTCTACTTTATTACGTTTGGTTGCTTCGTCGCTTTCACCGTGTATCTCCCGAATTTTTTAGTGACCCATTTCCAACTGGATAAAGTAGATGCAGGTATGAGAACAGCAGGGTTCATTCTTTTGGCGACACTGGCAAGACCATTGGGGGGCTGGCTAGGCGATAAGTGGAACCCCTTCAAGGCATTGATGATTGTGTTTGCCGGGCTCGCTTTGTCTGGTATTGTCTTATCGTTTTCGCCATCGATTTTGATGTATACAGTAGGGTGCTTGTTGGTAGCGGCATGTGCCGGAATCGGTAACGGTGCTGTGTTCAAATTGGTGCCGATGTATTTCTCGCGACAAGCGGGGATTGTAAATGGGATCGTATCTGCTATGGGGGGATTAGGAGGATTTTTCCCGCCATTGATCCTAACGCTGCTGTTTAATCTGACCGGGCATTACGCGATCGGTTTCATGGCGTTATCGCAGTTTGCACTGGTAAGCTTGGTCTTGGTGATGTGGATGTTTTACCAAGAGAAGCTGCAGCTCGCCGCCACCATTATGGAAAAGACGGGAGAGGCGATACTGATTACCGATACACGAGGAGTCATTAAAAGTGCGAACCACGCTTTTACGAAAGTGACCGGTTATGAGATGAATGAGGTGATTGGCAAGTCTCCTAATATTTTGAAATCAGGCAGACAGAATGCCGACTTCTATCAAAAGATGTGGGACTCAATCAAGAAGAATGGCTATTGGCAAGGAGAGATCTGGAATCGACGGAAGAATGGGGATCAGTATCTCCAATGGTTAACGATCAGCGCGATTAAAGACGATGCAGGAGACGTCGAGTACTATGCGGGCATGTTCAGCGAGCTTGCGGAGCAAAGACATGGATAAAGAAGCTTGAATCACTCATAAAAAAAGTCTTGGACGGACAAGTCCAGGACTTTTTTTATGTAGAAAAGTATGTAGAGTTTGCTCACATTTGGCAAATATCAGGAGGGCAGTCATCACAATAAATCGCTTCTTTTAAATAGGCAAGGTCCTTAATCAAGATAAGCCCCTGGGGAAGTAGATCGATAGTGTCCTGTTTTTTCAGATCGGAAAGCATTCGGTTGACACTTTCTCGTGTCAGGCCAATGAATTGTGCCAAATCACGATTGGTAAGGGAAAGGTCGATGAGGATTCCTTCGGGGTGTGGCTTGCCGTACGTGTTACTCATGCGGATTAGCGTTGAATACAAGGCGCCCATTTTGCCATTGAGTAGCAAATCACGAAATTTAGACTGCATCCGCCTGTTCATCAATCCCATCCAACGCAGGAAGTCTACGCAAAATTGACCGTTTTTGATGAGCATTTTTTCTAACCCTTGTCGCGGGATGATCCATATCTCACCCTCCATCAACATGGTGCCTGTAGAGGTGTACATCAATTCCTGTTCGAAAAGCCCGGAGACGCCGACTAGCTCTCCTGCACCAAATACTTGTAGTGTCAGTTCTTTTCCATCGTTCGTGTTTTTTGTGAGCTTAATCTGGCCCGACGAAATTAAGAATAGCTGATCGGCTCTTTCACCATCCAAAAACAGAACGGCTCCAGGAACAAAATTTTTCCGAACAGAAAATGTTTCAAGGCTATTCACAAAATCGGAAGAAATCTGCTCTACAAATGTTGTGCCATTTCCGGTCATGTGGTTCCCCCTTACAACAAGGATACAAAGGTAACTCATTATATCATTCGAAATCGATGGTTTGGGAAGAGGAAATCGTCCTGATTTTGGCAGTGGTGTGAGGTAAATCACAACCTAGGTTACGAGCCGTTGCTACAATGGACTCGAGCGAAAGGAAAAAATGAGCAGCAGCAGGGAGGGTGTTGTATGAACTATCTATTTGCTTCCAAGGTGGCGAAGCGTGCTTTTATCATCATCGCTTGCTTGTTCGTCCTAAGTTACGTGGGAACACGTTTTTTCACGCATATTGATTTGGCGCTTTACGGCTATATGGTAGGGACTCTTGTCTTTATTGGAGGTTTCCTTTATCGATTTTCTGCGTGGGCAGATCGCCCGCCAACGAATGTCATTTTGAAAAAGGGGCTACGACTTCTCTTTCGTAAAAGCACGGCGAATACAACGGTGGATCATCTGGCCATCTATCGCTTTATTTGGAATCGGGGATGGTATCGCTGGACACAGCACATCTTGCTGGGATGGGGATGCATCCTGGCCGCGTTTGTCACCTTTCCGTTAGTGTTTGGCTGGATGTACTTCACGATGACGGACAATGGCTACTATCAGGTCGTGTTCATGGGTGTGGATGTTCTGACCGTACAAGCGGATGGCTGGGTTGCCTTTCTCTTTTATAACGCGTTGAACATTACTGCTTTTATGGTCATCGGTGGAGCAGTCATGGCATTGTATCGCAGATTAAAGAACATGCAGGCACGGGCTGAACAATCCTTTGTCTACGACTTTTTGCCTTTATACCTGCTGCTGTTTATCAGCGTGACAGGCTTGATGTTAACCGCAAGCAATATGTTCTTAGGGGGCTTTGGGCACCCGGTCATATCCGTCACTCATCAATTTGCAGTGATTGTAACATTGATTTATCTACCTTTTGGAAAACTGGCTCACATACCATTCCGTCCCATGAGTGTGTTTGCACGCAATTATCGCGAACACTATGGCGAACAGGAAATGAAAAAGTGCAAAGTATGCAGCAATGAGTTTGTTTCTGCCGAACAGTCGGCAGATGTAATCAACGTGCTGGGTAAAAACGAAATGGCTTTTCAAATGGAAGAAGGATTCCACTTGGCTGAACTTTGCTTGCCGTGCCGCAGAAAATACCGGATGTTCCGCTTCACAGGAGTTCCTACGCACGAGATCAATGCCAAGGAGGCAAATCAACATGCCAAAGGATAAATTTTTAAAAGTAATTGAAAACAAGATACATCCTAACGAAAAATTGGTTAGCACGCACTGCTGCTACTGCGGTATGCAATGCGGGATGAACCTGCGTGTAGATACAACGACGAACAAGATTATCGGAGTGGAGCCACGGTACGATTTCCCTGTCAATCTGGGTAAGATGTGCCCAAAAGGGGTGACGGCTTATCAGCAGGTGAATCATCCGGATCGGATACAGCTGCCGTTAATTCGAACAGATGCATCACTAAAAGGCACGGCGGAAGGCTTTCGAGAAGCGTCATGGGAAGAAGCGCTTGACTTGATCGTTTCCAAGTTCAAGGAATTGCAACACAACTATGGCAAAGATACCTTGTCTGTTTACTCTGGCGTTTCCATGACGAACGAAAAATGCTATCTCACGGGTAAGTTTGCGCGGGTTGCCTTGCAAACTCGCTATATCGACTACAATGGCCGCTTCTGTATGTCCTCCGCAGCGGCAGGATTGAATCGAAGCTTGGGGATTGACCGCGGTTCTACCATTCCCTGGACGGACATTCACCAAACAGACTGCTTGTTTTTGGCCGGATCAAACGCGGCCGAGTGTCACCCAACCAGCATGTTCCGTATTTGGGAAGTGCAAAATCGAGGCGGCTATCTGATCGTAGCCGATCCAAGGGAAACACCTTTGGCACGTCGAGCTGATATCCACCTGGATCTGCGGCCTGGGACAGATTTGGCGCTCGCAAACGGAATCGTTCATCTCCTGATCAAGAATGGGCACATAGATGAAGACTTTATTCGAAATCATACGAATGGTTTTGAAGAAACAAAAGAAGTGGTTGCTACCTTCACACCGGAGTATGTCAGCGAAATAACAGGGGTTTCGGTGGAGAAGATTGTGCGGACTGCCGACATTTTCGGGAGGGCACCCGATGCGATCGTGATGTTTTGCCGTGGTGTGGAACAGCAGTCGAAAGGGACAGACAACGTATCCGCCTATACCAACATGTCTCTCGTCACAGGCAAGATTGGCCGACCAAAATCAGGTGTGGCAACCCTCACTGGTCAAGGAAACGGTCAGGGGGGGCGGGAACACGGGCAAAAAGCCGATCAATTGCCTGGCTACCGCAAGCTCGACAATCCTGAACATGTGCGTGAAATCGCATGTGCTTGGGGTATCTCCGCGGAAGAAATGCCGCAGAAAGGTGTTTCTGCCTATGAGATGTTCCAGCTGATGAAGGATAAAACGATTCGCAGCTTATACTTACTCTGCTCCAATCCGGTTGTAAGTGCGCCAAATCTAAACCATGTTCGGGAGTCCCTGAAAAGTCTGGATTTTATGGTTTGCTGCGACTTTTACTTGTCCGAATCAGCGGAATACGCCGATGTCGTTCTTCCCGTTACGACTTGGGCAGAGGACGATGGAACGACTACCAATCTCGAAGGTCGCATCATTCGTCACCGTCAGGCACAGGATTGGTTTGCCGAATCCAAGCCTGACTGGTGGATTCAAATAGAAATCGCCAAAAGAATGGGGCGCGGACAATTCTTTACTCACTTGAAGTCTCCACAGGATATTTTCAATGAAATACGTCAGGTCTCCAAAGGCGGAGTAGCTGACTACTACGGGGTCACCTACGAGAAAATTGACCAAAACAATGGTGTTTTCTGGCCGTGCCGCGAGGAGGGCGACGAGGGACAGCCCCATTTATTCCTGGATAAAAAGTTTTATCACCCGGATGGCAAAGCCAAAATATGTGCGCTGCCGTACCGTCCGCCAGCCGAGGAGCCGGATGAAGAATATCCTTTGCGGTTAACGACGGGGCGAGTTGTGTTCCACTATTTGTCCGGGAACCAGACAAGACGAATCCCGTTTTTGACGGACATGTATCCTGATCCGCTGCTAGAGGTTCACCCAAAAACAGCGACACGCTATGGTATTGAACACGATGAGCTGGTCACTCTGAAAACGAGAAGAGGCGAGGCGCAGTACCGCGTGAAAGTGATCGAGGCGATTCGAGAGGATACGGTGTTTGTTCCGTACCATTGGGGAAAAGCGCAGTCTATCAATCTGCTGACCAACCCGGCGTTGGACCCTTACAGCAAAATGCCTGAGTTTAAAGCGTGCGCCGCGAAAATCATCAAGCACAAACATGGAGGAGTTCGCCATGGGTAAACAAGTCTTATACATCGAAATGGACAATTGCATTGGTTGTCGAAGCTGCTTGGCGGCGTGCACACAGTGTGGAGGTCACGACAACCGAAATCGAAACTACGTACTGGATGTGGACCCGTTTATCAGCAGACAAACGATTCCTCTCATGTGCTTACATTGTGTGAATCCTGCTTGTGCCCGCAGCTGTCCTGCTCAGGCGATTCAAATCGCAGATACTGGGGCCGTATTGTCAGCCCTGGTAGAAAAATGCATCGGTTGTCAAAATTGTACGATTGCCTGCCCCTATGGGATTCCTAAATTTGATGAAGAGCAGAATCTCATGTACAAGTGCGATCTATGCTACGACCGTACGAAAGAGGGAATCCCGCCGATGTGCGCTTCGGTTTGCCCGACAAACACCTTGCAGTGGATTGAGGAAGCAGAGCTGGAAGAAAAACGGGCACAGATTCCTTTGGCCAATGGCAAATGGACTGCCAGCCACGATCCGGATGTGCTGGAAGGCGAAACCAATGTGAAAATTAGCCTGCCTGGCATTCTGCAGGGCAAACAGAAGCTATTCTAGAGGGGAGATATACCTTATGGAGAACGAGAAAACCCGCCCAATTCCGTTGAAGGATGACAATTATACACATAATATCAATCGTTCCAATGAGCGTAGTCTGGATCGACGGAGTTTTATGAAAACAATGGTAGGAGCAGCCGGTCTTTTCGCGGCATCTACTCTGCCATGGGGGGCATTAGCTGCCAAGGAGCTGATGGGTTCATCCAGCAAGACGTTTCCCGCACAAAAAATCGCGAATCTCAGCGATATCAAACCCGGAGATGCGATTGAGTTTAACTATCCAGGAGAGCATGACAGCGCGTTGTTCGTGTATGTGAAGGAAAAAGAGTACAAGGCGTATCAAAATGCATGCACCCACCTGCGTTGTCCGGTATTTTGGGACCGGGATGAGAAAGAGCTGCTATGTCCTTGCCATCATGGGAAATTTGATATCGCCACAGGTAAGCCGCTCGCTGGTCCCCCGAGAAGACCGCTTCCGGAAATTGTGCTGCAAGAGAAAGATGGAGCTGTATACGCTGTAGGGGTGAAGAGATATGAAGAGCAGCTATAGAGGTGTCATCCTATTAGCATTGATCTTGTTCGCCAGCATTGTGTGCACCCAGTACACAGTCAATATGTATTTTGCACAGCGATATATGGAGGTGCTATTACTCAGCGGTGCAACAGTGGTGTTGTTCCCACTGGCATGGATGGTATTTAGAAAAGACCAGCGAGATCGAAGAGAACAAGGGAAATAATCCGGGGAAGGAAGTGTGATCAGTTGCCATGAATCCAAATAAGAGAACGATTGCCGAGCTTCACCAAGAGCTGCCTTCCTTGGTGGATAAGAAAATGGGGATACTCATTCAAGATTTGGCAGATGATGCCGAACCACACAGTCCCGCTCTCTTGGAAAGGCCACTGGCAAAATGGGAGATCACGGAGGATGAGGAGCATCTACGACTCTATTTTAATCCTTGCCAGTTTATTGCGATTCCCATCCAGAATGGACCGGTTGTTTTTTCGCAAGAGGATGACTGTATTCGAATGGTTGCTAGGGACGATCGGGGACAGCTAGCGTATCATATTTCTTTTGGTAACTAACTTCCACTAGTAGATGGAGGGATTGGAATGGGACCATCGCCTATAGGATGTATGGGGATGATGCAGGAGTTTGAAGGGAGAAGGAAGCTGTGTCCGGCTCTGGAAAAATTGAAAGACGAGCACTTATCATTGGCTGAGCAGATGAATGAGCTCGTACATCTAGCAACTAACCTGAAATCTACAGCCGATCCTACTAAAAGAAAGAAGGGCTTAACGGAGCTTCATGAGCTGGCGTCCTCGTTTCGGGCGGAACTGGAGAAACACTCCAGACGTGAGGAGGAAGACCTGTATCCCCTGATGGCTAACTATATCGAACGGGAAATGGGACCGATTGCTGCCATGGAGGAAGAGCATGATCTTATTCATGAAAGCCTGATGTCGTTCATGCGAATTGTAGAAAAGGAACAGTCTGAACCAGTTGAAATAGAAGCGGTCCACTCTCACTTGCTGAAGTCAATAGAAATCCTCATGGAACATTTCTATAAAGAAGAGAGTGTGCTGTTCCCGATGGCAGAATACGTATTGAGTGACGCAGAAAAAGAGCAGTTGCGAGTACTGTTTCAAGCTTAGAAATCATGTAGCCCTCCTACTGGTAAAAGTGGGAGGGTGATTTTGTTTTCCAATTATATTCTTTTAAGGGGAAATGTGCTTGTTTCTACTGTCATTTGTCGGTTTCAATCAGATGAAACCAATCATTTACTAGTAGGGATTAATTAGAGGAGGAGGTGTTCAATGTGCCGATTGTTAAACCGTATTTAACCTCATTGAGATTTACGTCCACCATGGGTGCTGGAACTGGTACTGGTGCAGCGTTTGCCATTGCGGCAACTGCATTTACCACTGACGCTGGCGCTGCTGCGACAGCATTTCCTGGTACGTTTGCTTTTTACAATCTCTACGTCAACGGTGTGCTTCAGGCAGGTAATACTTCCACAATCACAACGACAGCGATCACGATTCCAGATGGAAATGCCGAAAACGGTGGTACACCCGTAGTTGTAGAATTTGTCGTTAACTAAGACGAATAGGATGGTGGCCCCAGGTGGATGGAATGTGCCTGGGGTTCACTATATGTGTAAATCGGAGTGAACCGTCGAAGCACTTCGAGAAAGGACGAGTGATTTCATGAGGCGCTATGTCACACAGTCATACACCGTGAGGAGACAGTGTCTGCAAATCGTCCAGCCATTAGGTTGTCCCGGGATTTTTCCAGTAAAGCCCTCCCCCACGTGTCCTCCCTGTCCCCCATGTCCATGTACGCCTGGTATCATACGAACAGAAACCTATCAGTATACAGCAATATCAGATGGAGTCAAAAATGTGTATACCAACCGTGATGCTGTCATGCCATTCAGTACTTCCGGGATTCTGGATCCGAATGAAGTTTCGGTTGTGAATCTATTCATCAATGGAATGCTACAACCTCCCAATTTGTATGTGGTCCAGCCGGGAGTTTTGATTTTGAGTGACATTCCTGTACAAGGGGTTCCTCTTATTCTTCAGTTCATCAAAATGATTGTCTCATAAATGTTAGCTTCCATCTCGGGAAAAGGTCATGTCATACATACATGCCATTTTCCTTCCATGTTGTGCCCTTGATGGCGTACACGGCGCACATCAAGAAGGGTAGGCGAATATCATGGCGATATCGATTGAAACCGTACAGGAGGTATTTTCCATGTATCCGAGATACCCATACTACAGTTACAAAACTACTTGTGAAGAAACTCCCCTTACGTTTCCGCCTCAGCATCAGGATCGACAACCGGGGATGGAATACTTGATGGTCCCGCGACCGATTTTCGATAATCCTGACTATATCGGAAGCGGGAAGCTTCGGGGAAAGGTAGCGATTATAACGGGTGGAGATAGCGGGATCGGCCGTGCCGTAGCGGTTGCTTTTGCGAAGGAGGGGGCAGCTGTAGCGATTCCTTATTTGGATGAGCACATCGACGCCGAGGAGACCAAGCAAGTCGTTGAGTATTACGGAGGGCAATGTTTGCTGCTGCCGGGAGACTTGCGCGACGAGGCTTGGTGTCGGGAGGTAGTACGCCAGACGGTTGCCTGTTTTGGCAAAGTGGATGTGCTTGTTTTGAATCAAGGCGTACAGTTTCCACAAGAAAGCATCCTCCAGATAAGTCGCGAGCAACTGGAAGACACGTTTCGCACCAACCTGTTCCCCTTATTTTACATCACACAAGAGGCGTTGCCGCATTTGCAGCCTGGCAGTTCCATCATTAGTACGGCATCGGTTACTGCCTATGCCGGTCATCCGCAATTGGTTGATTATTCAGCAACTAAAGGGGCCATCGTCTCCTTTACCCGCTCCTTGTCCCTTCAATTGGTCAAGCAAGGCATCCGGGTGAATGCAGTTGCTCCTGGACCAATCTGGACACCGCTGCAAGTATCCAGCTATTCGGCAGAATACATCACAACTTTGGGTGTCGACACGCCGATGCGTCGCGCAGGACAGCCGTTTGAGCTGGCTCCGACCTATGTCTACCTGGCCTCGGATGATTCGGGATATGTCACGGGCCAGGTATTGCATGTCAATGGTGGAATGATGACAGAGACGTAGCGGTGAATCAAAAATCTCTCGTCTTCGATTTGGTAGGCAAGATCGCTTGCTCTCCTTTTTCATAGAAAGCAAGTAGCGTATGGACAAAACTCAATCTCGGCACGATTATATAGACGGCCAAGGCAGACCCAATGCTGATCAGGGCACCTACAATGACATCTGCTGGATAATGTACGCCTACCAAAATGCGAGAAAGCCCGACGCAAGCAGCAAGTAGCATCCAGAGTGGTCCTGTCGTCTTTCTAAAAAGCCAGTAGGTCATGCAAAAGGAAAAAAATAGGATCGTATGGTCGCTGGGAAACGAATTGTCGACTGCTTTTTGTACCAATTGATTGACATTCGCAAGCTCTGCGAATGGCTGATTATTCGCATGAAGGCTTCCAGCTACTTTCCCGAATAGCTCAGCGATGACAAACGTAAACGTCGCACAAACGACCATGATGCGATTTTCATGTTTTCTCGTAAACCAATACACCAAAGCGCTTAACGCCAGAATAAACACCGTATATTCCGCTACGCAAAAAGCCACGGGATTGAGAGCCGGATACTCTTTCCCCAAGTCATTAATCAAGCGAAAATAGTGAATGTTGATTTCCATGCCATTCATTTTGGAGATCCCCCTTTACATGTAACAGGAGAATCTTAATCGATATGAGAGAAATGGGAAATTGATTTACCTTACGAAATATTACAGGGTTGTAAGGTTGGTTCGGTAGCATCAAAAAAGAGACGGCAGAACCGTCTCTTTTTCATTGGTCAAAAGTTTTTTGTTTTTTGTTTTTACCCGCTGCTTTGGGATAAATGTCTTTTTTGACAGCCTTTAATTTTCCGGCACGATCCATGGTCACGTTGATGGTATGTTCCGGGGAAGTGTAAATGACAAGAACCTGTGTCTTGTTTTCCTGAACACTAGAGGAGTTGATCTGTGAGAACTTGTATTTTTCTGCTTGCTTTCCAAACAGAAGCTTGAGGTGCTCCTTGCCTTTTTTGATCACTTCCTCATCGCCTAAAACTTCTTTCGAAGAGGAGAGGCCGTTTTGAATATCGACGCTGATCAGCTCTCCCGTACTTGCGTTTACATGGACAACTCCGAAGTCTGGGGTAGTACCGTCCGGTGTGCTCGACAAGATCACTTCAAGGCGTTCGATAGGACTAGAAGTCGTGGCGACATTCTCTTTTACGATGGAGGTGATGTGATAGTTCTTCAGGTCAGGGATGGCCTCTTTGACGTGATTCAGAGTCGCTTTTGCTTTTTTATTCAGATTATTTATGGAAAGCTCTTCTAACTTGGTCGCAGTTACAGTTGCTTTCTCTTTGTGGGAAGAGGCTGCTGCGGCTTCGTTTGACAGAATAAGTGTGAGTGGCAAAAGGAGTGACGCTATCAGGGTGAATGCGAGTGCCTTACGCTTGGTCATTTTGATCATCCCCATTATTTGTCAGTTGGGTGTACATGAATTAATACGAAAAGAGATTCGTATAAGTAACAGTAAAAATTGTGAAAAATTTGTAACAGGACGAACAAAGGGAGAAAGTGTCGAAAAATAGTTTTGAAACTTTATTTCAAATATGACAATTCATCTTGATATTTTATTTCAAGCGTCTATAATACAAAATATGTAATCACTTACCAACGTCACACCGGAATGTAAGCGCTTAATAATTCTGCGGACTAAAGGGGTGATATCGAGTTGAATGGCGATTTGCCCGGATGAGGTGATTCGTCTACATCCTCTCCTTGCGGGGAACGATCAAAATGTTGGATACAGAAGCAGTGGAGCAGGCGATTGGTGAGCCGTTCCGCGCCATTCTGATTCCCACTTCCTCCTTAGACTACACAAACTCCTGCCTTTATCCTTTTATCCTATCAGTCAGTAAAGAGTCCAACACCTTCAAAGTATCCACATGTGACTGGAAGCACGTGAGCCGTTCGGAAATATCGTTAGCTATGCAAGTTTTCACTTATTGCAATTGGGGAGGTTTTCCATGAAAAAGAGAAGGTTTCTCTCAGTACTCGGGCTGATTGGCTTAGCCGCGGCATTGCTTATTTCGGGATGTAGCAGCCAGTCCTCCACACAGCAGGGGGACAAAGTCGAATTGTATATGGGCTACAACTCTGATCCACCCACGAAGAAAAAGATGGAAGAAATTATCTCAAAATTCGAACAATCTCATCCACACATCAAAATCAAGACGATGACGGCTCCTTATGATGACTTTTATCAAAAGCTGACCACTCAGATCGCGGCAGGGAATGCGCCTGATCTTTGGCAGAGCGACGGGACAAAAGTATTTGGTTACGCCCAACGCGGCGCGATTCTCGACATCACCGACTACGTCACGAAAGAAATCAACAAAGAAGAGCTCAACGGTTTGGAGTTCAACAAAGACTCAGATGGGAAGTATTGGGGCGTGCCGCAGGGCATCCAAGTTGGAGCGCTTTTCTACAACAAGGATTTGTTCGACAAAGCGGGCGTGTCATACCCTACGGCTGACTGGACCTGGGATGATTTGAAGGCGGCTTCCGTCAAGCTGACCCTCGATGCCAACGGGAAAAATGCAGACGATCCTTCCTTTGACAAAAAATCAGTGAAGCAGTACGGCTTCGCGTTTTTTGGTAGCTCACGCGGTGCGTTTAACATCTTGAAAGCGTATGGTGGCGGGGTATTGGACCCGACGTTGAAAAAATCGATTATCAACAGCACAGAGAACAAAAAAGCGGTCGAGTGGATGGTCGACGGCATGCAGCGCAAGCTATTCCCGAATCCGGCTGATCTAAAGGCGTTCCAAAGCAACTTCAAAGCGTTTTTGAGCGGGGCTGTGGCAATGCAGATTGATATTTACGCAGCAACAACCTCGATGAATGGTGCAGGGTTGAATTACGATGTCGCTCCTATGCCAAAAGGACCGGACGGCAAACGCTTCGCACCCGTAATCGCCAACTCATGGGTCATCAACAAAAAAGCAGAGGAAGAGAAGGTCAAGGCCGCTAAGGAATGGATTACCTACTGGACGACTTCGGATGAAGCGCAAAAAGAGTGGACAGAAGTAGGCGAAGCCATTCCGGTGAAAAAATCAGTGGCGAATTCCGAAATGTTCCTAAATCCAGCCACGAAGCCGGAAAACAAAAAAGTGTTCCTCGACACCTTGGAGTTCGCAGGCACGATTGATACCAACGCTGTCTTTACCGAGTGGGTGAAGGTGTTTACGGATAATCTGGCAGAGCTGTTCATGGATAAATACGGAACGGATGAATTCATCACGAAAACAGACGAAGGCATTCAAAAAGTTCTGGATGACTTTTTCAAGAAGCAGTAGTCATCAATCAGTGAGGATGTGTGCCAACCATGCTAGAGCTGCAAACCAAGCAACAGGCGAAGCCTGCTGTGAAAAAGAGAAAATGGTTGGATAGCGAGGGGAGATGGGGACTGCTCCTGGTCTCCCCTTATCTCATCCACTTTCTCGTATTCGTCGTGGGAACGTCGGTCGCGTCATTGTACTTCAGCTTTTCGGACTACGATATTTTAAATCCGCCTAAATGGACGGGCTTGGACAACTATGAAAAGCTGTTTGAAGACCCGCTGTTTTATCGCTCGTTATGGAATACGTTCTATTTTACGCTTCTGTACGTTCCGGCCAAAACGTTTTTGGCGTTGCTGTTAGCGGTAGCCCTCAATCAAAAGCTGAAGGGGCTGAAATTTTTCAGGATGGTTCACTTTTTGCCAGTCATCTCCTCCTGGACGGTGATCGCGTATGTAGCGGATGCGGTATTTAACCAGCGGATCGGTTTTGCCAATGCTTTTCTGACCAAACTGGGCATCGCCCCGCAAAACTGGCTGATTGATGAATTCTGGGTCATCCCGGTCTTGGTTCTCATTGCGATTTGGAAGTCAGTCGGCTACATGATGATTATTTTTCTCGCTGGACTGCAAGGAATTTCTTCTGACATGTACGAGGCAGCCTCGATAGATGGTGCCAACGCTTGGCAAAAGTTTTGGCGAGTAACAGTCCCGATGATTTCTGGCACGACGTTTCTGGTCATCATCTTGAATACGATTTACTCCTTCCAAAACTTCGAGCAGATTTTTGTCATGACGGGTGGCTCTACGGAGGCAGGCTCGACAGGTGGAGCGAATAACGCCAGCCTTGTCCTGATGCTATTCATGTTCCGTCAAGCATTCAGCTTTTTCAAAATGGGCTACGCCTCTGCTATCGCGTGGGTGTTGTTCCTCATCCTGCTTGCCATTACGCTCATCCAATTCAAGCTGCAAAAGAAATGGGTTCATTATGATTAAGAGGCAAGGAGGTAGCCATGCAAAAGCGTTTTCCACTCAATAAAATCGTCGGATACCTGTTTGTCATAGCGAGTGCGTTGATTATGCTGGTACCGTTTTTGACGACTGTGTTTAACTCGCTGAAAACTTACAAGCAGTACATGCAATTTCCGCCAGAATGGCTGCCCAATCCAACACAGTGGAGCAACTATGCAACCGTGTGGGAACAGGCGAATTTTAGCAGCTATACGATCAACAGTCTGATTGTCGCGATTCTTTCTGTTATCGGGGCTTTATTGTCCAGCTCGATGATTGCCTTTGCCTTTGCCAGGCTGCGTTTTCCTTTCCGCGACACGCTGTTCATGATCGTGCTGGGAACGATGATGATCCCGGGGATTGTCACGATCGTCCCGCAGTTTATTATCTTTAAAAATTTGGGACTGCTCGACACGTTGGCTCCGCTTTGGATTTTGGAGTGGCTCGGACAGCCGTTTGCCATTTTTTTAATGAGGCAAGCATTTTTAAATATCCCGAAGGATTACGAAGAGGCGGCAAAGCTGGATGGCTGCAATCCGTTCCAGATTTACTGGCGAGTGTTTTTGCCGATGTGCAAGCCTTCCTTGGCAACTCTGGCGGTCTTTACGTTTATGGGGAAGTGGAATGAGATTTTAGCGCCAGTCATTTATCTCATTTCGGACGAAAACTTCACGCTGCCGATCGGGATATTGTCTTTGAGTGGTCAGTACAAGACAGAGGATCAACTGCTGGTGGCTGGGGCCTTGATCAGCTTGATTCCGATTTTGATCGTGTTCTTGTTTGCCGAGAAATATTTTGTGGAAGGCTCCAAAACTTCTGGATTGAAATAGGGCGTAAGGGAGGCTGACATCCTATGCAATACGTACCTTGGGACGATCAATATGCGGATGCTTTGTGCGAGCTGTGGAATCAGGAGTTGGGTGATCGCTTTCCGATGCGGCCAGCGCTCATGCGGCAAAACAGCTTCGAGGATCAGAATGTAGTCAAAGCCGGGTCGTGGATTGCGCTAGATGCTGTGACGCAGCGTCCCGTCGGTTTTGTCGTGGCCAAATGCTGGCAGGAGGGGCTCGATATTCAGTTGGGAATAGGCATCGGCTGGATACAGGTCTTGCTCGTGGCTACCGCACATCGCGGGCAAGGGGTCGGGCGTGAATTGCTGGCAAGAGCGGAAAAGGCGTTGCGAGAGCAAGGGGTGGAAAAGATCTTGCTCGGGCGCGATCCGTATCATTATTTCCCGGGCGTACCCGATGAATCTGCGGATGTAAAAACGTGGTTTGAGCGACAAGGGTATCACTCGGAGGATCGATTGGAGAACGATCTGTTAGGCCAATATCACGAACCAGCAGAGCTGGAATTGCCAGAGGTACCAGATGGCCGCTTTCGCTTGTTGACGAGGGCGGACGAGAATGCCTTCTTGGCCTTCTTGCATCGATGCTTCCCCGGACGCTGGGAGTATGAAGCCATACACTATTTTCAGCGGGGAGGAACCGGACGCGAATTCGTTGTGGTGGAGCTGCACGGTGAGATCGTCGGTTTTTGCCGGATCAATGATGCCGATTCTCCATTTATTTCCCAAAACGTCTACTGGGCACCTTTGTTTGCAGATGAGCTGGGCGGCATCGGTCCGTTGGGCGTGGATGCGGAGTACAGAGGACGGGGCCTGGGACTGGCGATTGTGGAGGCAGGCATTGTGGCTTTACGAAATCGCGGTATATCAAACATTGTCATCGATTGGACGACGCTGGTCGATTTCTATGCGAGGCTCGGGTATCGCAGCTGGAAGCAGTATGCGAAGTACGGCAAAGCATTCTCTTAAAAAGAGTGGGTCAGTAGGGAGGAGGATTCTATGCAAGCCGAACATATGACGGTGGAACAGAAGGTCGGGCAACTGCTAATGATCGGTTACCCTACGCTGGATATTCCCGAAGAAATGGAAGTGTGGATCAAACAAAAACAGATTGGCAACGTGATTCTTTTTAGCCGCAATATCGGGACACCGGAGGAGACTTATCAACGCGTACAAAAGCTCCAGAGCTGGGCGTATGAGTCTGGGCATCCCTATCCGCTGTTGATCGGGACTGATCAGGAAAATGGCGTGGTTTCCCGTCTGCAAAAAGGGGCGACGCGCTTTCCCGGAGCGATGGCTTTGGGTGCCACAGGTAATCTCGATCAAGCCAAGCGCATCTACCAGGCAACAGGTGAGGAGCTACGTGCAGCAGGGATTTCAGTCAATTTCGCTCCGACGGTCGATGTGAACAACAATGCGGACAATCCGGTCATTGGGGTGCGGTCTTTTGGAGAAGCGCCAGAGCAGGTGGCTCGGTTTGGTGAGGCCGCCATTCAAGGCTTGCTTGCCAGTGGTGTCATTCCCGCTATCAAGCACTTCCCGGGTCATGGTGATACGAGCATCGATTCTCATGAAGCCGTTCCTGTGCTCGAACATGATCGGACGCGACTGGATCAGGTTGAGTTGGTCCCATTCCAGCGCAGTATAGCGGCAGGAGTCCCCATGGTGATGGTTGGACATATCAGTTTGCCGAGTATGGATAAGTCGGGTTCTCCTGCTACGTATTCCAAGGAGATCGTGACGGGAATATTGCGTGAGTCCCTCGGCTTTGATGGGGTGGCAATAACGGATTGTATGGAGATGGCTGCCATTGCGGATACCATCGGGGTTGCGGAGGCGGCGGTGCGTTGTGTGCAGGCTGGGATTGATCTTGTTCTGGTTTCCCATACACATGAAGTTCAGCAAAAAACGTATGAACGACTCGTTGCGGCCATTCATTCGGGGGAGCTGTCAGATGAGCGGGTCAACGAAGCAGTCAATCGCGTGCTGCAATTAAAGAAACGATTTCTTTACTGGGAACATAGCTTGCGAGCAAATGGCCCTTCCTTTAACCGTGTCCAACATGCAGACATGGCGAGAAGTGCGCTCGCCCAAGCTATAACCTTGGTGAAAAATGAACATCAGCTGCTTCCTTTACAAAGAGGCACACAACCACTCGGTGTAATTTTTCCGGGGATTGCTAACCTCACGTTGGCAGAGGATGGGCAAGCAGCTTCTGGTGATTTGGCCGCACCATTGAGAAAATATCGTGAAGTTGAATACCATATGATGACGACGCTCAACCCGACAGAGGATGAAGTAGAGATAGTGGCGAATGTGATGTCAGCCACGGAGCAAATCGTCGTTTTTACGTACAATGCCCATATCTTGAAAGGCCAATCGCTATTGGTGAATCGGCTCGTTCAACAGGGGAAAAAGGTCGTGGCTATCGCCCTGCGAAACCCGTATGATCTCTTGGTCATGCCAGAGGTCGATGCGTATCTCGCTGTTTACGACCATTCGTACGATGCCATAGAGCTTGTGGCAGATATTTTGTTCGGGGAACGAAAGGCCGCTGGACATCTTCCAGTCAGTCTGATTCCATCGGAGAAAAAGCAGCAAGGTAAGGGGTAGAAAGAGAAGATGAGTGTAGATGGGTGGGAGGTAACTGAATGAAATTTCACCTGCGTGACTTAACGACAGAAACAAGAAACCGGAATACGGAAGAGCTGGATAAATTCTCTACGATGGAAATTGTCCAGATTATGAATGAAGAGGATAAAACAGTTGCGTTTGCCGTTGAAAAGGAGCTGGCTTCGATTGCAGCGGCCGTTGACTTGATCGCAGAATGTATGGAGAACGGAGGAAGACTCTTTTATTTTGGAGCAGGAACGAGTGGAAGATTGGGCTTGCTCGATGCTGCTGAATGCCCCCCAACCTTTGGGACGGACCCCGCATTGGTGCAGGGAGTCATAGCAGGGGGAGAAAAAGCGATCGTCAGGGCAGTTGAAGGAGCCGAAGACGTGGAGCAAAACGGCAGGGAAGATGTGATTTCCTATGGCGTAAAGGCAGGGGATGCCGTGGTGGGAATTGCTGCCAGTGGTCGGACACCCTATGTCATCGGAGCATTGGCGGAAGCAAGAAGGCAGCAGGCAAAAATCATATCGTTGTCCTGCAACCAGGTGGCACAGATCAGCCACGGTGTGGATGTAGCGATTAATGTGGTAGTAGGACCAGAGGTAGTAACCGGATCGACTCGCTTAAAAGCAGCGACGGCGCAGAAGATGGTTCTCAATATGATTACGACAGGATGCATGGTACGGTTGGGGAAAGTGTACAAAAATTTGATGGTCAATGTGCAGGTAACCAATGAGAAACTGAAGGAACGGGCAAAACAAATCGTGGCAGAAGCGACCAACGTCTCCACCGATGAGGCAGACGTACTGTTGCATAAGGCAGACGGTGACGCAAAGCTGGCAATCGTGATGCAAAAGACAGGGCTGCGAGCAGAGGACGCAAGCCGCTTGCTCACCCAGTACAAGGGCAATATCCGGCGAATTTTGGAAAGGAACCACAATCAGGAATGAGCAGCCTAATCCTTTTGGATGAGGCTTTTTTTGTGTTGGGACGACCTGACTGGTAATGAAAATCACTTGTATGATCCATAAAATGTTCATTTGAATATTGGCGAAAAAGAGGATATGATTACATTCATTCTTATATTGTAATTTCTATAATTTGAATGGACAGAGGTGATAGGTATGAAAAAGGGTGATTTTCACCATCTTGATCATGTGAAAGAACAGCAAACATCGAAGAAAACACTGTGGATTACGCTCCTATTGACGTTGTTTTTTACGATCGTGGAGGTTGTGGGGGGCTTGATGTCCAATTCACTCGCGCTCCTGTCCGACTCCGCCCATATGATTTCTGACGTTATTGCGTTAGGGTTGAGTATGACCGCTATTTATATGGCGACACGTAAGCCGACGAAGAAGTACACGTTCGGATTTCTCCGTTTTGAAATTATTGCTTCGTTCTTGAATGGCTTGGCTCTTGCCGTGATTTCGATCGGGATTGTGATTGAAGGGATCAAACGGATGATCAATCCGCAAGACGTTGATTTGCAGTTGATGCTGACGATTGCATCCATCGGTTTGGTTGTAAACATTGTGCTGACCATCGTACTTTCCCGCAGTATGAAGGAAGAAGACAACCTCAATGTAAAAAGCGCGTTATGGCACTTTATTGGGGATTTGCTCAGCTCCGTCGGTGTAATTACGTCGGCGATTCTCATTTACATGACAGGCTACTACTTGTTCGACCCGTTGATCAGCTTAGTGATTGGGGGAATTATTTTTACAGGTGGTGCCAAAATTATTCGTGAGTCGTTACTCGTGCTGATGGAATCCGTTCCAGAGCAGTTTGATCTCGATCAAATCCGGCAGGACCTCAGTGAGGTAGAGGGTGTGGAGGATGTTCATGAGCTGCACCTGTGGGCGGTATCCACTGAGCATTACTCCCTGACAGCGCATGTGTTTGTTCGCGAAGGCATCCAGCCGTATTGTGTCATTCTGGCGATTAATCACATTTTGCAAACGAAATACGGAATTGACCATTCGACGATTCAGATCGAGCACCCGACGATTCTGGATCACGGGGAATATGGCAAGCAGTTTTTGCTTGAGCAAGCATAAATGACCATGAGAAAAAGGCTAATCTCCAAGGAAGCTCAGGAGATTCGCCTTTTTTATTTCCTTCCCCTCAATGAAACTGAACACATAGGGTGAACGTCTAAATAGAAAGGAAGGAGGTTTTCTTATGAGAATCACAACCAAATTACCACAGTATCATGAAAATGTACATGTCGAGTTGATGAAAGATGAATGGGTTCCACTGAAAGAACCACAGAGTTTGAGCAGGGCCACTCTTTTATCGATTCCTTTCATGCTGATCAATGCCCTCATCGCCTTTGGGATCATCCATATTTTTTCGCCAATAACCTTTCAGGAATTGGGGCTGACATCTGACTCGCTATCCATATCCATTGACTTCAGCGTGATATTCTCTCTACTCGCCTTGGTCATTATTCATGAATGCTTGCATTTGATCTTTATCCCGAATTTCTTGAGATCAGAAAAAACATGGATGGGGCTAACGTTGTTTGGCGGGTTTGTAGCAACAGAAGAAAAGATTCCAAAAGCAAGCTACATCCTGATTACCGTCGCTCCATTCATTCTCATTTCGGTTATGTTGCCATTTCTTCTAGGTTTTTTGGGGCTGTTCACTACTGTATTAAAATTTATGATTTTGATAAACGCAATCGCTTCATCGGTTGATATGCTGAATCTTTTCCTGGTGATGAAGCAAGTTCCGAAACAAGCAATCTTGATCAGTAACGGACAAAAGACGTACTGGAAAGCGCTCGGAAACGATTAAAGCCAAAGGAGAAGCAACGAACAAATAAGTAAAATTCCTGCATTTATCGCCATGACGGGTTTATGCTTTGCCCGAAAAAGATGGGCATGGATAGCACCGAGCATGAGGATGGCGAACAGGATACAAGCGAATGTTAAGACTCCAGGAATCCAAAAGGAGCTAATTACGCCGATAACTCCGACCAGCTCAAGTGAGGCAATCACGTCCATAAACCAAAGGGGGTACCCATATTCCTTCCAGTGCTGAAGCATAGAGTTTGCGCGTAAAAATTTCATTAACACAGAGATGGAAAACATCAAAGCCAAAATCAGTGAAAGAATCATGATGAATGTGTTCAACGATTTACACTCCTTTGTTCATTCGAAATCCATTGCTTAACGAGGAGTATAATGGGAGTGATCCATACAATATGTAGTCCAGCCTACAGTGAGCAGGAGGAAGTACAGGGTGATCGAAAAGGAGAAATTTTTATCCCGCATCCATTTGTTTCAGTCGTTAAGTGAAGCAGAGCTAGCCCAATTGGAACCGGCGACTCCTATGGAAGTGGTCAAAAAAGGAACGATAATTTCCTCCCCTCATCTGGAGCTAAAAAGGCTGTTTTTGATCAAGGCTGGGAAGGTTCGCCTATACAAGCTTTCGGCTGACGGCAAAGAGCTAACGATTGATTTGCTCGGCACAGGCCATGTTTTTGGCGAGATCGGGTCTTTTACGATTAGTTCAACCAATATGTACGCCGAAGCGTGGGAAGATTCGGTGATTTGTTCGATTGATAAAGGACAATTTGAAGAGCTGATGCTGGAGAAACCGAGGCTTGCCTTGCATTTTATCGAGATTGTCTCGAATCGCTTGCAAGAGGTAGAAGAAATGATGGAGCTCATGGCGTATGGAAGTGTGCGACAGCGTCTTGTATATTTGCTCGACAGGCTGTGCGAAAAATATGGAGGAGAGCGCCAGGCTGACGCACCAGAATGGATCGAGCTGGCAGTGAACCTGACGCATCAGGAGCTGGCGACGATGATGGGGTGTATTCGTGAAACAGTAACAGAGACGCTTCATGAGCTAACAGTAGAAGGTATCGTGAAGAAAGCGGGACTGCGTAAGCCGTTATGGGTGCATCGGGAGCGATTGAGGGAAGCGCTGGCCCCTCATTCATTCACAAATGTATTCTTTACTCGTATGGACAAGCGGAAATAGGGAATCCAGATCATTGCGGTAATGCCAGTCTGGAGCAATCTTAGTCCTGATTGCTTGACAAGCTGACTTGTGTCTCCGAAAAGACTATCAAAGCTCGCCCAAGCCAACAAATCGATCACGTTTAAGATGATATAAAGAAGAATCATACCAACAAATAAATGGGGAGCACGTTTCTTTTTCTGGAAATAAAAAACGAGAAGGGTCAGTGAAAATGCGAGTAAACCTATCTCTAACAAAATGTTGCTGTAGTAATACAAAGTGAACGACAGACTTTGCTCCATAAACGGTTGGAGCTCTTCAATTGCTTCAGCATGATCTTGAAAAATGCCGATGATGGATGCAAGCACGGAAAATGGGCTGAGAACGACCATAATGGTCGGCCAGATTAACCAGCCGCCCAATCCGTTTGGCTTCTTTACAGTTTCTTCTACTTGGACATTCATTCGTGTTTTCTTACCTCTCTGTTCGTAATGTTGTGGGTACCAGATAATGGTATAGAATGAAAGGCAGAAGGTCAATTGTGAAAACTAAGATTTTTGCAAGGAAGCTGGCAAGAGGTAATCCCAAGATACGATAGAAGAAGGGAAGAAAAGCATGAACAAAATCCGTTACCATCGCAGAAAATACACGCAGGGTCATACACCAATCGAAAGGCTGGAGCGACTGTCCAAGGAGTTAGGCGGACCGAGCATTTCTATCAAGCGAGACGACATGCTTGGCTTGACAGCAGGGGGAAACAAGACGCGAAAGCTGGAGTATTTGGTGGCAGAGGCGATCGAACAAGGAGCAGACACGTTGATTACATGTGGAGCTGTCCAATCCAATCACTGTCGATTGACCCTGGCTGCGGCAGTTCGCGAAGGTCTGCACTGCCAGCTCGTGCTGTCCGCGCCTGAGACGGGCGACTACCAACCGCAAGCGAGTGGGAATCATCTGTTGTTCCACTTGCTCGGAGCAGAAAAAATCGAGGTCATTCCCGCTGAGGCAGATTTGCTTGCAGCTATGGAAGAGCTCGCTGAAAGTCTGAGAAAACAAGGCAGAAAACCATATCTGATTCCTGTAGGAGGCTCCAACGAAGTCGGGTCTTTGGGGTACATGGCGTGTGCGGAAGAAATCGAGCAGCAGGCCTGGGAAACGACGACTCCGTACGATTATGTCGTGACGGCAACGGGAAGTGGCGGTACGCAAGCAGGTCTCATTGTCGGTTTTATGGCGCGTCAGTCCAACACAAAAGTAATCGGGATCAATGTCAGCCGAGATCGGGCTGCACAAGAAGCAAAGGTGATGGGGTTGCTGCGCAGTACAGCGGCACGGATCGGTTTGCAAGGGGACATACGAGCAGAAGCTGTGCTTTGCGACGACAGATTTGTCGGGCCAGGCTATGCGATTCCGACGGATGGCATGATCGAAGCCGTTCGGCTGGTTGCGCGGACAGAAGGGATATTGCTAGATCCTGTCTATACCGGAAAAGGAATGGCAGGGTTGATCGGCTTGATTCGCGAAGGGCATTTTACCAAGAGTGATCACGTATTGTTCCTGCATACGGGTGGTTCACCTGCACTCTATACGGTACCACAGTTGTTTTTGCCGTAAAAAAACAGGCAGTGGCAGCGATGACGTACCATTGCGTTCAGAGCTACCACTGCCTGTTCAGCAACCACCCATCCGATAAGACCCTTCCCATTTATTTGGAGAAGGGTGGATTTGTTTGGGTGAATCTGTATAGAATGGTCGTATGTAAGGCTCGTCTAAATAGAAACGCAGAGGTTGGTTGATCGATGTTTAAAATCGGCGTGGTTGGTCCCAAGCAATCGGTAGAGAGAATCCTTGCGGTTGCCAAGGAATTCGATGAAGGAATGAATTTTATTCCCTATATCTATACAGAAACAAAAGAAACCGAAAAAATCGTTTTGGAAAATGACCAGTACGTGGATCATTGGCTTTTTTCGGGACCACTTCCGTACTTGATTGCCAAAAATGCCCTGGACGATGAAAAGCGGATGGAGCATATTTTTCCGACGGAATCCAGCATCTATAAAGGCTTTTTGGAAATGGTGTACACACGGGAAGAGCTTTTGGATCGGGTCAGTATCGATATGCTCTCATCTGCTAAGTACATGGAAGATTCCCTGTACAACAGCAGCATTTCCGTGAGCCAACTATACGTGAAGACATTTGAGGTTACGATTAATCCGCAAGAGCTGCTGGCCTTTCATCTCGATCTATGGAACAAGAAAAAGATTGATGCTGCGATGACCTGCTATCCGACCGTCTATCAATCGTTAGTTGATGCAGGTATCCCGGCCTATTGGATTTCTCCCAGTAATATGGACATTCATCAAACAGTCCGCGTGTTTGTCGAGAAAGTGCGGACGTCGTATTTCAAGGATACACAAATCGGGATCGAGATGATTGAGGTCGAGCAATTTGACAGAATCAAGGAAAGCGCAAAGACCCCGTATCATTTACAATATTTAGGACTGCGTATAAAAGAAGCCTTGATCAAGCTGTGCGAGCAAGTGGACGGATCACTTCTTGAGCAAGGCAATGGCCGATACGTCATCTTCAGCACGCGCGGGACGATTCACAGGGAGATTCCTACCTTGCAAAACACTGTAGAGTATTTGGCGAAGGAAGCAGATACGACGGTCGCAGTCGGAATCGGTTTTGGAGAGACGGCTTTTGCAGCAGAGATGAATGCCCATCGAGCCCTGCGCCAATCGAAGGAAAAAGCAGCGCGAGATATCGTCATGATTCAGGATGACGGAACGATCGTGGAGTGGGTCGGTCAGGAAGAGGAGCTCATCTATTCGTATCGTGCCTGCGATGATGAGGTTTTGGAAAAGCTGAAGAAGGGGAACATCAGCGTCAAAAGCTATAAAAAGCTCGATGCCTTGCTGCAAAAAATGGGTTGGACCGATTTCACGACAAAGGATCTGGCCAAATATTTGCAAATGAGCGAGCGAAATGCACAGCGAATCGTCGCGGATTTGTGCGCCGTTGAGCTGGCGGAAAGCGCAGGGGAGGAATCACAATCAACGCGAGGAAGACCCATCAAACGATACCGACTTTTGTAAGCACCCTGTTACGGGTGCTTTTTGCATTGCCCAGACACAACATGTTAAAAAAACCGTTGCCAATAGTCTCAACATTTCGTAGAGTATATATAACGACATGTCGTAATATATGCGGTAAATAAGAGAGCTGGACCATATTTGCGCGGATCGTCAGTCATCGAACGAGATGAATGCGCTTTCGCCGAAATGAAAGACTAGCTTCGTCATGCATCTAGAAGGAGGTATCCACACGTATGGTATCAGCACGCACGAGAAACTGGATTTTAGCGCTACTCTTCCTGGGCTGGGCATTAGGGAACCTGGATCGATACGTCATGAACTATGCCATTTTGTCGATCACACAAGACTTGCAGCTTAGTGCTTCATCCACAGGATTATTGCTCAGTAGTTTTTTTGCTGGTTATGCACTCATGCAAATGCCTGGAGGTTGGCTGGCAGACCGATTTGGTGCCAGAAAAGTACTCATCGCTTCTGTTGTCATGTGGTCTATTTTTACGGGGCTGACCGGAGCCGCTTGGTCTATGGCTTCGATGATTCTCATCCGTTTTCTCTTCG
Source organism: Brevibacillus antibioticus (assembly GCF_005217615.1). NCBI lineage: Bacteria > Bacillati > Bacillota > Bacilli > Caryophanales > Paenibacillaceae > Brevibacillus > Brevibacillus antibioticus. The sequence goes on from NZ_SZNK01000001.1 coordinate 6,098,044, forward strand.
GGATCGGCGAAGGTGGTTTCCAACCAGCCAGCTCGAAGATTATCGCCACCATCTTTCCTGTCAAGGAACGCTCACGAGCTATGTCCGTCATGCTCTCTTCTAGTGCCATTGTTGGACTTTTCTCTCCGATTTTATCCGTTTGGATGATTCAAACCATGGGCTGGCGGACCATGTTCGTCGTCATTGGTGCAGTTGGTGCCGTGATTGCTTTTCTGTACTGGCGTCATATTAAACTTCCGCAAGATGAGTCTGCAACGAATACACTGAATGGCTCCGAGCAACGAAAAAGCTCCGTGTCCTTGTTGTTAAAAACGCCTTTGCTATGGAGTCTATTAATCGCTTACTTTAGCATATATGCAGTAAACTGGGGCCTCGCAACCTGGATGCCGACTTACTTGAGCAAGGTACGCGGACTGGATATGGTATCGCTCGGCTGGCTACAAACGATCCCAGGCTTCGCTACGTTGGTCGGTATTTATGTGAGCGGCTATGTACTGGACAAGCTGCCTAAAGGTCGCGAAAAACTGATTGGTAGTTTCTCCTGTGTGGTAGTCGCGGTCCTCTTGTACTTCATGTTTACTGCATCGAGCGTGACGATGTTTATTACGTACCAAGCAATTGTGTCGCTGTTCCTTGCCTTTGTGATCATTCTGTTGCCATCTGTTGTCCTGAAAAATCTTCCGGCTGCGGTAGCGGGAACAGGGATGGGCATCGTGAATACAGGTGGACAGCTAGCTGGCTTTATCACGCCAATAGCGATTGGTTTTATCGTAGAAGCGTTTAACGGTTCATTTGATGCAGCGTTTTGGATGCTGATCGGCTTCGCGATCATCTGCATCGGCGCACTCTTATCGTTGAACTATGAAAAAGGCGAGCTGTTGAAGCAAAACGCCGACAGTGCATCCGCCTGAATATCGAGAGAAAGGAGCGTATGAAATGAACAGAACCGAGATCATTTCTGCGTTAATTGAACAAAAAAGAGACGCGTTTATTCGCGTTAGCGATAAAATTTGGGAAACACCCGAAATTTACTTCGAGGAGCATCGCTCTGCCGAGTATTTGTGTCAAGCACTGGCAGCAGAGGGCTTTGCAGTGGAGAAAGGAATCGCTGGACTGGGCACTGGTTTTGTTGCCAGCTTTGGAAGCGGCAAGCCCGTCGTAGCCATCCTGGGTGAGTATGATGCGCTGGCAGGCTTGAGCCAGAAAAAAGGTGCGATCAACCATGAGCCGATTGTGACTGACGGTCATGGGCATGGATGTGGACATAATCTCTTAGGTGCCGGTGCGTTGGCAGCAGCCGTTGCCGTTAAAGATTACATGGAGAAAACCGGCTTACAAGGTACAGTTCGCTACTATGGGTGCCCAGCAGAAGAAGCGGGCTCTGGAAAAGCGTATTTGGCAAGGGCTGGCGTATTTGCTGACGTCGATTTTGCACTCTCTTGGCACCCTGCGACAGCGCCAAGCATCATGAACATCAGTTCGCTTGCGAACTACTCTGTTCGTTTTCAGTTTCACGGAAAAAGCGCGCATGCAGCCGCCGCTCCGCATTTGGGACGCAGTGCCCTGGATGCCGTGGAACTGATGAACGTAGGTGTGAACTACATGAGAGAGCATATGATCCCGGAAGCACGGGTTCACTACGCGATTACGAATACAGGCGGAATTTCGCCAAACGTCGTCCAACCGTTTGCGGAGGTTGTGTACCTGATTCGCGCTCCGAAAAAGCAGCAAGTGAAGGAACTGTATGGAAGAGTTTACGACATCGCACGGGGAGCCGCCTTGATGACGGGAACCACCATGGAAGCGGTGTTTGAGGGTACAGCTTCTGATCTCGTGCCGAATACGGTATTAGCGAAGGTCATGCACAAAAATCTGCTGGAAGTCGGCGTGCCTGTGTACGATGAAGCAGATCAGCAATATGCCAAACAAATTCAGGCTACCTTAACAGCAGAGGATATGAGAGCTTCGTTGTTCGGTTTGGATCGTGAAACAGCGAAGCAATTGAAGGACAAAGCGATTGCGGATGTGATCGGGCCACTTTCTACGCATGAGTTTACGCTTGCTGGGTCTACGGATGTGGGAGATGTCAGTTGGCAAGTTCCGACGATGCAATGCATGACGACATGCTGGGCACTGGGAACGCCTTTCCATACGTGGCAGGTCGTCTCACAGGGGGCTATGCCAATCGCACACAAAGGGATGCTGCAAGCAGGAAAGGTCATGGCTGCTACAGCGATCGAGGCGATGGAAAACCCGGCGTTGATCGAACAGGCAAAAGCCGAATTGCAGGAACGTTTGGAAGGAGAAGAATATTTCTCGCTCATTCCTGACGATGTTCAACCACCTCAAAAAGCGTAAATCGAAGGTGAAAAGGAAGTTGGTTAGTCAAGTGGCGCAGCAAACAAGAACGATTGAAACAGACTGCTTGGAACAATGGACCAAGCAATATCGCGGGGAATCTAGCAAGGGGAAATGCGCTGCCTATATCCCTGCTCTGAAAGAGGCTGACCCAACACAGCTAGGGATTTGTGTGATGGGACCAGATGGACAAATCAGCAGGGCAGGCAACTACGATGCTCCTTTCACCCTGCAAAGCATTTCCAAAGTCATCAGCTTTCTCGCAGCATGTACGCACCACGGGATTGCGAATGTCTTGGAGCAGGTGGATGTAGAGCCTACGGGAGACGCATTTGATTCGATGGTTCGGCTGGAAATGCACAAGCCGGGAAGGCCTTTTAATCCCATGATCAATGCAGGGGCCATTACGGTGTCTTCCTTATTGCAGGGGAACGGAGTCCAGGAAAAATTCCTATCCTTTCAAGACATGGTCGAGCGCATGACAGGACGCAAGCATCAGATCAACGAGGAAGTGTATCGCTCCGAGTGGCAAACGGCCAACCGCAATCGTTCCCTCGCCTACTATCTCGCAGCGACTGGCTTTTTGGCTTGCCCGGTAGAGGATGCTTTGGACGTGTACATCCAGCAATGCTCTCTGGAGGTAACGGCAGAGGATATCGCAAAAATCGGCTTGATCCTGGCGCATGATGGCTATGATCCGATACGCAAGGAACAGCTTTTCGGCAAAGAGCTGGCTCGCGTGACCAAAGCACTGATGGTCACATGCGGAATGTACAACGCTTCCGGCAATTTTGCCGCTTTTGTGGGTGTGCCAGCGAAAAGCGGCGTGTCAGGAGGCATTATGGCTGCCGTCCCTCCGCGTGGGCGTTCCCGGGAGCTGCCTTTTGCTGGTGGCTGCGGAATCGGTGTGTATGGCCCTGCTATTGACCAGTACGGAAACAGCGTAGCAGGTGTAGCGCTGCTCAAGCATATGGCAAGTGCGTGGGATTTGACGATTTATTAAAAAGAAAAGGCTAGAGATCACAGATCATGTCTGGATCTTTAGCCATTTCTTTTTGTCCATTGTACCTTGATTCATTTATAAACAACTAATTACTCAAGGAAATTGTCATTGTTCCTCTTATTCCTTTACCAGCACTTTGGTTTGTGTGAAGTACAATTTTATTAAAACCATTTGGAATGGATGTATTAGGATAATTGTAATTTTGACCTGAACCAGGTATAGGAATTTCTTTTCGCAATGTTGAATCTTGATAAAATTGCAGTACCGCTGGTTCAGTAGAAACATTTGCGGTTCCTGCTATAGAAATACGGCTGTTAATGGTATCACCTTTCCAAAGCGTTTTTGAAAAAGGATAACCATCCGGAGCATAAAGGTAGTATGGACCTGAAAATAAATTTGCATGAGTTTGAACTGGAACAAACTCAATCCGATCAATAAACAGATTACCCTGCGTTTGACTGGTGGATTGTCCGAGACGTACATCAATCTCTCCTAAAGGTAGGGAGATAGGATCAGGAAGAGAGAGTGTAAGCAACCTATAGTTTCCATTTTGTCCTGGCACGTATCCTTGATCTTGAACGTTTTTGGTACTTGGAAATGTAAAATTACCGCCTTGAAGAGTCTGATTTCCTGCATGAACGGATTGCCAAATATCAATGCTTGAATCTGAAGGGTTTGCATAACGGACACGAATATGGTACTGACCTGCTAGTTTATTTGTAATAGGTACAACGAGAGAAGGCCCGAGTGGAAGTTGAACCGCGTTGGTCCCGTTCAATCTTTCCTGTACAACGTTAAGTGAGCTACCATCCTCCATATAACCTTTTTCAGCTGGAATTCCTTTAATCGTAACTACTCCTGTTGTTGGATCTGATTGGCCTATTACATTTTCGGGATGGAGATTTTTGAAAACGAATGCATTTATCACTGCATCTTGGCCACCCAGTTCATCTGTCCATGGAAAGACAAAATGAACTTTATGGTTTTCAGGTGCTACAACCCTCTTGTCATATCCATAACTCCCTCCATTGGTAATACTCGTCCCATCTGCAAAATCCATCATGATTCCAACATACGGACTCATAACCCGTGGTGTTACTCCAATTAAAGGATTGTCTCTTGAAATGTTGATAGGGTCATTTGCACTTCCACCGGAACCGCCGTACGTATATGTTTGTGATTGATTGTATCCTCTATCTAATACTTGCTGAATCTGATCCACTCGATCCCATGTTCTCGTTGAAATTTGCGTCAGTTCACCCGGGAAATTTCCATACAGGTACGTGCTTGGATCACCAGCGGATGGATAGCCTCTCCAATCAAACCTTCCTACTAGATCAGAAAATAAGAATCTCGTTTGTTCTATATCTGTTTGTGTCGGGTAAACTTCCGGACTGTCATTCGTAGGCCATTTATCAAAGGTAGGCCATAATGCAGCAATATCAAACCCATATAATGTTGACGTATAGATAAAGTCGTCGGTGCTAATTTGACTAGATTCATCGTCTTTTATGTTTTGTAGCCCTGTTGCAAAAAGAGTATAAACATTCTCACTATGCTTCACGATCCACTGTTTTAGATAAGTCAGAAAGTTAGTTTTATCTGAATCACTAATTCCCCAATCTGTTTGTTTTGAAATGGCCTCTTTTAAAAGGCCTAGATGCATGGTTGCTGCTTGGACATATAAAGGAAGTGCATAGGCTGCATAGTCTTTTAGTGTAAATTGGGGTATGTCATGAACAAATTGGAGGTGAATCGTATTAACTGTGCTCCCTATAGTTGAGGTCTTCGGATCGGTTAAATTCTTTACTTCTGTAGCTAAAGCATCTAGTTCATTTTTCCAACCTTGTAGCAGTGCCTGTAATTTGTTCAATGTGTCTGTTGTTAACGCTTGGTTAATTAAATCTTGAATCTGCTGCCGCAAAATATCAAATAAATCAGGTTGTGAGGGGGGCCAAATTAAATCAATAATAGGAATAAAAAAGCCAATTACAGGCCCTACAAAAGGAACATAGGAAGAAGCATAGCTTAATATCGTTGTGACTAAAGCACGATAATCGATATTATTGTCTGTTGCAATCTGAAGGTAATCTTGTGTAATTTGTCCATGGTAAACATCATTCCAAACATCTTTTAATAATTGCTCCCAATCAAATCCGTCTGCCTTGTTAGCTAGATTGTTCAACTGTTGATAAGCAGATGTCGATAGTGTGTTATAAGGACCAGTTGATAAAAGATTTTTTTCCTGCATGGCATGATTCCCCCTTTTTGATAAATAAAAACTACGCTAATCAATTTCCTTATTTTAACATTTTCGGTGTATGCCAGTACATCCGCTGGCTTTCATTGGCAAAAAAAAGAACCTGTGACATACTGGAGCTATCACGGTCATCGGGGGAAATCAACATGATAGATGTGGTTGCATTTGGCGAGTTATTGATTGATTTTACACCTGTACAGCAGAAGGAAAAGCCGGGCAGCATTGCATTTGAGCAAAATCCTGGAGGAGCGCCTGCCAATGTACTTGGAGCCCTGTCTCGCTTTGGGAAACGGACTTCATTTATTGGTGCGGTGGGAAACGATGGGTTTGGGCGTTTTTTGCAACAGACCTTGATCCGACAGAATATTGGCACAGAAGGGCTCGTACTCACGGAGGAAGCGCCTACGACGTTGGCTTTTGTCCATCTCGATGAGACGGGCGATCGTTCTTTTCACTTTTACCGCAATCCGGGTGCAGACATGATGCTGCGGGAGCAAGAGGTGAGCGAGGCGCTGATTGCCCAGGCAGCTATTTTTCATTTCGGTACGTTGTCCTTGACGCATGAGCCAGCCCGATCAGCAACCTGGAAAGCAGTCGAGTACGCGAAAAAGCATCAGCGGCTCCTTTCCTTTGACCCGAATATTCGAGAGTCCTTATGGGGGGATCTAGAGGAAGCGAAGGCTATGGCCCTCAAAGGAATGGTGCAGGCCGATATCGTCAAGCTGTCCGAGGAAGAGCTGGCTTTTCTCATGGGGAGCGAGGATGTCGTGGAAGCGACAGCGTGGATGCTTGCGCAATATGATCTGCAAGCTGTTTTTGTCACGTTGGGGGAAAAGGGATGCTTGTACCGCACACGAAATCATTTCGGTACAGTCGGTGGATTTCAAGTAACCGCAATCGATACGACTGGAGCGGGAGACGCGTTTGTGGGCGCGCTGCTCTATCAGCTTCTTGAGGTGGGGGAAAGCATGCTGGATATCCCACAAGCAACGTTAGAGGACATCGTGCGCTTTGCTAATGCCGCAGGTGCACTCGCGACAACGAGATCAGGTGCCATTCCCGCCATGCCTACGCTGTCTGAGGTCAAAAGCTTCATGGAAGCAGCACGGTAGGAGGGAAGCGTCATGATTTTTGTGGAAGTGATCCTGCCTGTCCTGCTCATTTTTCTTAGCGGCTATATTTTGCAGCGCATTTTCAAAATGGATTTGAAGCCGATCTCTTCCCTGGCGATTTACATCTTGTCGACGGCACTCGTTTTTCGGACGTTTTACAAAACACAGCTCGACTTGCAATTATTTTATATCGTGGTGATTTCGCTGCTTTTGCTGGCTGCTCTCGTTGTGATCACGCAGTTGACGGCACGTATGTTCAAATACGATAAGCAACAGGAGAGCGCACTGATGCTCGCGACGGCCTTCATGAACAGTGGCAACTACGGGACGCCGATTATTTTGTTTGCCTTTGGGGAGGCCGGCTTTACGTATGCGGTGCAAATCATGGTTTTTCACGCGATCATGATGGGCGTATTCGGCGTGTATTTTGCCTCTCGAGGCGGGAATGGGATGGGGACGGCCATCAAGGCGATCTTCAAGCAGCCGTCTAATTACGCTGTGGTTCTCGCAATTTTGCTACAACAGCTGCAAATCGTCATCCCGCAAAGCTACTACCAGGCGATTGATCTCGTTGCACAGGCGGCGATTCCAGTTGTGATGCTCATCTTGGGCATGCAGCTCGCCAATGTATCGACCAAAGCGCTAGAGTGGCAGGGACTCAGTGCTGCGAGCGTCATTCGACTCGTGGCGTCACCACTTTTGGCGTACCTCATTTGTCTGTTATTCCCGATTGATCCGCTTCTGCAAAAGGTATTGGTCGTTCTGGCAGCCATGCCTTCTGCCGCCACTACTGCGATCTATGCGATCCAATTCAACATGCGACCGCAATTCGTCTCCAGCAGCGTGTTGGTTACGACGGTGATTAGCATAGGTACATTAACGTTTTTGCTGAACATTTTGCACTAGTTCTGACGTAGACAAGGGAGGAAGAAAACATGAACAAGACAGAAGTATTGCGGCTTTTTGACAAAGAGATGAGAGTGGAAATCACCTATCCGCCACTCCGGCGGGAGGAGACAGAACACCTGGTTCGCCACGTCTCTCCCACCCCGGATGATTCAGGAGTCGTCTTGTATTCCAGGTTGTCTGAAGAAAATGCAGAGGAAGTTATCAAGCAGGAACTCGAATATTTCTCAAGTCTACAGCAATCCTTTGAGTGGAAGCTGTTTGATTATGACCAACCAGCTAATTTGCTTGAGAGGCTGAAAGATCATGGTTTTACAGTTGATGAGGAGGAAGCGACGCTTGTGTTGGAGGTGGCGCAGGCAGAGGAGTTACGAAGCCTTGTCATTCCGCCAGAGATACGGCAAATCACTGACTCGGCGGGCATTGATGATATCATGCACTTGAAGGAACAGGTATGGGGCAGTGCGAATGAGGAGCTTGCTGCGAGATTAAAACGGGATTTGGCCGAAAATCCTGAGCATCTGCTCGTGTATGCAGCGTACAGTGGCGATCGAGCAGTGAGTGCTGCTTGGATGTACTTGCATGAGGATACGTCCTTTGGCAGTCTGTGGGGAGGCTCTACTCTGCCTGATTTCCGAAATAAAGGCTATTATACGGCCCTCGTAGCAGTGCGGGTACAAGCAGCACAGGAACGCGGGTATCCGCTACTGATGGTGGATGCGAGTCCGATGAGTCGACCGATTTTGGAGAAAAAAGGCTTTGAATTTCTCGCCTATTCTTATCCTTGCTTTTTTGAGTATAAATAATAGCGTGGAAAAGGAAGCTGCCCATTGCTTTGAGGGGCAGCTTTTCTTTTGTAGTTGCAGATAGTCGCCTGTGTAATTATTATGAGAATAAGAATCATTTGCAAAAGCATCCTACATATGGTTAGGCAGGGAGAAGGTCATGGAGCAAGCATCTGTACATTCCATATACGATAGCTATATCAATGCATTGCCCTCTACAAAAAGTGATCGCATTGTGTCCGAAGCGAATCGGTACACACTGACGAATAAGGATGGCTACTTTCGGAGAGTGATTCCTCGACCGGGATTGGAGCTGGTCGAATCGAGCTATTCCCTTCAGGAAAACCGCGTCATGGATTTACAGTCGCAGGCAGCCATGGTTGAGCTTAGCTTTTGCTTGGAGGGGAGCGGGGAGTTCGTCGTCTCGGGAAGCCAGCACGAGTTTTTGCCTGGGAGCTGTTCCCTTCAATTGATGAACGACTTTCATGCGCATTTTATGTACCGGGCGGATGTTCCTCATCGATCTGTCGGGATCGGTATTTCCGTGGAGCAATTTAATGAGTGGGTGGCGGAGAGCGATGTGGGAGCAGCATATTCATTTCAAGGGCTGCTTGGCAATCAAGCCTATCGTCTGTTTCGGATGCCGTTACAACCGAATATGGCTCGGATGCTCCAGCAGTTGAACGATTTTTCATCCTCTCATCTGAAGCTGCGAAGATTGCATACGGAAGGCAAGATTCTTGAGATTGTGTCGTCGGCGCTGGATACGTTTTTGTTCGAGCGGGAAGAGAATCGACCGAGGAGACAGTTATCTCGGAGTGATCGGGAAAAGATTCACAGCGCCCGTGACATTCTACTCGAAAATATGGAGTCCCCGCCTTCTCTGATCGAACTGGCGCGTTTGGCGCAGCTCAATGAATACAAGCTGAAGATTGGCTTTAAAGAAGAGTTCGGGACAAGTGTATTTGCCTATTTGCGGGAAAGGCGTTTGGAAAAAGCGCTTGGATTGCTGCGGGAGGGCCATCTGAATGTCAGTGAGGTTGCACTCATCGTCGGATTCTCCAACTTCAGTCATTTCTCCGAGGCGTTTCGCAAGCAGTATGGACTCAATCCTTCCGAAGTGAAGCGGGGGAGGTTTTGCTAGTTTTACAAGCCATCAGACCGTGTTATACGTCTTTCTCAGGTAGTTGGGAACTGACCCTACCAATCAAAACAGCGGTAGCCATGACCAGAAAATAAAGTCCTAGACTCCCGCTGTTTTATTGAACTATCGAACCCGTTAGCGTAACGGCCTGGTTGAACTTAATAACTGATTCTGTTGGTCTAAACTTCTTAAGGCATCATCTACTACTTCATTTGAGAAATTTCTTACTATTATTTCATTCTCCATCAAAAATACATTACCAAGCATGTTTCGCTCGATGTAGTCCCACAGTCCATTTTTCGTACAAATGGAACACCATCTCTTTTCGCCATTGCTAAATGTTACTGTAACCTCAATATGTTCTAATGATTCTTCACTGGGGTCATTTATTTCGTCATCAAATTTCCATGAAAGCATTGTGGTTACATTACTTCCGGCAGGTAAGAAATGACTTTTTCTAAACCACCTTGCTCGGTGATTATCGCCTACGATTTTTATCTGTTGTTTTTCATCATCTTCAACTAATACTTCATAATTCTTGCCTCGTGTCAAAGCATTTACATATGTCCCTACAAAATCACAAATTACAATTTTGTTTTTTACATTTTGATTGTTCATTTCCCACCCTCCTATATTGCATTTGAAATAAGCATATCAAAAACCAACAAATTACACGAAACTGCCCTTTCGTTGATAAAACGACAGCTATTTACGAAGGCTGCCGTTTTTCATGTGTATGAAGCTCTTGAACTCCGTTCGCGTAATGAGTCTCATCTAAATTCAAGCGTTAAACCCACTCCAACCTCCAATACATTCGCCACATCTGATAATGCAATTTTCGATTTCAAATCTGTACAATGACAAGCATGTAAATATTTCGGTTTGACAGTCTGAAAATATTCGACGGTTTTATTCATCTGATATTCTCCAGGGTTTAGCAGATGAAATCCTCCGATTATATCGAGAATCCTATCGTCTCCACAAACTTTTTTGGCATACTCAATGGTATTGCAGATTCCTGAGTGTGAACATGCAACAATGATGACAAGTCCGTTTTCAGCTTTATAAACCAGTGCAGAATCGTCCAACAGGTAGTCCTCTGAGATTTCGCCCTCTCTTGCAATTTGTCCAATAGCGTTATCCGCTTCAAAAGGCATAGTCCTTTCCATTTCACCTAGGAAGACCAACTTCTCCGTCAGCCACACCGGCTTTTTGGTGTATTCCAATTTAAAATGCCTAGTGATTTTCTCAGCAGTTAGCAAACTCCCTATTTCTTCACCATTCAAGAGTTTGCTGTAGAATACATCGGGATGAGCAATAATGGTTGGAAGTCTGAATTCTAATTGTTCAAGCTTCGCTTCAGAAAACATTCGAATGAGCGGATCTAATCCCCAGGTATGATCGTTATGTCCATGTGACAGCGCAACGTAATCAAGTTTTCTCAAATCAATTCTCATCTTTTCTGAATTGCGAATGAACGCATCTGAGTATCCTACGTCGAACAGTATCCTCTTATCTTCCTCTTCGATTAAATAAGAAACAGCTGGCTCACCAATAAAGTAGCGGTCGATGTAAGTGTTATTATCCACCAGCACAGTTAATTTCATTGAGATAACCTCCTCTTCATGTCGTAAGACCTACTGTCCCTCCACAAAACCAAACAATTATAGTATACAGAAATTTCTGCCGTCAAATGAAAGCACAATCAGCACAACCTAGCGATTCATCGATCACGTATAGTAGAATGATACAAAAAAGGGGAAAGAAGGTGTAAGCGATGTGTCGAAACATCAAAACCTTATTCAACTTCGACCCACCCGCGACAGAAGATGAGATTCAAGCAGCAGCCCTGCAATTCGTACGAAAGCTCTCGGGCTTCAACACGCCTTCGAAGGTCAATGAAGAGGCTTTTCACCGCGCGGTCCAAGAGGTTTCTGTTGTTGCGAAAAATCTCTTGGATTCGCTCGTGACGAATGCAGAGCCACGCAATCGAGAAGTCGAAATCGAGCGTGCTCGCGCGAGAAACGCCAAACGGTTTGGCATGACAGAGTAGTGAGACGATAAAGACATGAAGTCTATTCTAGTGGCAGTCCATTCGGGCAACTGCCCATTTTTTTATGTGAGAAATGAATACGGGGTGAGCCTATGGAGCGGTTAAATGAGTTGAACGATTTGCTAAACAAATTGGAGGAGAGGCATATCTTTTATCGCTTAAGTAAAATAAGGAGCGAAAGCATCATGATCGAAGTAGCTGTCCCTGGTCAAAGATGGGAGATCGAGATCATGGAGGACGGTACGATGGAGATCGAAAAATTTATAAGTAACGGTGAAATGTACGATGAGAAGGAATTGGATGTACTGTTTCGAGACTTCTCCGATTAATGTAATGGTACTCTTCTACCTTTAACCAGAAAATTCAGCATCTTATCATCGTCTTATCAGATGATTTATCATTTCGCTACTATGTCTCTCTCCGGTGGATTGTATTATCGTAGAGTGCAAAGGGGAGAGGATCATCATGGAAAAGGTGAACGTCGCACAACATTTATCGCACTTGCAAGATTCCTGGGGCTCTCTGGTTGTCGGAGAGTTGAATGATACGTCTATTAAGCTAGAGAAGCTGCAAGGTGAGTATCCTTGGCAACAAAATGACCAGAAAGATGAACTGCTGTTTGTCATCAAAGGCAGACTGCTACTGATGTACCACGAGCGTAATATATGGGTGGAAGCTGGAGAATTTATCGTTGTACCAAAGGGAGTTTCCTACAAGCTGTTTATCCCGAATGGCGACTGTCATCTACTGGCGATTGAACCGAAAAAATTTGCTGCTCTCAAGCGCTGCTCCTAAGACGATCAACATAGAAAATCGAGCGCTATTCGTTCGCGGATAGTGATGATATAGAGCTGTCAATCGACCGGTCACTTTCGTTGGCTGGACAATTGGCGGCTTTTTTGCTATTAATATATGTTCAAAAAAGTGTTGACATATGCGTAATTTACTATGTAATAAATACTGATAGCTCCAACTCTTTTCGAGGTGATGAATGTTGGACGACGGCATATATGTATTGATTAAAAAAGGAGACCCCGAGCAGCTTCAGAAGCGTCAGTTTCTTCAGAAGGAAGAGTGTGCGATTGGGAGACGGGGTAATCAATTACAACCAGACATTGCTTTTTCCAGTCCGTATATCTCCAGAAGGCATGCAGTGATACGGAAAATCAACAACCAATATACGATTTCTGATTTGCAAAGCAAGCATGGGACAGAAGTGAACGGAATGCCGATACAGCAGGCACCACATTTTCTTTATCATGGTGATCATATTACGCTGGCTAAAGGCGTAGTAGAGATGATATTTTTCGCAGAGGGTAGCGAGATGGATGTGACGAGGGAGTTCTCATTCCCTTTGACGATTCCAAAAGAAACTACCTCCACTTCCGGCTTGGTCATCAATCTGGAACGCAGAGAAATACGTCTCGATGGCACAAGAATCCATTTGACCGGAAAAGATATGGACTTGCTCATGCTTCTGTACCAACGTGCGAATCAGGCAGTTAGCTATGATGAAATCATGGTACTCGTCTGGCCGGAGAGATTACTGAATGCGGAGAGCAGCGTTCCGGATGTTGGACGAGCCGAGATCAACGCTCTCGTTTATCGCTTGCGTAAGCGGCTGGGTAGATATGGCGAGAACATCACCACGATCCCGCGCTTTGGTTACATGTGGGAAAAATAGTAGGCAGTACGACAGACACAGGATGAATTTCCTGTGTTTTTTTGCATTTGATGTAACTATCTGACACTTATCATCGTCCTATGATAATAGTCTCATCTTGTCATCATCTTTTTTCCATATATTATGGTATTCGACTGTAATATCGTGTGGTAGGGAAGGTGAATGACTAGTGAAAAAGACATGGATAGTATTTTGGACGGTTTTTGTCGTTGTTCTTTCAGGTTTTTTTTATCTTTTCTGGGACTTTTGGAAGGACACCACACAGTCGGATGGCGAGAGGGCAAAGGCAGCATTCACTGCGTATACGACAAAATGGGGAGAACAGAAATTCTCTGACATGTACGAGCAGCTTTCTTTACATACAAAAAAGACCATCAGCAAAGAAGAATTCGTATCGCGTTACCAAAATATATACGGAGGGATCGAGGCCAAAGCGATTGTGGTCGAGCCGATGTACAATGGCGACGTCATGCCAGGTGAGGATGGGCAGATCAACTTTCATTACAGGCTGACAATGGAAACCTTCATTGAACCGATTTCCTTTACGGGGAAAGCAGCGCTTGTCAAAGAAACGCAGAACGACCTGGAGGACTGGTACATTCATTGGAATCCTTCTTTTATTTTTCCAGAAATGAAAGAAGGGGACAAAGTAAGAGCCAATACGGTGTATCCCAGACGAGGTGAAATCACGGATCGGGCAGGGCGTCCATTGGCCACAGAGCGTGTCGTGGTAGATATCGGGATCAATCCGGGAGAATGGAGCCAGACGTCACAGACCGAGAAAATGGCGGTCAGCAAGCTTTTGCAAATTCCGTTGGATGACCTCACCTCGAAGGTCCAAGCTCCGACAAGCAAAACGGTCAAGTTTATCCGGATTGCCACGCTGCCGCAGGACGATGCACGCATCAAACAAATAGAAAAAACAGAAGGGCTCAAATTGAACAAAAAGAAAGTCCGCTACTATCCCTATCAGGACGCGACGGCCCATCTGGTTGGCTATGTAGGAGCGATCAATCAAGAAGAGTACGAGAAGCGAAAGGATCAGGGCTATAAAACGTCCGATGTGATTGGCAAATCAGGACTGGAACAGATTTTTGAGGAGAAGCTAAGAGGGAGTGCAGGTGGGCGTATCGTTATCACGGATGCGGATGGAACGGAAAAAAAGACCGTGGTGGAACGCTTCGCCAAGCATGGACAGCCACTGGTATTAACGATAGATGCTGATGTACAGAAAACGATTTACCAGGAGCTGAAAAACGAAGCAGGCACGGCTGCGGCCATCTCACCAAAGACCGGGGAAATACTGGCCCTCGTCAATTCTCCGTCCTTTGATCCGAATGCGTTTGTGCTTGGGATGTCGGCAACAGAGTGGAAGCAAATGAATGAAAACCCGCAAAAGCCGCTTCTCAATCGATTCGCGCGCGGGTTTGCGCCGGGCTCTACCTTCAAACCGATTACGGCAGCGATTGGACTTGAGTCAGGTGCAATTACCCCTGCGGACAGTATCCACGTCCGGGGACTGCATTGGCAAAAGGATGCGTCCTGGGGTGGATACGAGGTAACACGGGTCAGCGATTACGGGGGACCTGTCAATTTGGAAAAAGCATTAGTGTACTCCGACAATATTTATTTTGCGAAAGCGGCCCTCTCCATGGGGGAGGAGCAATTCGTGAAAAAGAGCGAGTTGTTTGGATTCCATGAAGCTCTCCCGGTTCCATATCCACTGGACAAGTCGAAGCTGAATAACGGCGGTTTCAAAAACGAGATTCAATTGGCAGACTCTGGATACGGTCAGGGCGAGGTAACGATGACGCCACTTCACCTCGCGTTGGTGTACAGCGCTTTTGCAAATGACGGGCATATTGTCTATCCGTCATTGTTGCAGGAAGACAAAAAAGGCGGGTATTGGAAGACGAATGTCATACCTGTTGATGTGGCGAGCACGGTGAAGCAGCATTTGATAAAGGTTATGGAAGACCCGCGCGGCACCGGACGAGGAGCACGCGTGCCAGGTATTCGCATGGCAGGCAAGACTGGAACAGCTGAGCTGAAACAGAAAAAAGGCGAGATCGGGTTGGAAAACGGATGGTACGCCGTTTTTAATGTAGATAATCCACATTTGCTGGTTACCATGATGATAGAGGATGTCCGTGGTCGGGGTGGCAGTCATGTACTCGATGCGCGTATCAAACGGATTTTCACGAAGGTACTGAAAGAGTAGGGAGAGTAACGATGAAGGAAGAAAAAAATGATCGTGTGAAACGGTTACAAATCGTATATATCGTCGTATTTCTGATGTTTGTGGTCATCATTTTGAGATTGGCGCAAATCCAAATCCAGCAAGGGAGCGAATTTGCAAATGAGCTGGCAGACAGATCGTATAAAAGGGATTACATTCCCGCTATGCGAGGAAACATTTATGACCGCAACGGGTATGTCATTGCCGAAAGTCGGCCTTCCCATCTCGCTGTCTTCCGTGAACAAGAGATCATGGAGAAGAAAGCGTACTTTGACCTGGTGGAAAAGCTGGAGAAAATACTGAGCCTCGACAAGGCCACGCTGTTAAAAAAGATGGATGTCGGATATGCCTACGAGAAAGGCAATTATGTGTTAGCGGCACGGCAATTGCCGCGCTATTTGGAAAAAGAGCTGAAGGTAGATTTGACGGGGAAAGAAATCGCGGTGTTGGGTGAGCATCGCGGCGATTTGCCGGGGATTGAAGTGGTGACAAAACCGATCAGAAAATACGATCCCAAGCAAATCGCTGTACAGGCGGTCGGGTATGTCCGGCCCTTTCATATTGCTGAAAATGTGAAGCTCGCCTCCTACAAGGATGAGAGCACGCGGTATTTGCCGAACCAGTTAGTCGGGCTCGATGGGATTGAGCACTCTTACGAAGAAGAGCTTCGCGGGAGCAACGGTTACCGGATGTATGAAGTCGCAGCAAATCAGACAGTTGTAAAGCAAGTGGAGGAAGTTCCGTCCGTCCCAGGCAATCATGTGTATCTCACCATTGATCAGCGGATACAGCTGGATATCCGGGATTCGATTCGAGAGTTTCTTCCGAAGATGCGTGCAACCATCCCTGAGGCGAGGGCAGCAAAGGGAGCGTACGTCGTGGCAGTCGAGGTCAAGACAGGTAAGGTCGTCGCGATGGTCAGTTATCCGGAATACGATCCAAACGTATGGATTGAGGGACCGGATCAAAAAACGTATGACGAGATAAAGCTGGCGGTGGTGAATGGGACGATTCGGGAAGCCCCACACGATACGCGGCCATTAAAGGGCGAGGCGGCCATCCAGGAGGGCTACAAGCACCCGGGCTCAATTGTGCCGTCGGGATCTGTCATCAAGCCGATTACGGTATTGCTCGGTTTGCAGGAAGGCATCATTACTCCCTTCGATCGTTGGAATGATGTAGGTGTGTATCACTATGGACGTGGTACGGATCGGATTAAGAACGACAGTTCCAAAGCGCATGGCATGATTACTCCTGCGATTTCCCTGCAAAAGTCATCGAATACGTACATGTCGAGAATCGGGGAGGAGCTGTCCCGTCGAAAAGGAAAAGAGTCAGCGTCCGTGCTGCAATCGTACTATCATGCATTCGGGTTAGGGGTTCAGACTGGCGTGGATTTGCCGCATGAAAACAAAGGCAAAGAAGACTATTTGGTGATGGATGAAAACTACGGACCATTAGCAGCGATGGTGCAAGCTTCCTTCGGGCAACAAGTTCGAGCAACGACGATGCAATTGGCACAATATGCGGCGACGCTTGCGAATAAAGGAGTACGTTTGCAGCCGCAGATGGTAGATAAGATCACAGACGCAGAAGGAAAACTGGTGAAAACGTACACACCCAAAACCATGAGCACCTTCCCTCACCCTGATAAATACTGGGACGTTCTGGAGCAAGGCATGGTGATGGTGACGAAACCAGGGGGAACAGCAGTCCGCGCGTATGCGGGAATGCCATTTCAGGTAGCTGCAAAAACGGGTACATCTGAGCAAGACATTTATGTACCGGTGACGGTGACAGATGAGAAAACAGGACAGAAAAAGACAAGGTGGAAAATGCACGGCCGGATTACGAATGGTGTCAGCATTTCGTATGCGCCTGTCGACGATCCTGTCCTGGCAGTAGCCGTAATCGTTCCTGAGGGTGGTTATGGGGGAAGATCGGCTGCGATCATTTCACGTTCTGTGTACGATGTGTATGACAAGCATATCGGATTGAAATAGCAAGCTGCTCGAAGTGGCTCTGTCGAGGATCTACTTCGGGCAGCTTTCTTTCAGCCATTAGACAGATTAGGAGGATGACTATGGTAGGGATGGAGATAAACGATTTATTAAATTTCGTCTTGATTACTTTTATCATAAGTTTACTCGTTATTTCCGTTGCTTTATTGCTTCAAAAGAAACGAGGGAATCTGGTCAATGGATTCACACTTAGTATAATTTCAGTAATTTCCGTAATCGTTTCTGGAACGAATCTAATGATTATGGGTTACATAGCCGATGAATTTAATCTAAGTGGAGATGCGATGTCCACCTATATGTTTTTCATCATTGTAGGGGTAAACATACTTAATTTCCTTCTTTACTTAAAAAAAGAATGAGGGCTCGAAGGTTAAAAAAACGGAAAAACTCGCATCGCTCGGTGATACGAAGTCTTTCCGTTTTTATTTATAGGCTAAGCTAGTGAGGCTGTGGTGTTGTTATTTCGTATCTGCTTTTTGCAAAAAGCTGCGGATAACCTGCACGTATTCATCTGTCTCTTCCAGATAGCCGACATGCGAGCTGTTTTCAAAGACATGGAGCGCGGCGTTTGGCACCAGAGATTGATAATAACCTGTAGATTCAGGCGTTGCTTCATCATAACGGCCGCAAACGAACAGGGAAGGGATGTTGATTTGATGCAGCTTGGGAGTATAGTCGAACGTTTTCAGATTCCCTGTCGGGCAAAACTCAGATGGTCCCCACATTGTCATGTAAACCTCTTTGTTTGCTTTTGGACGGCTTTCTGTCATAACTGTTGGCATTGGATCAAGGCGGCACACATGGCGCTTGTAGTACTCCTTCATGGCATCCTGGTATTCTTGTGAATCGGTTGTGCCCTGCTCCTCGTGTGTAGCGATGGTTTGTTGCACATCTGCTGGCAATTGCTCGATTAAACGATCTGCATCCTGTTTCCAACGCTCTGCGCTCAAGCAGGGGCTGGAGAAGATGATACCCTGTACCCCTTCCGGCTTGGCATCTACTAAATAAGCTGCTGCCAGCATCGTACCCCACGAGTGTCCTAGGATGTGAACCTCTTTTAAGCCAAGGGCTTGTCTGATGCAAGCCAGCTCTTCCACAAAGCGTTCGGTTTTCCAAAGAGTCAGATCCGTCGGGCGATCGGAATTTCCCGACCCGAGCTGATCGTAGAAAATGACGGGTCTGTCGTTGCCTAAGACATGAAGCGTTGATTTGAGCGGATCATGCGTATTTCCAGGCCCTCCGTGAAGGACGATCAGAGGTGTTTTCTCCCCTTCGCCGACACGACTGTACCATACTCTTCCGCCAGGAACTTCAATATAGCCTTCTTGCATGCTCATCGATAATGCCTCCACTTCAGGTTCATGCTGATCTTTCCTTCTATCAAATATAGCATATGGAATTGTTTTTACACTTTTTTTAGAATTGATTTAGAGCGTGTTTAGACCCTCTATTTATCATCACTGGTATAGAAAGCGATGACAGTTGCTTTCGATGAAACGAGGAGGGATCAGCATGCGAAAAAAATGGTTAGGTATCGGCTTGTCGGTTGGAATCACAGGAGCATTGATTTGGGGATACGGGGCATCAGCGAGTGCGGAGAGCACGGCGATGGGTGTTTATGAATCTGCCCTTCATCAAACGAAGGAAGCGAAGAGCATGACGGCTCACGCGCAGCTAGCGCTTACAGACAACGGTACGAAGCTGCTCACGCTCGACGGAGTCGCAAAGATCGATCATAACCAGCACATCGGAAATGTGAATGCGACTTTTACAGACACGCTGGGCGAGAAAAGCATGCAAGCCTTTCTGGAAAAGGATCAAGTTGTGATTAAAAAAGGGGATAGTAACGTTTATCGGGTCATGGAAAAATTGGAAAGAAGTCTCCAACCTGAAAATGACGCCGATAACAAACGCGGGGCCATGATGCATAAGATGTTTGCTACGGTATTCGGCGATCTCGGAAAATACGCGACCATTGAGAATCTACCAGATGGGGGCAAGAGCACGTCGCTTCAGCTCTCTGAAGAGCAAATTCCAGCATTTATTCAGGCAGCCGGACCTATTCTCTACGATAAGCTCGCCAAACATAGTCAAGAAGCGTCTTCCTCTGAAAACCTTCTATCTGTGAAGCTTCCTCGTTTGCAAGAGGATTTTCAAGTGGACCAAGTATTGCTGAACGCCAAGATCAACGAAAAAAATCAAATCGAACAGCAATCTGCTGTGGTACACCTCTCGGGAACGGACGCGTCTGGGAAAGAGCACAAGCTCCAGCTTTCTTTGGATATCCGCCTGTCCGATTTGGGTACGACCACACCGGATCGCATCGATCTTACCGGCAAGCAAGTCGAGAAGGTTTCCCGCGAGGACATGAAGAACAAATGGAGAAAAGACTGGACGAAGCATTCCGATTTCGAGTAAACCATGACTGCAAAGGGGGATGAAACATGTCAATTAAAACAAGACTTTTGCTCTCCTATATTGCCATGATTATCATCCCCCTTGTTTTGTTTGGAGTGGTGGCATCGGGATTGGCGAATTACTTTTGGGGGGAACGAGAAGCAGGCAAACCATTCCTTCGTGATACGCTCAATAAACGAGACGAGTTGTTTGCTGGTCTTACATTCATGGCCAAATACGCTCCCAATCAATTGACGAACCAGAACATGCTGACAGAGACGGATGAGCAGCTACAAGCAGTTGGCGGTGCATTGATTCTGACCAAGGACGAGCATG
The DNA here is from genome assembly GCF_005217615.1 of Brevibacillus antibioticus. Taxonomy (NCBI): domain Bacteria; kingdom Bacillati; phylum Bacillota; class Bacilli; order Caryophanales; family Paenibacillaceae; genus Brevibacillus; species Brevibacillus antibioticus. Next base: position 6,118,342 of record NZ_SZNK01000001.1, read on the forward strand.
TGCTATTTGTTTCCCCGTCGATTGATAGCGCTGACGTACCTAATTATTTGCAGGATCAGCCGGATCAGGGGCGCATGCATAGCTGGCAGCCGTTTAAACAGGACGGCTACACATTTGATACGTACGAGTTTACTTTTGCTGATCAGAGGAAAGGAAAGCTCTACTTCCTTGCGAATTCTTTCCCATATATGCAGACAGGCATTTATTTTTTTATCGCATTGATTCTCAGTCTTCTCACGATTGTGGCGCTGACGAACGGTGTATTAACGTTTCTTGTTTCACGGAGTATCATTCGACCTTTGTACGCCTTAAAGCAGGCAGCGAACGAAATCAAAGAAGGCAATCTAGAGCGTCCTGTTCGACTCCATCGCAAAGATGAGCTGGGGGAGCTGGGAGAAGCATTTGAAGAGATGCGGGGTAGATTGTATGATTCTATCCATTTGCAGCTTCAGTATGAGGAAAATCGTAAACAATTGATTTCGAGTATCTCCCATGATCTAAAAACACCCATCACAGGAATCAAAGCATGTGTGGAAGCGGTGCAGGAAGGGATTGCGGATACGGAAGCGAAGCGGGAAAAATATATGAAGATGATTGCCATCAAATCAGAGCAGATGGACCGTCTGATTGATGAGCTGTTTTTATTCTCGAGACTGGATTTGAACAAGCTTCCCTTTCACTTTGAAGAAATCGATATGCGAGCATATATGGCACAGTTTGCCGAAGAGCTGCGACTAGACCCGCGGATGCACGGCATTCCAATTCGCTATGAGGAGGAGCATACAAGTCCGATTCCAGTCATGGCTGATCAGGAAAAACTCCATCGCGTGCTCATGAATATCGTGGACAATAGCCTGAAGTACTTGAACAAGGACGAGAAGCTGATTCGATTGGAAGTGGAGAAAGCCAACAGTGAAGTGCTATTGGCAATCTCCGACAATGGAACAGGGATTGAAAAAGAAGCAATGCCCCATATTTTTGACCGCTTTTATCGGGCGGACCCTGCACGTAATTCGGCCATGGGAGGCAGCGGTCTGGGACTCGCCATCGTCAAACAAATTGTGGAGGGGCACGGTGGTCGTGTATGGGCGGAGAGTGAGAGCGGACGCGGGACCCGTATTTGTTTTACCTTGCCAGATATCAAGAGAGTCGGGGGTGACACGGAATGAAGCACATTTTAATCATTGAAGATGACACGGTGATCGCAGAGGTGCAAAAGGATTATTTGGAGGCAAACGGCTATTCGGTCGATGTCGCTACATCCGGCGATACGGGCTTGCAAAAGGCACTGCAAGAGGAGTATGACCTCCTAATTCTAGACCTGATGCTCCCGATCGTGGATGGCTTTGAAATCTGCAAGCAAGTCCGGAAAGCCAAAAATATTCCGATCCTGCTCGTCTCTGCGAAAAAGGAAGACATCGACAAGATCCGTGGACTGGGTCTGGGTGCCGATGATCATATCAGCAAGCCTTTTAGCTTGGGAGAATTGATAGCGAGGGTAAAAGCCCATCTGGCCCGTTACGACCGCCTCGTCTCTGATTCTAAACCGCGTACGGCAACAGAGGAGATCAGGCTTCGTGGGATTCGCATCGACAAGCTGGCGAGGAGAGTTTACATCAATGGAAACGAAGTGGCGTTCACTTCCAAGGAATACGACCTTTTGCTCTTTTTGGTAACGCATCCCAACTGGGTATTTAGTAAAACAGAGCTGTTTGAAAAAATTTGGGGTCTCGATTCGTATGGGGATATCGCGACGGTGACGGTGCATATCAGCAAGCTGCGGGAAAAAATAGAAAGTGATCCGGCTAAGCCACAATACATCGAGACGGTGTGGGGTGTCGGTTATCGCTTTTTACTATAAGTAGGAGAAAAAAAGCGGCATACATAAACACTTGGGTATTTCGTACCAAGTGTTTATTCTGTTTACCAAAAATCGACAAACTTAGGTAAAATAAATGGCAGATGTCGAATAATGTGAGTCATGCGAGCTAAGGGAGACACAGATCATGGAGAGAAAAATCAAAATCCTCGGAACAGGGAAATACTTGCCCACTCGGCGAGTAACAGCGGCAGAACTAGAAGAAAAGCTGGGACTTGCGGCTGGATGGGTAGAGAAAAAGTCCGGGGTAAGCGTCAGGCATTTTGTGATGAACGAAACAGCAGCACAGATGGGAGCCATCGCTGCTAGGCGTGCTTTGGAAGCGGCGGGGCTTTCCCTTCACGATATCGATTGTATCGTATGTGCAAGCGGGACGGCACAGCAGGAAATCCCATGCACGGCTGCTTTGATTCAAGAAGAGCTTCAACTCAGCAAATCAGGTATTCCCTGCTTTGATATAAATGCGACATGCCTAAGCTTCGTCACTGCGCTGGATGTGATGTCGTGCCAGATGGCGGTTGGTATTTACGAGCGAGTCTTGATTATTTCATCGGAGATATCCTCCGTAGGTTTGAATTGGGAGCAAAAAGAGAGCTGCGTGCTGTTCGGAGATGGGGCTGCGGCTGTTGTCATCGGCAGGACGCCAGAAACAGAAAGCTCCCGCATCTTGGGTTCAAGCATGAAAACATACAGTGAAGGCGCGCACTATTCCGAAATAAGGGGCGGCGGTACACTGATCCACCCGAGCCAATTTGCGCAAGGAAGAGAAGCAGACTTTGCATTTGATATGGACGGACGGAAAATTTTTCGCCTGACCTCGCAGTTGATTACCGGATTTGTGGATCGCTTGCTGTCCACAACCTCCGTAACCAAGGAGCAAATTCGTACAGTCATTCCTCATCAGGCCAGTGGGATGGCGATGCGGATCATGGCAGACAAGCTCGGATTTAGCGACCAGCAAATGGTGAACATTCTGGCAGAGCACGGCAATGTCATCGCAGCTTCGATCCCGATGGCTCTGCATGAAGCGATTGGGCAAAATCGGGTACAGCGAGGAGATCACCTGTTGCTGCTGGGCACATCTGCCGGCTTGTCTCTCGGAGGAATTGTGCTTGAATACTAAACAATCAGTCTTGCTAACAGGAGGACGAGCTCCAGCTACGTTAGAGCTGGCGCGCTTGCTGGGTTCTGCGGGACATCGGGTCATAGTAGCGGAGAGTGCGCGGCGACATGTATGCCAGCACTCTCGTTATGTAGAGCGCTCCTACCAAGTGCCTCCTCCCCGACAGCAGCCGGATGCTTATATCGAAAAGCTGTGCGAAATCATGCAGCGTGAGCACATCGATCTGTTGATCCCGACTTGCGAGGAGATATTCTATGTCTCGCGTGGGCGGGATCGCTTGCTTGACTTTGGTGAAGTGCTTGTGGAAGGAATCGAGGTACTGCGTTCGTTGCATGATAAATGGCTTTTTGCCGAAATGGCGCGCGAGGTGGGAGCACTGGTCCCACAGACAGTACGCGTACAATCTCCTGCTCAATTGCGGGAGGCCATGCTGCAAGCAAGAGGACCTGTTGTGCTGAAGCCCGTCTATTCTCGCTTCGCCGCTCATGTACAAATCGTGGTAGACCCGTCCTCTGCGGCAGTGCAGTCCACGCTGCCCGAACCGACAGTCGGGCAACCATGGCTCGTCCAACAGTTTATAAAAGGGAAGCAGGTGTGCAGCTACGCGGTTGCTCAGGCTGGACAGCTCACCTTGTACGCCGATTACGAAACAACACATACAGCAGGGCAGGGTGCCTCGATTCACTTCGCCTATTCAGACCATCCACAGGTAAGAGATTTTGTTAGTCGCTTCGTGCAACGGCATACGTTTCGTGGACAAATCGCATTTGATTTTATAGAGAATGAGCAGGGAGAGCTATACGTGATCGAGTGTAATCCACGCCTGACAAGCGGTGTTCATTTGTTTACAGGACAGCAAGAGGCGGCTACTGCCTATTTTTCTGATCGGGGAAAAACCGTTGTTCCTGCTGGAAAACAAGCGAGTATGCTAGGGATGGCGATGCTGACATACGGTCTTGCCGGAATGACGAATGGCAAGAAGGCAAAGCGTTGGGTGAGCGACCTGCTTTCTGCAAGGGATGTACTGTTTAGGCGGGATGATCCACGGCCTTTTTTTGATCAGTTCTCCATGCTGGCAGACTTGGTTTGGCAGAGCTTTCGAACGGGAAAGAGCATGATCACTTGCAGTACGAGCGATATCGAATGGAACGGAGAAGAGGCGTAAGGACGTGAGGAAGAAATGAACAAGCGAGTTCTAGTAACAGGGGCGACCGGGTTTCTCGGGCAGAAGCTGGCTACACGACTGCATGAAATGGGCTATGAGGTAACAGCGCAAGGACGAGACGAGCGGATCGGTCGACAATTGCAGGATCGAGGCATTCGATTCCTTCGGGCAGACGTAAGAGACAGAGAAGCCATGGTGAAGGCTTGCCGGAATCAGGACATCGTGCATCACGCGGCTGCCTTTTCCTCTCCGTGGGGAACGTATCGTGACATGTACGAGACGAATGTGACAGGAACCATTCATGTCATCGAGGGCTGCAAGCAACACAGCATAGAGCGTCTAGTCCATGTATCGACGCCGAGTATTTATTTTGCTTTTAACGACAAACTGGGAATCCGCGAAGATGAGCCGATGCCCGTACTATTTGCCAATACATACGCACAGACCAAGTATCAGGCGGAGCTGGAAGTCGACAAGGCGTTTCTTGCAGGGCTACCTACGATCGCGATTCGTCCTCGGGCCTTGTTTGGCCCAGGGGACAATGCCATCCTTCCCAGATTGATCCGCGCCAATGAAAAGAAATTCGTTCCGCTGATTAACGGAGGCAAGGCGATCATTGATTTGACCTATGTGGAAAATGTCGTGGACGCGCTGATCTTGTGCATGGACTCCCCAGCGCACACATTGGGACAGGCTTACAACATTACAAATGGGGAGCCAGTGACGATGATCGAGGTGTTGTCAGATGTGTTTCGACGCTTGGGGGTTCCGCTGAAAACGCGTGAGCTACCATATTGGAAGGCGTACGCCGCAGCTTGGGTGCTAGAGACACTCTCCAAGACCGTTTTGGGCTATCGCGAGCCGGTTTTGACGCGTTACTCAGTCGGTGTGCTCGCCAAATCACAAACCTTGGATATCTCAAAGGCGAAGCGCGATCTGGGCTATGAACCGAGGGTGAGCATTGCCCAAGGTATCGAGACGTTTACAGAATGGTGGAGGACGCAGGATGGACGTTAAACTGACGCTGATGGACACGGGTTACTGCCAGCAGCTCGAGATGTTTTCACGAAAAGGCGGGCGGCTGAAAAAAATCCCGTTTCACGCCATCGCAGGGCTTATAGAGCATCCCGTCCACGGCTTGCTGCTCTTTGATACGGGCTATTCGCAGCGCTTTTTTGAAGCCACGAGCAATCTTCCTTACTCGCTGTACGGCAAAATAACGCCCGTATTCTCGGAGGCACATGAGAGTATTTCTGAACAGCTCGCAGCACGCGGAATCAAAACGACAGACATAGCGGGAATTCTCATTTCTCATTTTCATGCCGATCATATCGGCGGTTTACGTGATTTTCCACATGCGCGACTATACTGCTTCGAGCGTGCATACAACCACGTAAAGGGCAAGACGGGGTGGGAGGCGCTACGGGAGGCGTACTTGCCTGATTTGATGCCGGATGATTTCGAAGAACGGGTGACTTTCATTGATCGAGAAAGGCTTGTGGCATTGCCCGAAGCTTACGCGCCATACACCGAAGGCTATGATTTATTTGCGGATCAGAGTCTGTACATCGTCGATTTGAATGGACATGCAATCGGGCAGTTTGGTGTGCTCCTGCGCGATCGGGATCATGGAGATGTATTTTTGTGCGCCGATGCCGCTTGGTCGAGTGAAGCCTATCGCAGCAACCTGCTGCCTCATCCACTGGCTAGGTTGATCATGGCGGATCGACAGGCGTATCGTGAGCATTTGCACAAGCTGCATGTGCTATTTCGCCAACGTCCCGACATGAAAATCATGCCGACACACTGCGGGGAAGTCTGGCAGGCCAGCAGAGGAGCGTTCACATGGAGATCATGACGCTCTTGAAGCAGTATGTAAAAACGAAGTGGCTTGCCCGTCGTTTTTCCTCGCGTGAGCAGCTGGTGAAATGGCAAGAAGCGCAGGTCAGAGCGATGTTGACTCGCATTTTGCCAGCCTCTCCTTTTTATCGAAAAAGACTGGGAACGCCAGAACAATGGAGACAGATGGAGCCGATTGATAAAAAGCGCATGATGGACCATTTTGACGAGCTGAATACGTGCGGGATCAAGAAGGAAGAAGCATTTGCGATTGCAAGGAAAGCAGAAACAACACGCGATTTCACTCCTCAATTAAACGGCGTGACCGTAGGCTTATCTTCAGGGACATCTGGCAATCGCGGGCTGTTTCTCGTGGGACCGCAGGAGCAGGCGAGATGGGCAGGGGTGATTTTGGCGAAAGCACTGCCTGGTCAGCTATGGTCGACGCAGCGGATTGCTTTTTTCTTGCGAGCGAATAGCAACCTGTATACGGCGGTCGACCGGCGTCGCATTCAATTCTCGTTCTTCGATCTGCAAATCCCGCTCGATCAGCACCTTGATCACCTGAATCAGTATCAGCCGACGGTGTTGGTTGCGCCCGCCTCGATGTTGAGAATGCTCGCGACTGCCCAGCATCGGGGGAAATTGCGGATATCTCCGATCAAGGTGATCTCGGTGGCGGAAGTGTTGGACCCGTTGGATCAAACGTACATCGCAGAAGTGTTCGGGCAGCTCGTGCATCAAATTTATCAATGCACAGAAGGACTGCTTGCGGTGAGCTGCTCACACGGGACCTTGCATATCAATGAAGATCTCGTGGTAGTGGAAAAGGAGTATCTTGATGAGCAAAAGGAGCGATTTTTTCCGATCATTACAGACTTTTCCCGTACGACACAGCCGATTATTCGTTATCGTTTGAACGACATTTTGACGGAAAAACGTACACCATGTCCGTGCGGCTCGGTGTTTATGGCGCTAGAATCGATTGAGGGCAGGGCAGATGATTTGTTTGTTTTTCGTCATGAAAATGAAGCTCGATGGGTATCGGTCTTTCCTGATTTCATCCGTCGTGCTGTCATTACCTCGTCTGATGAGATAGAAGAGTATACAGTACGGCAGCTAAGCTACGAGCAAGTCGAGGTAGCACTGCTCATGAAGGATGGGGAAGGACCGTCGATGCGAGAGCAGGAGCGAGTACGCCAAAGTCTTGAGCAAGTCATTGCCGATCAGCAAGGACAATTACCTGCGATTGAGTTTGCGCCGTACGAATTGAATCTCGGTACGAAAAAATTGCGGCGGGTAGAGAGGATGTTTGTTCAAGGTGAGCAGGCCATTGATTGAATGGTATGAAGGGAGCTCGGCGGGGCAAATCCCTTGGGAACAGGTGCAGGATGCCGACTACGTCAAAAGCTATTTGTTGCCCATGATGACGGAACAACCATCCCGCTATGTGCAAAATGTACAGACGCGGATGCATGCACTCCGTGTAGGCGATCGGATCATGCCCGTAACGGTGAACGAAGCCGAGTACGATAATTCGTATGTCAGTTCGGTGTTTACCCATTATGTGACGTATGCGAAGGAAGAGCTAGGTATGCTCGATTCAGGGGTATTGAGGCGGGTATTGTCGACTGTACTCACAGGGCTTGGACGCTGGATGAAAAAAAGCCAATGTAACCAAATGGTCATCGTCAACAACTGGCTGTTATCGACGAATCTGTATTATGATGTGCGTGCAGAGGAAGTGAAGGACATCACAGAAAACTTCATCCAAAAGTTCCCGGGTCATATCATCGCGTTTCGATCTGTTTGTCGCAGGCTATATCCGGATTTCCACAAGGGACTCGTAGAGAAGGGCTATCTCATGGTCCCTAGTCGCTACGTCTATCTTTTTCACCCCGATTGGCCAGCGCAGGGCAAGTGGCGGGTCCGCAACACGCTCAGTCGCGATCGGAAAATGCTTGCCAAATCCGGCTATCGCATCCTGCGTCATGAGGAGCTGGGAGAACAGCATGTCGAGCAAATCGTTGCCCTATACAACGCGCTGTATCTGGATAAATACTCCCGGCATAATCCGCAATTTTCGGTGGAGTTCGTACGGCTGGCGATGCAAAAGAGGACATTGACCCTCATCGGCTTGGAAAAAGACGGACAGCTGGACGGCATTCTTGGCTATTTTGAGCGAAATGGTGTGATGACGACACCGCTATTCGGTTATGATACGGCGCTCCCCAAAGAGACCGGGCTGTATCGGATGCTGTCGTGCCTCTTGGTACAAGAAGCAGAGAGCAAGGGCATCCTGCTCCATCAAAGTGCGGGTGTAGGTGCATTCAAAGCGGACAGGGGAGCCGAGGGGGAACCGGAATATACAGCGGTGTATGTCAAGCATTTGCCGTTTTATCGTCAAACAGTCTGGAAGGTGCTCGCTGTTTTGCTGAATCAAATCGGGATCAAGATGGTGGAGAAGTACCGACTGTAAACATTGGCACACTTCGACCCTCATCGAACTAACCGTCAGGTACACTACATGTAAGAAGAAACAAGTAGCTTGCCTGAAACGGGGGAACAACGCCATGAATCGAATTTTGTTCGGGATACTTGTCGTCGTGACGACATCATTGATGGGTTCGTCTTTTGCGGTAGGAAAGATTGGATTGGCCTATTTTTCACCATTGCTGCTGGTAGGACTGCGTTTTACGCTGGCAGGACTGATCATGGGAGCGTGGGTATGGAAAAAGCCGCTCCCGAAGTCGGCGGGTGACTGGGGGAAGCTGTGTTTGATCGGATTTTTGCAGACAGCCGCCGTCATGGGGTGTATCTTTTTGAGTCTGCGTACAATTACAGCGGGTGAATCCTCGATCCTGACGTTTATGAACCCACTGCTCGTGGTCATATGGGGAACGGTCTTTCTAGGCATATCCTATCGGCTGCCACAATGGATGGGGGTTCTGATTGGACTGGTTGGGGTATTCATCACGCTTGGCTTCCATCTGCAATGGGAAACGGGAACGCTGTTTGGCATCGGGTCCGCCCTTGCGTGGTCAATGGCCACGATCCTCGTCAAAAAGTGGGGAGTCCGCTTCCATGTGTGGGTGATGACTGCCTATCAAATGTTGTTCGGAGGAATTCTTCTCCTCGTGATGGGGTTCACGCTGGAAACGCCGAAGCTGATTGTGACACCGACCGCTGTGTTTGTCGTCCTATGGCTCGCGATCATGGCTTCCATTGTGCAGTTTGCGACGTGGTTTTACTTGCTGAATCACGGAGATCCGGGCAGGACGAGTGCTTTTTTGTTCCTCGCTCCGTTCTTTGGTGTTTTGTCGGGGTGGGTGTTGCTCGGTGAGGTCGTGCAATGGCATGTGTATGTGGGAGGGTTGTTGATTTTCGCAGGGATTTTTCTCGTAAATTGGACGTTTGCCCCACGGAGGCAAGTACGTGAGAAAGCACAGCTGGCAGAGTAGCTAGCTGTGCTTTTTGCATTCATCCACATGCAGTCCGAACTCGGTCATAAATCCTGAGCTACCCAAAGGTGTGACACGGACTGCTCTCCCTCCTGGCACTCGCTCGATCCAGCCAAGCTCAAAAAATCGGTTGGTGAGTGAGGCTCCGAGGCTGCCTGCCAAGTGGTGGCGACGCTCACTCCAATCCAAACACGGACGGGCAAAGCGACGTCTGCTCTTTGGCTTGACCACAAGGTCTACGCCGAGTGATTGTAGCTTGGTTTTCCCCGCTTCACTGAGCACGTAGTCTTGATCAGACGCCTCGATCAACTGCACCTCCAGCATTTTCTGCGTCAGGGCAACGCCTACTTCACCAGCGAGATGGTCGTAGCAGGTACGCGCATAGCGGATGGCTCGTAATTGGTCAGACTCGCGCAAGGAACGAACCGGCTTAGGTGCAGCGATCGTCATTAACGATTCCAGAGCATGGGCGACATCAGGGCTGGCTAGGCGATAGTAGCGATGTCGACCGTGTGACTCGCTGACCAAAAGACCGCCTTCCACCAGCTTTGCCAAATGCGTGCTTGCCGTTTGGGGGGTGACTTTTGCGTTTCGGGCGAGTTCACTGGCAGGGAGTGCTTTGCCGTTCATCAGGCTGACGAGGATGGAGACGCGAGATGGTTCTCCTATGAGGGACGCGACCTCTATAATATTGGGGCTCGTACTCATCAGACAGTGGACCTCCTCCATCATTTTTCTCTTCTTATCCATGACTCTAGCAGATTCTTACAGCGAAAAAAACAAGAGATATTCCACAAATAGTTGTTGTAAAATATATCCAAACGACGAATAGGGGAGATCCACATGGAGACCAAGCAATGGCAAGTAGGAATTTTTTTATTTGACGATGTGGAGGTGTTGGATTTTGCAGGTCCGTTTGAAGTATTCTCGGTGACATCTATGGAAAACGGCAGCCATATACCTTTTCGTGTACAAACGGTATCGGAAAAAGGGGACATGATTCAAGCGCTGAATGGTCTGAAGGTTCAACCTGATTACAGCTTTGCCAATATGCCTGTTTTTGATATTCTCATCATTCCTGGTGGGGTAGGTGCGAGGGAACGAGAAATGCATAATGAGCAGGTGATCAATTGGATTCGAGAGCAAATGCAGCAGGTGGAGCTGATGGCCTCTGTATGTACAGGAGCTTTTTTACTTGCAAAAGCAGGCTTATTATCGGGCAAAAAAGCAACGACCCATTGGGCAGGTCTCGAACGAATGGAAAAGGAATTTCCAGAAGTCGACGTGCAAAGAGGAGTAAAATTCATCGATGAAGGAAATATCGTGACATCTGCAGGAATCTCAGCGGGTATCAATATGTCCTTTCACATCATCAAACGATTAGTAGGCGCGGAAGTAGCAGAACAGACTGCGAAGGTAATGGAGTATGATATTGTCCTCTAAATGAAAGCGGCAGTCCATCTCTTTGCATACAAGACAAAAGGATGGACTGCTGCTGTTCAACAGCTATACCATTTATTTCGCGGTAATGCTGTCACTTTGACGCGGATTCACTCTGTTTTCCCACTGCACGCGAATGGATTTGCTATTGAACAAATCCTTGCCGTCAGAAACCTGATAATGCAGATGAGCCTCGCTGGAATTGCCAGAGTTGCCGCATAGCCCAAGCAAATCCCCTTTCTCCACACGATCCCCAACCTTTACCTTAGCGGAGCCTTCCTTCAGATGGGCGAAGTAGCTGAATTCTCCGTTGCCATGATCGAGGATGACGACGTTGCCAGCGGGCTGCTGTGCGTTCATCGCTCCGACAGGGACGTTATCCTTGATATCATTAACGACATGCACGACGGTCCCTGCCTGTGGTGCGAGTATTTCTTGTCCGAATGCGAAGTAGCTCTCGTTTTTCGCAGGGTCCCCCTTGTAGGAAAATCCGTCTTTGACCTGAATCAGATCGTATGCATAGCGTTGGCTCTCCACCGCGTAGTGATAGTTTGAAAGAACATTCTGACCTCCCCAGAGCACATACCACTCACCTGTAAACGGGGCGCTGTACGCTAGCTTTGTCAAAGCATTGTCGGTGTCAGGGAAGCTTTGCAATGGCTTTAATAAAACGCCTGTAATGATCCCTTTTTCATCCGTCGTAAGGACGAGTCCCCGTTTGGCGTCCTGATCCACCCAGGTATCGTAATAGCTGCCGCTTACGTACGTGTGGGAATGGTGATTCCACGACTTCAATCCCTTGCTAAAAGTAGTATACGCTTCTACCAATTGTGCTTTTGAAACCTGTTGTTTGAATGACGGGCTTGTTTGCTCATACACATCCTCTATTTTTCCGTTAAGGAGAGCTTGCACAAAAGATTCCGCCTTTACAGTCATCGTCTTTCCACCTTCTTTTTTCTTTGTGGGTGATTCAGTAGTAGAGGGTATTGCGGTTGCTTCTGATGGTGCAGCACATCCTGTCAACAGAATTGCTCCTACACCGAGTGAAATCCAAACTTTTTTCATGTCGTCACTCCTATCTTGTTCTAAGCGCTAGCTCCATTATAGAAAGCCACTCTTATCGGACATGAAACGCAGGCTTACAGGATGCTTAAATCTGACGTATGCAAAATTATGATTCCGTTAAGGTTGTTGCGGACGCGCACTGACACTACGCATGATAAAATGGAGGATAACGCAAAAGTGCAAAAGGAGCGAAGTGATCGTGAAAGATGCAGCTATCCTTCTCGTGGACGATGAGCAAGCCATTCTCCAATTGCTTGAGACCGTATTGCACAAAGAAGGCTTCCACTCGATCGACAAGGTGAAAACATCCGAGGAGGCGCTCTGTGCATGCGAACGAAAAAGCTATGACCTGATCGTCCTGGACGTAACGCTTCCGAACATGAGCGGCATAGAGGCTTGTCCATTCATCCGCCGTCTGACGGACGCGCCGATTCTGTTCTTGAGTGCGAGAGATACCGATTTTGACAAGCTGACCGGATTTGCCGTTGGCGGGGATGATTACGTGACGAAGCCGTTTAACCCGATGGAAATCGTCGCACGCATCAAGGCATTGCTTCGCCGTACGCGCAAACCGAACGCGGTTGTACCGACAGCACCCGTTCAAGGGGTCTATGATTTTGGACGTTTTCAAGTCTATGAAGCAGCAGGGGAGCTCTATGTGGAGGGGAAAGTCATTCCTTGTCCGTCCCTTGTTTTTCAACTGTTGCTATTTTTGTGCAAAAATCCGAATCGGATATTTTCGAAAAGCGAGCTGTACGAACGGGTATGGGGCGTGAATAGCTTACGTGACGACAACACCATCATGGTACATATCCACCGGATTCGGGAGCGCATCGAGCCCGATCCAGCACAACCGGAGTTTTTGATGAACGTCAGGGGACTCGGGTACAAAATGGTGAAAAAGGGCCTTCCTTATGAATATTAAGAGCAGAATCGCGCTCCATCTGATCATGTGGCTGGTGCTGGTTGGTCTCATTCTCTTTGTGCTAGCCGGGTTTACGTTATATTGGACACTTGAAGAAATTTCAAAAGTGCAGTCCTCACGTCAATTTGAGAGTGTTGGCTTGCAGAGGTTGATCCAGACCATAGAAGTAGAGGGAGAGGATGTTCACTTTGACCCGGAGCTGCTGGAGAAGGTGCGAGATAGCGGAGGGTGGCTTCAGCGGATTGATGAAAAGGGGTATGTCACCGACGCTTTCTTTACCCCGCCAGAGGTACCCAGCTACTACGGTCCTGGTCAATTAACCGCTTATTGGCTCCGTAAAAGCCCATTCCCCTATCAGCTATCGTTATGGATACAGGAAAAAGACGGCGTGGTACACACCTTGTTGTATGGGATGACGAACCGCGATGACGATTTCTTGCAACAGGTGATCGAGGAGGCTGAGCAGAAAAATAACGAGATCATGCTTCCTCCAAGCATCCAAAATCAACTGAAGAGGAAAGCGGGCTGGGTGCAGCTCCTGGACTCGAAGGGAGCAGAGCTGGCTTCCTTCAATAAGCCTGCAAAAGCAATCAAGGATTTCTCGGTGGAAGAGCTGGCCCTGCGCTCGATATACCCGGATCGCTACGGAGCAACAATCGTATCGCATTATGATCAAAAAAGCGGCCAAACCTGGGTACTCAGTTATCCGTTGCCAGGAACGACTCCCGGGGAAGAACCGTTATTGAAACCGGAAAGTAAGGCTCTTTTCATCGGGATGGGCATGTTGCTCTTGTCGGCAATGCTCGTCTTCGGGATTGTGTCCTACTTTTTCGGACAGCGATTTGGCGCACCGATTGTTCACGTATTACGGTGGCTGACCTTTTTGCGTGGAGGAAAGTACGAGGAGCCTGCCAATGCGGATGGTGTTCCGCTCAGTCAAGACAAGCGAGGGAAGAGAAAGCGCAAATACCGTATCTACCAAGATGTGATTGATTCGATGGACTCCTTGTCGCAAACGCTTAACCGCAACGAAAAGCTGCGCCATGAAACGGAGCAATTGAGAAATGAGTGGATCGCAGGCGTTTCCCATGACCTGAAAACGCCGCTGTCCTCTGTCAAAGGGTACGCGCATCTGTTAGGAAATGCCGAGTATACGTGGACGACAGAAGAGGTACATACTTTCGCGAAAATTATTTTGGACAAGTCAGCGTATATGGAAGACTTGATCAACGATTTGGCGCTGACGTATCGATTGAGGAACGGACAAGGTGCTCCTACGGTTGAGCTCGTTGACTTGAATGTGTGCACAGCTGAAGCCATTACGGAAGCAGCAAAACATCCGTTGTACCCAGAAGGCTGCATCCAGTTTACCCCCTCTGCCGAACCTGTTTACATGCTCGTCTACAAACCGTGGTTTCAGCGTATCGTGGATAATTTGGTAGCCAATGCCTTGATTCACAACGAGAGCGGTACGATTGTGTCCATCAGCGTACAGGCAGTCGAGTCATCAACAGCTGTACTCATTTTTAGCGATAATGGTAGTGGGATGGATGAAGAAACAGCAGACCGACTATTTGAGAGGTATTATCGGGGCACAGACACAGAGTCACGCACGGAAGGCTCAGGCCTTGGGATGGTCATTACCAAAGCATTAGTGGAAGCGTTTGGTGGTTCAATCGAGGTGAAAACAGCTGTCGGGCAGGGGACGACGATTTCGATTGCGTGGGAAGCGGAGCAACCGCCTCGGTCTTACATAGGCTGTTAGGGAGAGGAAAAGGCTGCGTTTGCGAGGTCAGGGGTGACCAGCAAAGGCAGCCTTTTTCGTTTCAGGAATGATAATTACACTTTAAATTGTTGAATCGATTCATGCAGCTCATCTGCCATTTTTGACAAGGAAGCAGCAGAGGACGAAATTTCCTCCATAGAGGCTAATTGCTGTTCAGCGGCAGCCGAAATGTTTTGTGTTCCGAAAGCCGTTGTCTCCGCAGTGGTGGCAATCGTTTCAATGGAATGGACAGCTTGCTCTGCTCCGGTTGTCATGTGATGAGTGGCAGTGGTAACTTGCTGAATCTGACGTGCTACTTCTGTCGTTCCAGACAAGATTTCCTGGAAGGCCTTGCTGGCTTCATGTACGACTTCGATTCCAGCCGAAACCTCAGATGTCGTCGTCTGCATTACGTATACGGCTTTGTTCGTATCGACCTGAATCGCGCTAATAAGGTCTTTAATTTGCTGGGTAGATTTTGCTGATTGCTCAGCCAAGATACGTACTTCATTGGCGACGACAGCAAATCCACGTCCATGCTCTCCAGCACGGGCCGCTTCGATCGCAGCATTTAGCGCCAACAGGTTCGTTTGTTCGGCAATCGAGGTGATGACCTCTACAATATTGCTGATTTCTGAAGAGCGGTGACCAAGCATTTTGATTGATTCTGCCAGCTCTTGGACAGTTGTGTTGATAGAATTCATTTGAGCGATGGCACCGACAATTGCTTCATTGCCGTTTGAGACCAGCATGTTCGTTGTATCGACTGTCAGGGAGACTTGTTCGGAGCTGGACGCAATTTGTTGCAGACTCGAGGACATGTCGTTGATCGTCTTGACTGTTCCATCGATCGTTTTGGACTGATCCTCTGCCCCGACGGCGATCTCTTGCATCGTGACGGCAATTTGTTCGGTTGCCTTACTCGTCTGTTCTGCACTCGCCGTCAACTCCTCAGAGGTAGAAGCGACATGCAGAGAGCTGGTGCGGACACGAGAGATAAGCTCGCGCAAATTCTCTGTCATATGGGTCACGTCATGTACCAATTGTCCGATTTCATCACGGTTTTTTACGACGATGTCTTTCCCGGACAGATCGCCACCAGCAATTTCTTTCACGCGCTCAGCAACCAAGGAGATGGGCTTGGAAATGAACCCAGAGGCATACCACGAGACGAAGAATCCGATGATCAAGGAGATTCCCAGCACGATCAGCAAATCAGACAGTACACTTTCGGCAGGGGCATTGAAGTCTTCCATGTAGCTGCTTGCGCTTACGATCCATCCCCACTGAGGGTCTAGCTTGGAGTAGGCGATTTTCGGATAGAGAACATCGGGCTCCGTTGGCTTCGACCATTGATAGTATGTAAAGCCGCCACCTTCCTGACCGCGCTTAATCATTTCTTGGGTAAAAAAGGTACCATCAGGATCTTTTGCATCCCACTGATTTTTCCCCTCAATCGCAGGAGAAGCGATCATGACACCTTTCTCATCCAAAACGAGCATGTATCCGCTGGCACCGGAATCGATATTTTTGTTAATCGAGCGGGTTCCATCCGATTGCTTAGGCCCGAGGATGTGAATTTTGACTTGCTCCTGTGCATCTTCTTTGCTGATTTTGCCCGCCTCGACCTGTTTCTGGAGAACATCAATCATTTCAATCGTCAGGTTCACGTTGTTTTTTAAGATGCGGCTGCCCAAGTCGTCCAAGCTGTTGCTCGCAGAATAATAGCCCTGAAATCCGATGACGAGACAAGGCATCGCCAATAGCAGGAGACATAGCAGGACGAGTTTCGTACGAAGAGAGCTGGAACGGGAGAACTTGGCTGTTTTCATAAAGAACACCTCGTTGGTCCATAGTATTAGATCTAGAAAAGAAAACACCAAGATGATTACACCTAGACATACGTCCATTATCGACATTACGAAAACGTTTTTATAGAGCATTTTCAAAAAAAACACAAAAATATTAGATAAGTAAACGGTGCTGCATTTATGAACAGATTCGAAAGCAGTACAGACCAGCAGGAAATGGTATGATAGAAAGATAGAACGCTTACGGATGGAGGCTATCGAATGAAATTCATCGATAATCAAGGGATAACAGATCCGCGGATCAATTTGGCGATTGAGGAATACGCCCTGAAGCATTTGCCCAACAGTGACGACTACTTGCTGTTTTATATTAATGAACCTTCTATTATTATCGGGAAAAACCAAAATACAATTGAAGAGATTAATGCGACTTATGTAGAGGAAAATCATATTCACGTCGTTCGCAGACTGTCTGGAGGCGGCGCCGTTTATCACGATCTGGGCAATCTCAACTTCAGCTTTATTACGAATGATGACGGCGAGTCCTTCCACAATTTCCGCAAATTCACGGCTCCAGTGGTACAAGCCTTGAAAACATTAGGGGTAGAAGCAGAGCTGACAGGACGAAATGACATCCAGGTCGGGGAACGGAAAATTTCTGGCAACGCGCAGTATTCGACCAAAGGACGCATGTTCAGCCACGGCACGCTGCTTTTTGATTCGGAAATGGAAAACGTCGTGTCTGCGCTCAAGGTAAACGCAGAGAAGATCCAGTCCAAAGGGATCAAATCTATTCGCAGTCGTGTCGCCAACATCTCGGAGTTTTTGGAGATGAAGATGACCATTGAAGAGTTCCGTCTGGCGATTCTCCGTTCGATTTTTGGAGAAGGCGAGATCGAAGAATACAAGCTGACTGACCAGGATTGGGAGAATATTCACGAGCTTTCCCGTTCCCGTTACCAGACTTGGGAGTGGAACTACGGCAAGTCACCGAAAAGCAATTACCGTCAATCCAAACGTTTCGATATCGGCACCGTGGAAATCCAGCTAGCTATTGAAAAAGGCAAAGTGAAAGACGCGAAGATATACGGAGATTTCTTCGGTGTACGTGATGTAGCGGAGCTTGAAGCAGTGCTGCGAGATACGCCGTACGATCGCTCATCAATCAGTGAGCGACTCGCAGACATCAATCTTCAGGCGTTTTTCGGGAATCTGGATCAAGCATCTTTTGTCGATTTGTTACTCGTCTAAAAAAAGAACGTCAAAAACCTAACTTTTGTTAGGTTTTTTTCATTTCCTCCTCTGATAGCATTAGTTTGCATGATTTTGTCCTACAAAAGAAAAAAGAGGGGGTATTTACATATGGGCAAACAGCAGCCAAAAGCCAAAACAATCCTAACAGCCGTTGTTTCCACGGGTTTTTTGCTTTCTTTTGTCGGCAATGCCTATGCAGCCGTTTCGTATCCGATTAAAGAAATCCAGACAATCGGGACAGCCAGCGCGTCAGTAGCAGAAGACCAAACGGATGAGGAAGTACGAGAGGTATCAGAGGAAGTAGTAGAAGAAGATAATCAGTCATGGGAGTCCTTGCTAGAGTCAGAGGGGCACACAGCGACGAATGGCTTTATTGCCTATCGATTGGAGAATGCTCCAGACAAGGCACCTGCTGCTAAGAATTTCCGTTTGACGGCCGCCATAGATGATCGAAATCCTACACGGATCAAAATCCAAAACTTTATTTGGCTAGAGAAAGAGCAGCTTGTATTGCTCAGCTTTTCACCGATTCGTGCTACGAAAAAAGAACAGACGGTTTCCTTGCGCTTGCAGTATGACGGTGAAGAAGAGGAATTTGAACCATACGTGATCGCGGAAAAAGGGACAAAAGCAGAGCGGATCGAGCTGGTAGCGATCGCAGAGGATGCCCAGCTATCTACCAAAGATCGTACGGATAAATCGTTGCCGCTGGTCGCCGTTGCATTCGATGAAAATAACCGTATCGTTACGGGACGGGAGTTGCTCTGGAGCTCTAGCAATAAACGAATTGCGTTCGTCAACATCGAGGGCAAGGTAACAGCCAAGAACGAAGGACTCGTTGAAATTACAGCAAAAATGGATGATGCAGAAGCCGTCTTTGAGATAGCCGTAGATGGAGCTGAGCTGCCTGATTTGCCAGCGCTTTCTGTCAGCGAGACAGTGATAGAAGAAGCAGGGGCAAATGATGGTAGCATCACAGCCAAACAAACACTCAAGCTATCAAATGGCAAGTTCATTGGTGAACTATCAGCTGATGATATCGAAGTACATAATCTGCCTGAGGGCTTGGCTATTGAGGTCAACCAAGAGAGCGACGACGAGCTCATCATCTTATTTACGGGACAGGTCAAAAAGCATAGTGTCGCGGACACGGTAAAAGAGGTCAGCTTCACGATCGACAAGCGAAACATCAAGCGAGCACAGAAAGATGTCACAAGTGACAGTTTTTCCATCCGTTTCAGAGACCCCGTCATCGTGATTCCGTCTCCAATCGATCCTCCACCGATCCCGGCTCTGCTAAAGGCGAAGAGAGCTGTCGAAGAGCTGTTTACGGATGGGAAGAAAGAGGAGCTGCGGGAAGGAACGACCCAGAAACAGATCGATGATGCCAAGAAGCTGGTCGAAGGTCTGGAAAATAGCGTGCAGGAAAAGCCTGGTCTGCTTGCCGATATCGAGAAGGCACAGGACCAGTATGACGACTTGCTGCTCGTTGAAGCCAAAAAAGCCGTGCGTGACCTGTTCACCGATTCAAATGGGGCAGCACTAAAACCGGAAGTGACACAAAGCACGATTCATGCAGCCAAGGAAAAGGTAAATAAGCTAAACGATGGTTCGGAGACAAAGGTATTGCTGTTGGCAGACATCCAAAAAGCACAGGAGCTATTGGAACTAGGGAATACTCCCCCGGAGGAAGTGAAGCGAGCAGTTGAGGGACTTTTTACAACGAATGATATGATCGAACTAAGGCCCAAGGTCACGCAGGAAATGATAGATGCAGCCTATTCCAAGGTCAAGCTTCTGCGTGAAGGTCCAGAAAAAACACACTGGATGTCCTATGTAGATAAAGCACAAATGTTGTTCAACAATCCACGCGTAGATCGTTGGCCGGATGCAAAGATCGAGCTGCCAATTGCTCCGACCCAGAACCGTCAAGTTACGATTGGCGACAAATGGGAGCCGGCAATGGACAAAAGGGCACTGAGCGAATATCTTGAGGTATCTGTAAAAAACCAGCCTCTCTCGTACAACTATGATAAGCAGTTGGATCGTTTTGTCATCAATGAAAAGGAGTACATCACCGTCGAGGTTGACGAGTCTTTACTGGAAATGACCCATGGAGAATATGGAGTGACGTTTAAGGCCAAACCAGCGGTTACAGAAGATGACAACTCTTATGCAGTGTTCAAGCTGTATCGCGGCCAAGATTTGCTGGATACAGAGGAGATCGGTGTCGGGTTTGATGCTACAAACCCACAATTGTCCCCAGACGTTACCGAAGAGGGAACAACCTATACATTGTCGGCGTCAGAGCCACTTCGTAATGACCCAAATCCCAATTTGCGGTTGTTATTCTCACCTTCCGGGAATTTTGACGACAAGAGAGAAGTGACGGGGTATGCCAGATTCCAGGTATCAGGAAACACCATTCGCGTAACGTTTCAGGATACGTTCTACAACTTGTTCGGGTCTCTCATCACAGAACAGAGCAAGGTTTCCTTTGAGCCAGGCTTCATAAGGGATAAGGCTGGGAACCTCATACAAGGTACAGCAACAGCACCTGTAACACCCAAGCAATGAGTAAGCCAAAGTCCATCGAGGAGGTACGAACATTGCAACTAGAGGAACTGACTGCTAGCACTGCACGGGCGTATAAATCGTTGGTGCACCCCAAGCACCTGGAGTGGCTGGACCAGATCAACGGCGCATCTGTTTGGGGATTCGGGGCTTCTAACAACAATCAGCCTGCGGGCATCGTTTTGGGGAGATCTGCTGTAAGCGAAGGACAGGCCAAGATCATCGAGCTTGTGGTAGCAGAGGGGCATCAACGGCGGGGAATGGGGATGAAGCTGTTGTGGCACGCTGAGCAAAAAATGAGAGAGCAAGGCATCAGCGACGGACAGTTTGCTGGTTTCATCAAAGCACAAGATTTTCCATGGCTCTCCAAAATCGCGATCAGGGAAGGCTGGCAGTTGCCAAAGGTAAAAACCTATATGTACACACTCGGCTCGATGCGGCTGGGGGAGTGCCAGTGGGTAGAGAGGCTGTCTCTCCCAGAAGGTTTTACCCTCTTTCCATGGAAAGACCTGACCCCAGCAGAGCGTCTGGAAATTGAGCAAGGTGAAGGGAAATGGTACACGTCGCTTTTGTCGCCATTTTTTGAAGAAGGAAAATTCGATCCCGATTACAGTACAGGCTTGCGCTATCAGGGGAAAGTCATTGGCTGGGTGATCGTACAGCGAATGGCCGGGAATCTGCTTTTATACAAAACGATGTTTGTCCAGGAAAAGTATCAGAAGCAGGCTAGAGGAATTACGCTGTTGATGAAAACCATTGCACAGGCTCAGCCAGCGTTTCCTTTTGGCATTTGCTTTATCGAGCATGACAACGAGCCCATGCTGCGGTTTATGGAAAGAAGATTGGGTCCGACGATTTTGCACCGGAAGCTCTGGATTGAAACGACGAAGGTACTAGTTGGACAATATTCGGATTACTTCTGTTAAGAGCTGATGTTAGCAGCGATCGTGGACATAACAAAAGGATAGAGATTCAGGGCTTCCTGAATTTCTATCCTTCCTTTTTTAGGCTACATGGACGGAACTTTTCTTCCACTCGGTTGTTGCTTGGTGACGGAACGGTATGGTAGTTGCTTTCTTTGGAAGTGGTTGTTCCCGATTAGGGCAAGGATCACGAGCAAGGTGCCGCACAATTCGTAACGGCTGATCTCATAGCCTTGAAACGCCATCATGGCAAAGGTCGTGATCGGAACCAGGTTGATAAACAAAATGCCGTTGAGCGGAGTGAGCAGCTTGATACCTGCATTCCAGCTCAAAAGAGCTACAAAGCCGGGTAAAAGAACCATGAATGCCATTTCGTATTTGATGGATATCACCGTTTCCACGGTAGGAACCGGAAGCCATTGAAAGAGTGAGGCAGTCGTGACAATCACGAAATTCACTCCTGTTCCTAAGAGACACGTCAACGTGGAGTAGCGAAGCGTAGACCACGTGTTAAAACGCCCGCCGCCGATCGAGTAGACGACCCAACCCACGACACCAATAAAAATGAAGAACAACGGAATCAAATGCTCACTTGCTGTAGTAAAGAAGGTAAGATTGCCATTAGTAATAACAAGAACAGCGCCGACCAAAGCTATCAGAATCGTCGCCAACGTATAGTACGGCGGTAGTTTTCTAGTAGTAATGGACAAAAGGACAATCGAGATCATCGGCATGAGCACTTCCATAATGGACGCTGCAATCGTGCCTGGCTCTCCCATTAAATCTTGCCCGAGAAATACTCCCATATTGTAGACGGTAAACGCCATTGTTCCAAAAAACAGCAGAGACTTCCCGCGCCCCTCAAAACGAAAGGCAGACAAGCCTTCTTTTGCCCAGAGCAAACCGCACAAAATGACCGTTACGAAAAAATAGCGCAGAAATGAGAAGTAAAATGGATCGATTTCTTGCAGTGCGATGTGCGCAACCGGAAACATCGCCCCCCATGACATACTGGCCACCATGCAGAAAATAGACCCCAAAAGTAGTTGCTTGTTCATTATGCGATTTCTCCCTTTTCCTATGTGTTCAAAAAGTCGTCTTTTTGAACTTTCTCTTAGTTGCTGACTTACCACATCATACTGGATGGAAATATGTTAGTATAATGATTGATAATAACTTTATGTATCATTTTTAGTGATGGATGAAAAGAGGGAGAGAAAACGTGGAGATCAACGATTTGAAAATATTCCAGATGGTCGCCACATTGGGCAGCGTGAGCAAGACCGCAGCCGAGCTGAGTTACGTTCAGTCGAATGTGACGGCGCGGATCAAGCTGCTGGAAAAAGAGCTGGGGACACCTTTGTTTTATCGCAACAAGCGAGGCATGACCTTAAATACAGAAGGGAAGCGCCTGCTCGAATATTCGCGAGAGATCATCGCCAAATTCGAAGAAATGCAAAAGTACTTTCATCGGGCTTCCGAGCCGTCTGGGGTGTTGGAGGTTGGGATGGTCGAGACGATCAATGCCCTTCCGAGGTTGCTATCCTCGTATTGCAGCCAGTATCCGCATGTGGATATCTCTCTCAAGGCAGGTGTGACAGAGAATTTGCTGCAAAAAGTATTGGATCTCGCGCTGGATGGAGCGTTCGTGAGTGGACCGATTAACCATCCTTTGATCGAGCAGGAGCAAGTGTTTCAAGAGGAGTTGGTGTTGGTAACGAAAAACAGTTCCTTCACCGCCAGTGATATCACAGGGAAAGCTCTTTTGCTCTACAAAAAGGGCTGCGGGTATCGAGAACGGTTAGAGACTTGGATGAAGGTGGAGGGCTTGATTCCAAAAAAAGTGATGGAGTTTGGAACGTTTGAGACCATTATCGGGGGCGTAGCAGCGGGGATCGGCATTACCATTTTGCCGAAGTCGGCGGTACATCACTTGGTCGAGAGCGGAACGGTTCATATTCATCGCATCCCGGAGCCTTATCATGAGGTGATAACCGTTTTTATTCGTAGAAAAGATTCATTTGTAACGAACACGATGCAAGCGTTTCTGGACGAAATCCGCTTGCAGAAAACGAAAGCGTAAGTGCTGCAATTTTCTCTTCCATATGTCAGAAAAATATGGTAAATTTCATTTTAGAACAAATGTTCTGTGTTTGCTGTGCAGAAGAAGGAAGGAGCGGCTCAATTGATGGACAGGTATACCGAAATTGACGAAGTGATCGCTTATATACATCGACATTTAGATGAGCCGTTGCCACTTTCCCGGCTGGCGAATCATGTTGCGTATAGCCAGTATCATTTTGCGCGGATTTTTAAAGAAAGAATCGGTCTCCCGCCGCTTTATTACGTATCAACCATGCGACTCCAAAGGGCAAAGGATTTACTTTTACGCACGAACATGAGTGTTCGTGACATTGGTCTGGAAATTGGCCAGCAGAGCCTGGGGACGTTCTCTACCCGTTTTACGGAGCGTGTCGGGGTATCGCCTAGCGAATTTCGAGAAACGGCTCAGCTAGCGGAAGACCGTCTCCGTTCCTTGCAGCAGTTGATAGAGTGGAACTGGTTTTATCCGGCCCCCGAGCGACCGATGACGATAGCAGGGACAATCGAGTCCACAGAGCCTTTTCAAGGCGTCATTTTGATTGGGTTGTTTGCCAAGCCGATCCCAGAAGGTCTTCCTTTATACGGAACATTGCTGCCCTCGCTAGGTAATTTTTGTTTTACCAATGTCAAGCCGGGCACGTATTACTTGATGGCAACGTCTGTTGCCTGGGGCATGCAGGCGATGGATTTTCTCTTGCCGTACGAGACCTTACGCACACGTTCCAAGAAACCAATCATTGTCACACCAACTACGATCGTCCCTCATCAGCAAGTTACTCTTCATGTGCCTCATCCGGACGACCCTCCCATCTTGATTTCTCTTTCCTTGCTCATGAACAGATTCATTCAACAGTTTCCTCAATAAGAACACCTTTTCGGCATGGTCTGGTTAGAATGGAGCTTCTTGGGAAAGCCTACTATCACAATAGTCAAACTTTTACCCGTGGGCAGGATATTGGACGAAAAAGCGAAATGATAACTAGGCGCGAATATCATGCGCAAAAGAAAGGAAAGCAGGGAACGAGAATGTCAAAGCCTTACAAAAAAGTTTTTTGGGCAGCCGGTTTTGGCTGGATGTTCGATGCCATGGATGTTGCACTTTTATCTTTTATTATGGTGGCATTACGACAGGAATGGGGTTTGACAGGGGAAGCGGCCGGGCTCTTAGGGACGGGCAATCTCGTAGGTATGGCGATTGGGGCGATTGCAGGTGGCTATTTGGCTGACCGGATTGGACGCAAGCCAGTGTTTTTGCTCACCTTGGTCTTATTTGGCTTGGCGAGCTTTGCGAGCGCTTTCGCAACGGGTTTTGCGACCATGCTGCTATTCCGCTTCTTGATGGGACTCGGTTTGGGTGCTGAGCTGCCGGTAGCCTCGACGCTCGTAAACGAGTTTGCGCCACCGGAGAAGCGAGGGAGTACGGTTGTGCTGTTGGAGAGCTTTTGGGCGGTCGGTTGGATCGCGGCAGCCGTCATATCGTACTTCATCATTCCGGAATACGGCTGGCGCGTGGCTGTTATGATCGGGGCGTTGCCCGTCGTGTACGCCTTGTTTGCCCGGCGAAGCATTCCTGAATCTCCGCAGTTTCAAAAGCAGGCCGAGAAGATTCCTGTTACAACGCTGTTGACGTCCCATCGGACAGAGACGATTACGCTGTGGGTCGTCTGGTTTGCGATTGCGTTCTCGTATTACGGCATGTTTTTATGGATGCCATCTGTTTTGGTCGACAAAGGCTTTACAATGATCAAAAGCTTTCAGTATGTACTGATCATGACGTTGGCCCAACTGCCAGGCTATTTCGCGGCAGCCTATCTCGTGGAAAAATGGGGACGGAAATGGACGCTGGCGACCTTCTTGTTCATGACTGGTGTGATGGCCTTCGCTTTTGGACAAAGCAGTGGCACCATGGAGCTGTTGGTGACGGGAGCCTTCTTGTCCTTCTTTAATCTGGGTGCTTGGGGTGCTTTGTACGCGTACACGCCGGAAAATTATCCGACACCGCTGCGCGCTACCGGTTCTGGTATGGCATCTGGTGTCGGAAGAATCGGCAGTATTATCGCGCCATATCTCGTCGGTTACTACTCCTCGCATCATTACAGCTACACGTTCATTTTTAGTGTATTTACCGCGGTGTTGATCGTGGGAGCTATCGTCCTGCTCATGTACGGACGAGAAACAAAAGTCCTTGCTAATTCGGGGCCTCGTACAGGCCAAGCATAGCACGCACCTGCTCTATGACCTCACGTTTCAATTCTTGTGGCTCTACCACTTGAATGTGCGGGCCGAAGCTGAGTACGAGCGAGCATGCTGACGCAAGTGTATGAAATTCAACCTCTGCTTCCATCCAGTCGTCTGTTACGGCGTGGGTGGAAGCTATTTTTATATAACGCTCCTGTTTTACGGCAGGCAATGTCTCTTTTTTGACGAGCAACCGCGCAGGATAACGTGGGAGGCTGGACTTGAAGTCTAAAGTGGATTGTTCCCAATAAGAAGCGAGGTCGAAATCGCTTGGGCGGAGGAAGCTATCATCTAGGAGTTGTGCATCCAATAGTCGTGAAATCCGGTACGTTCGCATGTCCTCGTCCACTTTTGCGACCAAATACCAAATGCTTCGCTTGGCGACGAGTCCGAGCGGGCAAACAATGCGCTCTACGGCCATATCCTCGCGCATGTAACGAATGAACAGCTTGCGGGAGAGCCATACGGCATCTTGAACAGTAGACAAGAAAGGAAACGTCTCCGTCGATTCATGCCAGCCAGCCCCATCGATATGAAGGAGCTGACGTACATGGATGGCATCCTGCTGAACGGTTTTGGGCAGCGCGGACAGCAGCTTGAGAAAAGCAGCTTCATAGTTTTCATGTAGCCCGAGATCATTCAACAAGGCAGCAGGGGAGGCTACGAGCAGTGATTGCAGCTCATCTATCTTCATTCCGGTCAAATTACTGCGATACCCTTCTGCCAAAGCCCAGCCCCCATCTGCACCGCGCAGCGCATAGACGGGAATGCCTGACGCACTCAAAGCTTCCATATCACGATGAACGGTTCGCTCGGACACCTCCAGCCTTTCTGCTAATTGCTTGGAAGTCATGCGACCATGGTTTTGCAAGAGTAACAAGATCGTAAGGAGTCGATCTGCCCGCATAAAAAGCCCTCCTAGAAGTTAAAAACAACATTACTTTGATTGTATCGTAACGAATATGACAGCGGTTGTCATATTTCCTTCGTTATTCTTGGTGCATGAATGGATAAAGGAGGCATTACGAATGAAACCATTACAAGGCAAAGTAGCAGTGGTAGCAGGAGGAACAAGAGGAGCAGGACGGGGGATTGCGGTCAGTCTGGGAGAAGCAGGGGCGACGGTATATGTGACGGGACGGACGGTGCGTGGTCAGCACTCTGATATGGCACGACAGGAGACGATTGAAGAGACAGCAGAGCTCGTGACGGCAAGCGGCGGAATCGGGATCGCTGTGCGAGTCGATCATACGCAGGAAGAAGAGGTAAAAGCGTTGTTTGAGCGAGTAAAAGCGGAGCAAAATGGACAGCTCGATCTTTTGGTCAATGACATCTGGGGGGGAGATCCGTTGACTCACTGGGGGACGCCGTTCTGGGAGCAGCCATTGGCAGACGGTCTACTGATGCAAGAACGCGCCATTCGTACACATTTGATCACCAGTCACTATGCGGTTCCACTCATGGTCGCACAAAAAAAGGGGCTGATTATCGAGATCACGGACGGAATCGACTATCGGTATCGCGGAAATCTGTACTACAGCTTGGCAAAAATCTCGACGATTCATCTAGCTGCGTCGATGGCAGAGGACCTGCGCCCGCACGGGGTTACCGCGTTGGCTTTAACACCGGGCTTCCTGCGCTCAGAAGCGATGCTCGATCATTTTGGCGTGACAGAAGAGACGTGGAGAGAGGCAGCGAAGCAAGATAAGCACTTCCTCATGTCGGAAACACCGACGTACATCGGTCGAGCGGTGGTTGCGCTGGCTTCGGACCCGGCTGTCGCAGAAAAAACAGGGAAAACGCTCAGTACATGGGGCTTGTCGGACGAGTATCCTTTTACGGATCGAGACGGCAGTCGCCCGCATTGGGGAAATTACGCCGAGGAGCAAGGGTTTTACCGCTAGTTTTCAGGAAACATACAAGACGGCTCCTCAGATGTATTTGAGGAGCCGTTTCTTAGATTGCATTCAGTACATCCTCTTCCGTAATAGAGGGAATCTCGTCTGACACAAACACGTTCTTATATTCGGTGCCACTGCCCTCATCAGTCGCTTTAAATAACTGATTGGGGGTATTTGGAAACCATCTCACGTGACCAACTTCTTCATCATAACCACCGTTAAGAAACAGAAGATACTCGCCTTCTGGAATTTCAGTCTGCTTATGATCCGCAATCGGAGCGATCTCTTTATCTTTATCGGGTTGAAAACCTACGATGCGGTACAGCTTGATCGTATCTCCCGCCTTAATCTGGTGATCGGTGTGGTTTTGAAACACGTTGTCCACGGCTACTTCATACACATAGTATAAGAGGAATTCGCTTTTTTCTTCTTTATATGCTTTGGGAACGGAGCCTTTTAAAATTACCATGGCGTCTTGGGTGATTTCTTCTGTGGAGGAAAAAGTTTTCGATAGCGCAAAACCACCTGAGGAGTGTGTGGACTCCTTTGTCGTGCAAGCAGAGCCGATCGCTAAAAGGAAAGCTGAAAGAGTGATGACACCTAGCCATTTTTTCATGGGACTCTCTCCTTACGTTCAGACAGCTATTCCAACGGCTGCGTATTCTTCTTTTTCCCAAACCAGCTTTTTACATTGCCATTCAAAATCAGATGGGTGACCACCCCCGCAATCAAGCCCCAGAAAGCAGCGCCGATTCCGCCAATGGAGATGCCGGAAATCGTAACGAGAAACGTAACCAAGGCGCATTCCCGTTCCTTCGCTTCGCTCATCGCCTGTGCGAGGCTGGAACTGAGCGAGGCAAAGAGAGCCAAGCCAGCAATGACAGCAATCAATTCTTTGGGCAAGGCAGCGAACACCGAAGCCATCGTAGCGCCAAACATCCCGAAGAGTAAGTAAAAACCCCCGCAGGCAATCCCGGCAATGTAGCGCTTGGTATGATCCAGATGAGCTTCTTTTCCCGTGCAAATGGCAGCTGTAATCGCCGCGAGATTGATGCCTGGTGATCCAAAAGGAGCGAGCAATAGAGAAGCGATGCCAGTAGTCGTTATGAGCGGTCCAGCAGGTGTATCGTACCCGTCTGCTTTTAAGACACTCATTCCTGGGGCGTTCTGAGAGGCAAGCGCGACGATGCACAAGGGAATCCCCAAGCCGATGATCGCATCGAGAGAAAACGTCGGCATCGTAAAGACGGGCTGGACGAGGGACATCTGGACAGTGTCCATTTGCAAACGCCCCAAAAGAAAGGCGACAACCAAGCCGACCAAAAGCGTAAGCACGACCGCATACCGTGGCGACCAGCGTTTGGCGAACAGGTAGCAAAAGATCATCGGCAGAGCCAATGCAGGCAGATGCTGCATGGAAACAAAGACATCAACGCCAAATGACA
Source organism: Brevibacillus antibioticus (assembly GCF_005217615.1). Classification (NCBI taxonomy): domain Bacteria; kingdom Bacillati; phylum Bacillota; class Bacilli; order Caryophanales; family Paenibacillaceae; genus Brevibacillus; species Brevibacillus antibioticus. Next base: position 6,147,253 of record NZ_SZNK01000001.1, read on the forward strand.
GAAGAATCCCCGCGAGCATGGCGGTCGTAATCGACTGCGGGACGTATTTCATTAAGACGGAAAATACGCCGGAAACACCAACGAGTGTGATGACCACGGCTGAAAAAATATACGCGCCAATGGCGTCGGGAAAGGAATATACCGTCAAGCTGGTGACTAACAGAACTGCCCCTGGCGTCGACCAAGCCGTAATGATCGGGGTGCGAAACCAGAAGCTGAGCACCATGCACGTCAAGCCGCTCCCAATCGAGATGGCCCAAATCCAAGAGGCGAGGACTGCATCGCTGAGTCCGGCACCCTTGGCAGCTTGAAAGACGATCAGCAATGGTCCTGCATAGGAGACCATTGTGGCGATGAGTCCAACAATAACAGCAGATAGAGAGAAGTCAGCAGGGATTTTTTTCAAGGTCGAGAAAGGTTTTTCGGAAACCACGACGTGAATGCCTCCTAGATGCCCCAATGCAGACGCTATGCTTTTTCGTTCATAATGTAGCGAATCGTCCGTTTGGTGATGTTTAATTTTTTGCTTAAAAGCTGCCTGTTTCCATTCGTTTCGGCCAAGCCCTTTTCGATAATCGCTCGCCCGATCTCGCCTTCGAGCTGTTTAACCCGCTTGATCAAATAATCGAAGTCGATCCCGTCTACAGAGTTGACAAGGCGGAGTACCGTATCGACAAAGCGCTCACATTCGTGCTCGATCATTTGCTCGATCCGTTTGGGGACAGTAGGCGGATGCACCTGTACCGTGCGGCTCTGCAAACTCGCTGGCAAGTGCTCGGCACGCAGTCTTTCGCATTCGTGCAACGCGATGGTTTGATTCAGTACGTTGATCAGTTGGCGGACGTTGCCCGGCCAATCATAGCGCTGCAAGAGTTCGATGGCATCCTGATCGATTTCGCAGGGACCTCCACTGCGCTTTTGCAAGTAGGAGTGCGCGATTGTGGGGATATCCTGAAGGCGTTCGCGAAGTGGTGGAATCGACAGCTTGATTCCTTCCAGACGATACAACAGGTCACTGCGGAAACGATTCATCCCGACTTCATGCTCCAAATCGCGGTTGGTAGCAGAAATAAAGCGAATATTGCTCTGACCGATCTGCTCGCCACCGACGCGCATGAACTCTCCCGTCTCTAGCGTACGCAAGAGCTTCACTTGGATGGAAGGGGGAGCCTCCCCGATCTCGTCAAGAAACAGCGTTCCGTTATGAGCCAGCTCGAACAAGCCTTTGCGAGATTTGAGCGCTCCCGTAAAAGCGCCTTTTTCATAGCCGAACAGCTCACTTTCCAGTAAGGATTCCGGCACGGCCCCGCAGTTAAAAGCGACAAAAGGCTGCTGGGCGCGATTACTTGCTCCGTGGAGAAAACGGGCCATCAGCTCTTTGCCAGTACCCGTTTCGCCTTCAATAAGTACATGGATCGCCTTTTTTGCTAATTTTTTGGCAATTGCGCATACATTGGCCATCGGACTGTCAGATGAATACACGATACCATATTGGGCGGCTTCTTGGGATAGGTGATCGCTGTGTTTGCTGGAAGAGTAGAGCACCGCGTCGATGACCTGCTCCAGACTGTCCAGATCGTCGAACGGCTTCTCCAAGTAATCACGCGCCCCCCATTGCATCGCTGTGACAGCCGATTTAATTGTACTGAAGCCCGTCATGATCAAGACTTCGCAGGCGGGAAATACGGCCTTGATCTGTTTGAGCAGCGACAATCCGTCGGCATCTGGCAGCTTGAGGTCCACGAGTGCAGCGTGAAAGCCGGTAGAATCCGAATGAAGCAGCCGTTCCACGTCCCTGCCAGAATTGGCGACGACGATATCGCAGTCTTTTCTCTTGAGGAAATAGGTGAAAAAGGTAGTCACTTCTGTTTCATCATCCACGATCAAAACCCGTTTTCTCTCCATCGTTGTCCTCCTCGTCAGCTACCAGTGGCAAAAGCATCGTAAACTTGCTGTATTCTCCCTCCACGCTTTCAGCAAACAGCCTCCCGCCGTGGGCTTCTGCAATTCCAAGACTGACGGAAAGCCCGAGACCTGTTCCTTTTGTCCGTTCCTTCGTCGAGAAGAAGGGCTGAAAAATCTGCGAAAGCTGTTCTTCACAAATCCCTGTGCCGTTATCGTAAACGGATAAGCCTACGTAAGAGCTATTCTCCTCTTGTACGAGGAAGGAACGGATGACGATGTGTGGAGGTTCCCTGCCTGCGACAGCGTCCCGTGCATTTAACAGGAGATTGATCACAATTTGCTCGATCTGATGACGACTTCCATGAAACAGCAGAGGGGGCTCAGACATTTCTCGGGTTATGGTCAAGCCGGAAACAGACAGCTGGTAGCCAATCAGCCCCAGTACGTCCTCTACGACTTCGTCAATAGAGGTAGTGGAAAACAAGTACTCTTCCTGCCGCGAGAAGGTGAGCAGGTTTTGAATGATCTTTTTGCAGCGCACCCCGCATCCATAGATGTCTTTTATCAAGGGAGCTTCTGGGGCATCTGTCATCTCGCGCATGAGCAATTGGGAGTTTCCGAGGATGGCCGTGAGCGGACTGTTCAGCTCATGGGCAATGCCAGCAGCCATCTCACCAATCGCCGCCATTTTTGCAGATTGAATCAGTTGGGCTTCGATTTTAATCCTTTCATTCACGTCTTGAAAAAGCAGGCTGTTTTCTACGACGACACCGACATGGCTGGCGACGAGCTGGATCAATTCGGCTTCGTCCCGATCGACTAGCTGCTTCGTTTGTCGTAAGAGCGTCAGAAAACCAAAGGTCTGATTCAACTGACTGCGCAACGGAACAGAGGTGGGGTGATGCTCAGGCAGCACTTCGGCAAGCGTAAGATGAACTTGCCCGGTGAGCACAGAGGCGTCCACTGAAACGGTCTGCGTCAGCGTATGGCATTGCCAATCCCCGTCATTCCACTTGGCAAGATAGGAGGAGAGCATGCTTCCCTTCACGATGGTCAGGGCAAAATGCTCGAACACGAGAATTTGCGAGAGCTGTGCGGCGATATAACTGGTTGTTTGTTGCCAGGTGGCGTTGATCTGGATTTGTGTCAGCTGGTTAATGACGGCGAGCTGCTTGTTTTTCTTTTTCATCTCCTCGATCAGATAGACGAGCTCACTGTAGTAGCTTTTTCGCGAGGATTGAATCCCGGTCAATTTTTCCAAAATCTCTTGTTTGGTATGCATGACGAACCTCCTACAAGGCTTGGCGAAACAACGTCGCAACATCGTGGACGGTCATGTCGCGAGGATTGGTCGTCATGCACACGTCCAATACAGCGAGAGAACTGAGCAGGTCGATTTGCTCTGGAGGTACCCCGATGGCCGACAAAGATCGGGGTACCTCCAGATCGCTTACCAGCTCCTTGACCGCTTTGAGTGTGAGACGAGAGGCGGCATGTGTGCTCAAGCCCGCCGTGTTTTCACCGAGGCATTCTGCGATTTGCCTGTATTTTTCCGGTGCCGCGATGTAGTTGTACTCAAGCACATGGGGGAGCAAGATGGCATTCACCTCGCCATGCGGAGCGTCGAGGAATCCTCCAAGCTGATGGGACATGGCGTGCACAGCACCAAGGATGGCGTTGGAAAAAGCGATTCCGGCTTGAAGGCTCGCCATGGCCATCGCTTGCTTGGCCTCTGTATTGTATTGACTGGCGACAGATGGACGCAAATGCTGGGCGATGAGACGCATGGCTTGCAGCGAATGCACCTCGGTCAGTGGCGTTGCCGCGAGCGAAATATACGATTCAATGGCATGTGTCAGCACATCCATGCCTGTATTGGCAGTGAGCAGCTTGTCCTTGGTCATCAAGGTTTGCGGGTCGATGATAGCGATATCGGGTATGAGCGATTTAGAGATGATCGCCATTTTCACCTTGCGTGCACTGTCCACAATGATGGAAAATTGCGAAACCTCCGAGCCAGAGCCCGCTGTCGTCGGTACCATCACCATGGGAGGAAGGGGATGCTGGATATTGTCCACGCCTTCGTATTGGACGATGCTGCCCTCGTTGGTAGCCAATAGCGCGATTGCCTTGGCTGCATCGATGGCACTGCCTCCGCCGACACCGAGAATAGCATTGCATTCCTTGGCGCGATATTCAGTAATCCCGGCATGAATCTCGTAATCTTTTGGATTGGCTGTCACGTTGGTCCAGAGATGATAGTCGAGCTTTTGCTGCTGCAAATAAGAGATGATTCGCTCGACCCAGCCCGCGCTTGCCACCCCCGGATCACTGACAAGAAAGACGCGAGAAGCTCCCAATCGACGCAAGCTTTCCCCTACCTGACCAAGAGACTGGTTCCCGAAAATAATTTCCGGCGTCATGAACTTGGATATTTGCATGCGTTCCCCCCTTTTTCCCCTACGTAGTAATACCGCAGGCGAGGATGAATACCCTTTTTCGGCCAAAAGGTTGGCAAGTGGGCCGTTTTTTCGGCTCATGTGCCGCAATATCGGCTGCGTGGAAGAAAAGAAGCCGCATGATGATTTGTTTTTTTAGCGCTCTCATGTTGGCATACTGCTTGCAATAAGTAGGAGGCGGGAAGAACACCGCCCTTTGCGCACATACCGGAAGGGAAAAAAGAGGAGGAAGGTCAAGATGAAAGCAGCAGTAGTCAACGAGTTCCATCAAAAGCTGGAAGTAAAGGAAGTCGCCATTCCAGAAGTCGGACACGGTGAGGTTCTGGTAAAAATCAAGACGTGCGGTGTCTGCCATACGGACCTGCATGCGGCACATGGGGATTGGCCCGTGAAGCCAAAGCTGCCTTTGATTCCTGGGCATGAGGGCGTAGGTGTTGTTGAAAAGCTGGGGGAAGGCGTTACCTCGCTGAAAATGGGAGATCGTGTAGGCATTCCGTGGTTATTCTCCGCTTGCGGTGAATGCGACTACTGCCTGACAGGGTGGGAGACACTGTGCGTGCAACAGTTAAACGGGGGCTATTCCGCTGATGGTGCCTATGCTGAATATTGTGTAGCGCCTGCTGCTTATGTAGCGCGAATTCCAGACGAGCTGGGCGATGTGGAAGCAGCGCCGATTCTGTGCGCAGGGGTAACTACGTATAAAGCATTGAAGGTAGCAAACGTGAAACCGGGTGAATGGGTGGCGATCTATGGCATCGGTGGCTTGGGGCATGTGGCTCTCCAATATGCCAAGGCGATGGGCTACAACATCGTAGCGGTCGATATTCACAAGGAAAAGCTGGACTTGGCCAAAGAACTAGGGGCAGATGTGACAGTAAACGGCAGTGAGGTTGATCCGGTCCAAGCCATTCAAGAACAGGTGGGCGGTGTCCACGGGGCGATCAGTGTGGCAGTCACCAAGAAGGCGTTTGAACAAGCCTACAAATCGGTTCGACGCGGTGGTTCTCTCGTTGTTGTTGGCTTGCCGAATGCAGAGCTGCCCATCCCGATTTTTGATACGGTATTGAATGGAGTGACCGTGAAAGGCTCCATCGTGGGGACGCGCAAGGATATGCAAGAAGCACTTGATTTTGCAGCACGCGGCAAGGTTCGCGCGATCATCGAGACGCAGCCGCTGGATCAGATCAACGATGTATTGGAGCGTTTGGAAAAAGGTCAAATCAATGGACGGGTTGTTTTGACGATGGAGTAGTCGAGAGATATGTGAAGCTGTTGGCGGGCTATGCTTTTCTCGAGCATGGTCTGGGCGACAGCTTTTTATCATTCTTATGACTTAATTTTCATAAAATACGGAGTACCCATTCAAGTCGAAGAATTTTGGTAAAAATTGACAAATAAGAAATGTTGTGACACCATATTTTTACAATTATTTGGAGGTGTATGTAACCTTGAGTAAAATGAGCAGGATTGTTTTTTCTATAACAACTATCCTCGGGCTAGTTGTTGGTGGAGGCACTATTCTCGCTAGACCGGATTATGTTTGGGACTTTGAAGACTTTTATTCGTATGCTGTTGACTCAAAAGCAGATCCTGGGAATGTTTTTCTTAGTGGTTACACGAAAGGTACTGGTCCAGATTTAAGAAAGGTAACGACTTCCTCTAAGTTTTATAAAAATGGGACTTATATCACATCTGAAACGGAAAGCGACACTGGTAGAGACGCTTGGACTAAGACATCATACTATACTAGACCGGGTACAACGGAAGCAGAAGTAAAAACGGTTCACAAAGTTTATACTCTTGATGGCTCTTACCTATCTGAGACTAGTGCAGCTATTTGGAAAAAGAAGAAATAGGAGGGAAAATTAAATGATGAAGAAAATGATACCTTTGTGCATCGGACTTGTTTTTGTAGTTATGATCGGTCCTAATGTAATGGCGGATAAAGGAATTCCTCAATTAACTGATTCCTCACAAAAATATCAGAGTGAAACCTTAGATAAACTGGGAATACGATCTACGAACATGAAGAACGATTCTTCTAGTTTTTCTGCACTTGATACCGTAGTGGATGACGAGGGCAAAGAATGGATCTATGTTTCGTATTTACATAGCAACTTAATAGAAGAGCAAATAAAAGAGAAATACTCTAGAAAAGTGTCGACTTCATTTATTGAGGTTCAAGAGCAAATTTTAGATCCAATTATACAGGAAGGAGATACTTTACCTGTCTTGTTAGTTAACGAGGATCTTACGTTTGGAAAAATGGCTTATTTACAAGAGGAAGGGAATGGGGATCTTATACTTGCTACGTTTGAGTTAGACGAGGATAACCAACAATGGGTAATCACTCAAAAAGCAAAATAATAAATGAATATGTGTAGTGAAGCAACGTAGTACGGCTATCTCATAAGGCTTATTATGGCCAAGGGATAGCCTTTCGTTTTTAAGAACAAGGAAGAAAATAGAAATAAAGATCTAGATCTCAAATTAGATGATATTGGTGACTTGCTTGAGTATGGAACTCTCAATAGGAATGAAGTTATACAATTTACAGAGTATGCTTTAGATCTTGCGATTGCCGAGGAAAACAGAGCTGTAAAAGAAAGTTTGTTTCGGCTACTTCTGAATGCAGTAACATTTCAAGAAGTAGCCAAAATCGTAGAGTGGGATAAATTGGAAAATGCTATACCAACTTTAGATGACCCTATTCTTGATTATGCGTTAACCATAATTGGTGTTTCAAAAAAACAAAAATTTATCAATGTAATTGAACCTTACTTACATTCTCCGACTGATTATATTAGGGAGACTGCGGCCAAAGCATTGGTGGAAATCAATTACGACCCCGAAAAATCGCAGTAAGGAATCTTGATATGGATTCTTCCTTCAATCTAGTAAAAAGTGTAATCTATTTAAAAAATGATTCAAATCGATTATATCATTCGTGGATGATTGTGCTATCATATCCATAAAAAGGAATCATCAGGAGGGTGTATTTGCTGTGATTTCAGAGGGAAAGACCTTTGGGGGCATATTACGAGCATATCGAAATAGAGCAAACTTAACACTGACTGAGTTAGCAGAAAGAACAGGTGTAGCTTCGGGAACCATTAGTAAGATAGAATCCGAAGCATTTACTTTACCAAATATGCAGCATGTCATGAAACTGGCAAAAGTTCTAGATATTCCACTTTATACAGCAATCGTACCCTATTTACATAAAATGAAGCGCGAAGTTACACTTCGGTCTCTATTAGAGGCTGTGATGCAAGAGAAGAATGTGGTTCTTACCAATAAAGTAGCTTTGCAATTGTTAAACTGTCCCAAAAGCAATACATTTCTTTCTTTAGACTATCTGTATCAAACCGCAGGAACAGAAGGGGATGAAGAGCTGCGTTTGGCTCTTTATGACGTGATTTGTGACTACTCACGTGAGCATGGAATCCCTTTGTATCTGGCAAGATCGCTTTTCCAACGATATATGATTCGACGTGAAAATCTTAGCGAATTAGATCAAACCTATGTAGAGGGCAAGGAGCTATTACACTACACGTCCTATCTGCATATCAATGAGCGAATTCTGGCCTATTATAAATTTTCCTTCCATGCATTGCGTCTTGGATTTTATTCAGATTGTATTCATCTGTGTAAACAAGGGCTTGAAATCGATCATAGTCAGAGTGAGCAAAAGGCAGCAGCGATTCTTGCGATCATCATTTCCTATTTTGAGCTGGAAGATTATACATTGGGACATTTTTATCTGGAGAGATACGAAATGTTCGATTATCCCGAGGTACATAAACATGCCAGACATATTCGGGGGAAGCTATACGGAAAAACGGGGAAATTTGATAAAGCCATTCCGGTATTACAAGAGTGTCTTGCGCAACAAGCACAGGATGAAAAAATTGTGATCGCGAATGATTTGTTGGAGATTTATATACAGGTAGGGGAAGAAAAGAAAATCCGTGAACTATTTTTAGCTGAAGGATCGATCTTGCCAGAGCATTTAACGACTCCGAATCAATACAATCAAATGGGAATGTATTTTAGAACGAAGGGCATCTTTTACATTCAAAAAAACGAAGTAGACTTAGGAATCGATAGTCTTGTGGAGAGCGTGAATTACTATCGTGCAATCAATGAGCTCAAACAAGCAGATAACAGTCTAAGCGTTCTTTTTGAATTCTATGTGTCACAGAAAAAAAATCTTCCTTTAGGTATACTCCAAAAATTGGTAAACGTGTATAATGGAAGTAATCTTAGATCCAAACAGGAGGTATAGGTCATGAAGAAATGGATATTGTCTTTGTGTATGTTAACCGCCTTCATTACAATGCCAGTTTTAGTAGAACAACCAGCCAAGCAATCCAATCCCATTATACAATATGGTTGGCCGGAGCCTTGGTAATCATCTGAACAATACGATCAATGCCCTCCAATTGGAGGGCATTTGTTATTCGTCTGATCGACCAAATCGTAATCTAGCTGACTACCATTGGCTGTGTCCCGTGCGGACTGGCTATGGTAGTTTTTTTATGCTTTCGCACACAATGGGCGCATGTGCCATAGGCTGATGGTAGCTTTTTTGCTGAGGTGATACACATGAGACGCCCGGATAATCAGCCAGATTTTATCGGTGCCCTTCTAAGTATGTTCCTTGGAGTCGTCCTATCATTCGAGGCCTATCGTCTGGAGGCATTTTCGACGTCCTTGTACGTAGGGGATCACACGCTGCCTTCGATTCTTGGCTTTTTGCTTTTCATGCTCGGAGGTGTGCTGCTTATCCAATCATTCCGTGTGACGGAGGAAGCCTCTTCTCCACATTCCGGACCGCTGCTTCCTGGAAAAAGGCTGCGCGTGCTGCTTTGTTTTTTATTCCTGTTGCTGTATGTCTGGCTGCTCGGCGCGATTGGCTACACAATAGCTACGCTTTTTGTCTCCTTTGTATTTTTTATCCTGATCGGCAGCTACAGGTGGCGTACGTCCATCGTGTACTCCTTCCTTTTGACTGGGGGGCTGTATGTGGTCTTCATCTACTCGCTGCATATCACGCTGCCTGGAGGAGATTTGTTTTAGAGCAAGCAAGATAAGGAGGTGCTGATCATCGAGACGTTCCAACTTTTACTGGCTGGTTTTGCTTCAGCCCTCACCCCGGAGCATCTGCTCATGGCAGCACTCGGCGCTCTTATTGGCACCTTTGTAGGCGTATTGCCCGGTCTCGGTCCCACTTCTGCCATCGCGATTCTGCTTCCGGTGACAGCCGGACTGGAGCCGACACAAGGCATGATCATGCTGGCAGGTATTTATTACGGTGCCATGTACGGTGGCTCGACGACAGCGATTCTGCTGAATATCCCGGGGGAGCTATCGTCAGTTCCCACGTGTCTGGATGGCTATCCGCTCGCGAAAAAAGGGAGAGGTGGGCCAGCATTGGGGATATCCGCACTGGCTTCGTTTGGTGCAGGGGTACTCGGGGTAATCGGACTCGTCTTTTTCGCTCCGATTTTGGCAGATCAAGCGTTAAAATTCGGACCGCCTGAATATTTTGCGCTGATGATTTTGGCTCTCACGCTAATGGTCAGTCTGTCAGGAGGATCATTGATCAAATCGTTTTTGATGGGGGCATTCGGCTATACGCTCGCTCTAGTTGGGCTGGGACCATCCTCAGGAATGCCGCGCTTTGATTACGGCGTCCCCGCATTGGTCGGCGGTTTTGACATGATTAGTATCATCATCGGGTTGTTTGCGATAACAGAAGTCCTCAAAGGGATTGATGAAAAACGTACAGCTACCTTGATTGGCAAGCCAGGCAGTGTCTACCCGAAAAAGGAAGACTTAAGAGTGAGTGCTGGACCTATGCTAAGGGGCGGAATTGTCGGCTTTTTTCTTGGATTGCTGCCGGGCTGTTCGGCTGCGATCACGTCGTTTTTGGCGTACGATATGGAGAAAAAGCTATCGAAGCATCCCGAGAAGTTCGGTCAGGGAACGATCGAAGGGGTGGCGGCACCAGAAGCAGCGAACAATGCGACGAGCAGTGCGGGCTTCATCCCGCTGTTTTCGCTCGGGATTCCTTCCTCACCGCCACTGGCGATTTTGTTGGCAGGCTTGATGATCTACGGATTGACGCCAGGCCCAGTTCTGTTTGAACAAAATGCGAGCTTTGTCTGGACGGTTATTGCCTCGATGTTCGTGGGAAATGCGATGCTTCTCGTGCTGAACCTCCCGCTGGTATGGGTGTGGGTCAAATTGACGAGAGTTCCATATGGCATCATGGCTCCAATCATCCTGATGTTCTGCACGATTGGGGCATATAGTGTGCGGAACAGCATGTTTGATGTGTGGGTAGCGTTTCTGTTTGGCGGACTTGGGTATGTTTTTTCCAAATATAAATGGCCAGTTGTTCCGCTGGTTTTGTGCTTCATTCTGGGACCACTTCTGGAAGAATCATTCATTCAGACGATGGCGATGGGCTCTGGTGATCTTAGCATTGTTTTGTTTCGGCCTTTCTCGTTGACCATCTTGCTGGCAGCAGGAGCACTTTTGGTCATCTCCATGATCCTGAACCGCCGGACACAACAACGGTTGAAAGAAGAGCGAGATCGGGGCGTAGATGTCGCGTAGGGAGGAAGAGTCAGTGAAAGGGTATAAACAATGGGCGGCTGTCATGATTTCGCTGCTTTTGGGGGTAGCCGTTAGCGCATGTGAAAATCAAGCTACAGCCGAGTCGTCCTATCCATCAAAGCAAGTGGAGTATATCGTGCCGTATTCTGCCGGGGGCGGAGTCGACTTCGTGGCTAGAGCGGCAGCTGATTATTTGAGCAAGGAATGGGGGCAGCCCATCGTCGTCGTCAATAAGGCGGGAGGTGGTGGGGCAGTAGGAGCGGAGTATGCCTTAAAGCAAGCCAAAAACGATGGTTACACAGCGCTTGCTGTCAATGTGTCCAATACTACGATGCTCGCTGCCGGGATGAAAACACCACCGATTACAAACGAGGATCAAGTCTATACGGCCAGGATTGGCAAAGGAACGCTTGCTTTTGCTGTTAAAGCCGATGCGCCTTGGAAAGACTTCGCTGAATTTTCCGCGTGGGTGCGCGCGAATCCGGAGCAGTTAACATGGACTTCTGTAGGGCCAGCAGGTTTTTCCGCTTTTGGGGTGGCGGAGTGGTTGGATGTGATCGGAGCTGACTTCGCCAAGACGAGAATGATCGTGACAAAAGGCGCCGCTGATTCCGTCCCGAAGGTAGCTGGAGGGCACGCGATTTTGGCAGTGCATACAGTAGGGGAGATCATGCCGATGCTGCAAGCGGGCAAGGTCAAAATCCTCGCTGTATCCGGTGACACGCGAAGTCCGTTTCTGCCTGACGTCCCTACCGCGGAGGAGCAAGGCATTCAAGGCTTGTCGGTTTTCTGGTGGACGGGAGTGTCTTTTCCCAAAGGAACGCCAGAGTCGGTTATCCGCAAATGGGAAGAAGCGATTGCCAAGATGGAAAAGGACCCAGCCTTTTTGCAAAAGCTGAGTGAAATCCAAGTGGAGCCGGCATATGCGGTCAGTGAAGCATTTACGAAGGAAACACAGGCAGAAACGACGTACTACTTGGAATTGGCGACCAAGAAGGGCATTCGAAAATAGGGGCGATGAAAGAAAAAAGGAGAATGGCCTGTAGCCGTTCTCCCTTTTCATCTATTCTATTTAGGTATCCGTTTTTCGTACCTGAATTTATAAAAACCATTCGCTGCGTTCGGCTCTGTCTCGCCGACCTTTTTGTAACCGCATTTCTCGTAAAAGTGCTGGTTGCGTACGGCTTGATAGCCAGTATCGAGCGTCCATTTCTTGATGTGCGGATACGCGGCCTCCATGAACTGCATGGTTTGGCTTCCGATACGCAAGTTTTGTTTATCAGGATCGACGTAGATGATCCCCAGCTCCAAATGCTCATGATCGACTGGAAGGAGGCAAAAACCGCCGACGATCTGGTCATCCAGCAAGATCGTATAGTAATGGGCTCTTTGCATGAAGAAAACATGCTGGTCAGGCTGGTCATGTCCGGCAGGGCCTTCTCCATACTTTTGGACGTCTTCTGCAAAGCAACGAACAGCAATTTGGGTGAGTTGCTCTGCGTTCGCGGGGACAGCCTTTTTGAAAAAAACCATAGGACTCATGAGATCATCTCCAGTTCGTCTGACTACTTCGAAATTGGTGTATGTATGATTAGTAAAATTCTCCTATATAGCAGACGGATGAACCCACAGAATGGTTACCCACTTATTTTTCTCATGATGCTCTCCAACGGTCCCCTCGTAAACCAATGTCTCCATACAAGCGTGAGCACAATGGAAAAGAGGAAGAATCCTACGGCGTAGAGCATCGCAAAAGCGAGCGTTTGATTTTCGAATTTGCCAATCAAGGCGAGGAAGCCGAGCCCGACAATGATATGACTGACGTAGTGTGTCAGTGTCAGCTGTCCGGTTTTTACCCATGTCTGCGTAAACCAGCTGTTTGCGAATTTTTCCGCAAAGCTGACGCACAGGAGGATGATGATGACAGCCGTGCTCGAGCTGGACAGCACATAAAACAGGTTGGGTGGAACTGGTTTCGTTCCCCATAAAAATAGGGCGATCTCGCTTCCGACGGCCGAAATAGAGAGCTTGATCAACCCATATGATAAAACTTCCAAGCTGACGAACAGGGCGGTTGCCCAGCCCAACATTTTTTTGCGTACAGATCGATTGAGCAGGTTGAGTCGCCCCAGCCACAAGCCGAGAAGGAAAAAGCACATCCAGGGAAATACCGGGTGATAGCCGTTGAACAGCAAGTTGCGCAGGAATCCTTCGACAGTCCAAAAGTCAAGATACTCGAAAAATGGTTGCCTCGGGTCCCACCCTTGCAAATAGTTGAGCGACAATTGTAGCGTTTGAGCTGTGAGCAGAATGCCGCTACATGCGAGAAGAAGTGTTTTCCCCGATACGACGAGGAGGAAGGAGGCGATGAGCATATAGACACCGTAGTAATGCAGGATGTCGCCGCTCCAACCACCGAGATAGAGAAACATCCCGGTCACGAATAAAAATAAGGAGCGCTTCCAAAGGACGTGGCGGCTTGCCTGCAAGAGGGCTGGGTCACCTGAGGTCCTTGCTTTTTTTGTCATATACGCAATGCCAATTCCTGCTAAAACGACGAATACGGTAGATGCTCTGCCTTGAAACAAACTGGATAAAGCGATAAGCCAGTCGGGTCCGTTATGCTCTGCGTTCAAGATGACGACGTAATTGACGATCATCATGCCCAGCATGGCCCACGCCCTCGCAAAATCGAGACCAATGACTCTGGTAGAAGGCACTTTCATCCGGGTTCTTTCCTCTCTACTTTTATTTACCTATCGGTAAGTAAAATATAATGGGATAGATTGTAAATAGCAAGCCCTAAAATGTTGGAGGTGGATGAGCACAACTGTCCTTTGCCCGGACACAGATGTCTCATACCTGTCTGGATTTGAGAAGGTCGGGACTGCTTGTCACTTGTAAAAACCACCTGTGACAAGGGGGGATTGGGTTGGTATCTAACTTGCAGAGCTTTTTTCTGAATGCGGATGTAAATGCAGAGGAAGGGAGAGAATGGCTTGGATATGCGGGAAGTGGTTGCCATTGTAACGGGTGGTGCTTCCGGTTTGGGAGAAGCCGCTGTGCGGAATGTCGTTCAACACGGGGGAAAAGTAGCCATTCTTGATTTGACGGTAGAGAAGGGGCAAGCACTGGCGAATGAGCTTGGGCGCGAAAATGCTTTGTTCGTGCATACAGATGTCATGAGTGAGACGAGTGTACGGGAGGCAATCGATCAGGCTGCTGGCACATTCGGTACGATTCACGCCGTGGTTAACTGTGCCGGGATCAGTTTGGCACAAAAAACGCTGTCGCGAAGCGGTCCACATCCACTGGAATCCTTCAGCAAAGTCATTTCGGTCAATCTGATCGGTACTTTTAATGTCATTCGGTTGGCGGTGGAGCAAATGGCAGGAAACGAGCCGAACCAACAGGGGGAGCGAGGTGTCATCATCAATACCGCATCGGTGGCGGCTTTTGAAGGGCAGGTGGGGCAGGTTGCTTATAGCGCCTCCAAAGGTGGAATTGTAAGCATGACCCTGCCGCTAGCAAGAGACCTGGCTTCGTATGGCATACGCGTGATGGCGATTGCTCCGGGCCTATTTGACACGCCGATGTTCGACCAGCTCCCGCGCTCTGAAAAAGCTGCGTTGGGTGCGACTGTTCCTTTTCCCGCTCGCATGGGTGATCCGCAAGAATACGCGATGCTCGTGAACAGCATCATCAACAATCCGATGTTGAATGGAGAAACGATTCGGCTGGATGGGGCAATCAGGCTGGCACCGAAATAGAGAAGATGTGTTGACAAAAAAGTAATTAGGTTCCATACTATATCCATGACAACCCATTCAAGCGGAAGAAAACAAGAAGATGCGATCCCATCGCTCGTTCAATCGCAGCGCCAGATTGATCGGTACGGACTCGATGTTGATGCACAAGCTGTACTCGTCGCCGCTAGGCTGATGGAGGCAGGAGCCAAGCTTGGGCATGCGGCCGAAATACATTTTGCCAGATTCGGTTTATCAACGGGACGGTATCGCTTATTGGCAGACCTGGAAGATAACGGTGGGGAAGTGCTGCCGTCACAATTGGCAGAGCATCTGGGGGTAACACGCGCTACTGTTACTGGTCTGATCGACATCCTGGAGCGCGATGGCCTAGTCTCGCGACGAGCGAGTGCAAAAGATGGCAGGCAAAAATCGGTTATTTTAACGGAGCGCGGGGCTAGCAAGCTACGGGAAATGGCGCCTGATCACTTTGCGAGATTGGAAGCGATGGTCGGATTGCTCAATCCCCAGGAGCGCAGTGTGTTTCTCAATCTATTGGGGCGCGTGACACAAGGCATCTCGGCACTGACAGATGAATAGTAAGCAGCGGGCAAGTAGTAAAGCGGGCTAGGTAGCTAGCCCATTTTCATCCTCAAATAGTTAGGTTCCTAATCAATTTCTAAAAAAAGGGAAAGGAGGTGAAAAACATGCATGAGCCTGCAAAATCGGGGCGTGTTAATCCGATCAAGAGGGCGAATCCCGAGCGAAAATCGTTTGTTTTATGGCGAGAGGTAATCATGGCTTATTTGTCTCCTGCGATCATGGCGAGCATAGGAGGATGGATCACCGCTGACAAAGGACTGCAAATAGGGGCATTGACCACAATTGGCGGAACATCCGCATTGATTGCCGCACTCCTTGGGCGATGGTTACAGAGCCGTGGCATACATAAACGCTGGGTCACCTGCACGCCTCATTTGACGCTGGTAGCGGTTATGGGGATGACAATGGTAGTGATCGGTCTCTTGGTAGCATGGCTAACAACGGAGTTACTCGTCATCTTTGCTCCCGGTGAATCGTTGGCTTGGCTAAGTCGTGTCTGGATCGACTTCCCTCTGTCGGCGATAATCGCCAGCACGTTAATCACATGGCGGTGGCGTAGTGCCATCAATGACCATCAAAAAATGAATCAGTGACGGAGGAGATAGCAAATGATCGTAGTCATGGGAGCGACAGGAACCATAGGGAGTGCACTTTTGAAACGATTGATAGAGCTTGGAGTCCCAACTCGGGCGTTGAGCAGAACGCCAGAAAAACTTCAGATGCGAATGGGAGAGCAGGCAGCATCTACGGTGGAAGTCGCAGCAGTGGAAGCTTCTGACCCTGAATCGTTGCGCCTGGCGTTTGCAGGTGCGAATCAGCTCTTCCTTTCCCTTTCAAACAGTCCCAATCAGGTCGAGCTGGAAACATCGACGATTCGCATAGCAGCTGAGGCTGGAATCCGGCACATCGTGAAAATATCCAGTCCAGCCTTCACCGAAAAGGCGCCAGTCGCCGTAGCGGGATGGCACCAGGAAATCGAGAGCGCTTTATCAGAAGCGGGTATGAAAAGTACCGTGCTGCGACCGTACGCTTTTATGCAAAATCTGCTCCGCTTCGCACCGACGATCAAGACGCAACATGTTTTCTTCGGTACGATGGGCGAAACTGCCTGCAACTTTATCGATTGCCGGGATATCGCCGATGTTGCCGCAGAGGTATTGACCCACTCTGAAAAGGCAGGTCGTGTATACACCCTGACTGGTTCTGAGGTTTTCAGCTATCCGCAAATTGCGAGCAAGCTGTCAGAGCTGCTTGACCGCCCGATTACGTACATCAACAAGGATAGCGGAGCACTCCGACGTGATCTGATGGAGTACGGAAACATGCCAGAGTGGCTCGCCAGTCATGTCGTTGAAATTCAAGCTATGTCTGTAGCGATCCCGGAAAAGCCGACAGACGATGTAGGGCGTGTCCTCGGCAGAGAACCTCGCAAGCTGGACACCTTTCTGCATGAACATATTGAAAAGTTCCGTTAATCAACAGGGCTATTTTCTAGCAGCGAGATTTCTTGGGCTTTCAGAAGAGCTTGTGTGCGATTGGTGACACCGAGCTTGCCATATATCCGATGCAAATACACCTTGACCGTCCCGAGCGTATTCCCTAGATCATCGGCGATCATCTTATTGGATGCTCCTTCGGCCAGCATGGAAAGGATAATCATTTCCTTTCCGGTTAACGGCTCGATCAAAGGAGTTTTTCTTTTCTCCCCTTTCTTAGGAAAAAGGGATACCAGTTGATTGACATACGCAGTCGATACGGACGGACCTGGTTGTTGGGATCGTTTTTTCAAGCGTAGTTGGTAATCGTGCAAGAGGTGAGACATCGCCGTTCCTGCGTCCAGAAAGCTACGGACGTAGCAGTTGTTTCCGCCAATCAAGAGCGCTTCGTGGAGGAATGCCAGCGCTTCCTTTTTGTTGCCGCACTGTTTGTGAGCGAGTGCTTGCAGAACAGCGATGTCTACCTGACTGATCAATAGCTCCTCACGAATACTGGATGGCTTTAGGATCGCTAAAATACGCAAGGCTTCCTGTTCCTGCTGCTGGGCGAGCAACAAACGGACATGGGTCAAAACCTCTAATTCTCTCTGAATGCTAGGGTGATTCAAAATAGAAGGAGGAAGCTTGGACAACTCGGCTTTCGCCAAAGCGATATCCCCTTGCTGGATCGCGATGTGTGCGAGAAATGCTTGTAATGGGTTGAACCAAAACGGAGCACCCCAGCTTGCGACCGTTTCTTGTGTCTCTGAAATGATTTTTCGTGCCGCAGCAAAATTCCCCTCCACTAGCTTGTGCTTGGAGTATGTCAGCGCATAGGGGACGAGCAGACCAGGTATTTGCTTTTGCAGTGCAACCAAACGAACTCGCTGAAGATGATCGAGGCTTTCTTCCAGCCTGTTTTCCTCATACAGCCCTTCTGCCAACGCCTGAATGGTGTACAGGTTAATCAAAGAATCCTTCCAGCCATGAGCTTCGAGTATGCGGGAGAAATGCTTGCCGACAGCCTCTGTTTGATCGGACAGCATCCCTTTTAACCCGAATCGCGTACGGCGAATAAACGGCTCAGTCGTGTTGTAATTAAAATGATAAAACAACGGGCTCTCTGGTAGCTCACCACTTAACTGTGAGGAACTGGCAATCCAGCTCTCAAAATCTCCGGTTGCAAACACTAGATTCGCTCGGACAAAAAACAGCCCGCTCAAAAACTGTTGATGCTCTGTCGAGTCTTCCAGGCTCGAAGCGCTTTGCTCCAATTGGGTGAGGGCAAGCTCTGCCCGATCCGTAAAACCGCAAGCTACCAAGAGGAACAAATAGATCAGGCGAAAAAGGGGTGAGAAATAGTTCGCGTGATCAGGGATGTTATCCAGCGTCCTGAGAAAGCTGGAAAACTCGCCGCGTTGGAGCAGTACCGGAATATGCTGCGCAAGAAAGCTAACAGCCAGCGTGTAATCGGCAGCGGCAATCGCATGATCGATTGCTTCGTCCATCATCCCACGCCCCGCATAGCTCTCACTGGCTAGTCGGTGCAGCTCACGTGCTTTTCCGGGAGCTGTCTGCTCCAATTGACTGCGCAAAAAATCGGCAAACAAGTGATGGTACCGATACCACGTCCCGTAATCATCGAGTGGAATTAAGAAAATGTTTTGGCGATGCAAGTGGGTCAGCATTTGTTGGCACTGGGTCAGACCGGTCAGAGCGTGGCACACGTGAGCATCCATTCTTGCCAGCACTGAGGTTTTGAGCAAGAAGCTACGCTCCTCTTCCGGAAGTCGCATGATTACTTCATGAAACAAATACTCCGAAATATTACGATGAGAGCCAGTAAATCCGGCAAAAAATTGATCGTGGTTCTCCATATTCACGAGTGAAATGGCAGCAAGCTGCAAGCCAGCGACCCAGCCTTCCGTGCTTTTCACTAGCTGCTCGAGTTGTATTTCGGTCAGAGGTAAATCGTGAACCTGCCGGTAAAAGCTATCCGTCTCTTGATGACTGAAAAGAAATTGTCCTGCCTCAATGTGACATACTTCATGGCGTACGTTCCATTTGACGGTAGAAAAAGGCAACGTGTTGCGACTGGCGATGTACAGATGGACGTGGCTCGGGACATATTCCAAAAAATAAGCGAGACTGTTGTGAATCGTCTCATCCGAGATCACGTGGTAGTCATCGAGAATGATAGCAAGGGGCTGTGTCGTAGCAGCGAGTTCATTGAGCAGAGAATCGATGAAGGTAAAGATCGAGGTATGACTGGTCGCCTTCATGGCTGGTTCCATTCGTTCGGAGAGTTCTGTGAAGTCAGATTCAGCCAGGGTAAATACGATGTATCTCCAAAAGCGAATCAGGTCATTATCCATCTCATCGAGTGAGAGCCATACAGTGGAACCGTCGTACTGATGAGCCCATTGACTGAGTAAGGTCGTTTTTCCGTAACCGGCTGGGGCGTATAGTGTGGTTAGTCGGCATTGCAGACCAGCGTCCATTTTTTGCAGCAGTCGGCTCCTATGAACGCTATTCGACCGAACGGCGGGCATTGCTGTTTTGGTTTTCAGCATAATGGAATGATGGAGCATGTTTGTACCGTCCTATGTATTAGAATCGTTTGTGTCCATTATACTTGTTATCGGCAAAAATCGACATT
>NZ_SZNK01000002.1 GCF_005217615.1 Brevibacillus antibioticus
GACACGAGAGCGAATAGGGGAGTGGCAACAATAGAACGCGCCCCCAGAAGTGAGACACCCGTCATTCAACGCCAACAGCAGCCGCCGCCGCCAAGAGAATGAGGTATTAAGGACATTCTATCACGAAGTGTGCCGTTTGTCCATCCTACAGCAAAAACGTTAACGGGTGGTAACGGTAAAAAGCCAGCGGTGTTAGCTGGCTGGGAATAATTCTTTCATTTCAACGAGTTGTTGTTTCAACGTTTGAGCTTTCACTAGATGGATGGCAGCCGAGTCTTTACTTCCAGATGCCATTGTTTCACGGTACATGGTTTGATACATAGCAATCTTCTTTTCCAATTCTTCCATATAACGATGAACGCGACCAATGCGGATTTGTTTAGTACCTCTTGTGGTTGTAGCCGACATGTGATTCAGCCCCTTCCCTGTTCTCCCTATATCTATATTGTATTCTCATTTACAATATGCGTCAACGCTGTGTAACCCTATACATTAAATTCTTCTTTCAAATCTTGTATGATTTCTTTTAACGTTTCGGCTTTTGCTTGGTAATGATCTTGAAAGGTTTTGTCTCCCTTTGTGCGGTATTCATCTGATGTATAGGAATACCCAAGATAGCGACTTTCTAATCTTTTGATGTAGCGTTCGATCTTGGATTTACGAACATGACTCAACAATGACGACCCCTTCCATTCAAAAACCTACAATAACATCAATGGTCTCCTGAATTGGTTTCAGGTCTATTTGTGGTTTTGGATAGAACGCTAGGTGTTTTGGTATAAATACTTTGTCGCCTATTTTTGCAAACGTCCCAGTGGCAGCTTGCACTTCGACCACATAACCAAGACCTAAAGCCCCGTCTACATTGTACCCACTGTCAATGACTATTCCTGAATAAAGGGTATCCGGTTCGATTTGGAACACTACCATAAACATCCCCCAGTTATTGTTTCATCTATAGTCTATTGTACACACTCCGTCAACACTTGTAAATGTCTGTTACCAAAGTTGTACAAAAAATACCACACCGTTAACGGGTGTGGTACAAAAGTTACCTATTCATGGCTTGTTGACCACTGGCTATACGTAGTTCGTCAGCTAGTTCACCCATACGAGCTTTCTTGTCCAGCATTCCTAAATGGTCATACACTTTCCACATAGCTTGCAATTGGGTGATAATCTCATTTGCAATGTCCTTCTCCACTTTCTTGTCCTCCTTCACGTAATCATACTGTTTGAGATTGTACTGGTTGATAATACCCACAAGCTTATCCCCATATTGTGGGTCAGTTGCATACCCACAAACGTGTAGGAGCTGTGCTGCTTCTTCTGCTGTCTTGGCTTGTCTCACACGTAAATAGCGAGGGTTGAGTAGAACTTGATGATGGTCGCGTAGTGACTCATAAATAGAAGAATAGGCGCGGAATTGGCTGATGATAGAGACTGTCTTCCCTCCATAGACTTCCCACGTTTGACAGGTGACACGATCACCTTTCCAGCTATTGAACGCTTTCACACCAAACAGGTTATTCGAATTCTTGCCCGACTTATGATCAACGGGAATGAACTTCCCCCACCCTGTCTCCAAGCACGCTTGGGCAATACTGACGCTGGCGAATATCCCGTACTCCTGATGGAGCTGGGAAGCAGCCTCTGCAATGAGCTTAATGAACGTCTGTTGTTTACTCATTTCTTCGTCCTCCAGAAGAGTAATCTATCCCACATGGTTTTGGACTCGTCTACATCAGGTGTATCGGGGTCGTCTACAAGCTTGGGGATTTCTTCATCCACTACCCATTTCCACGTTTCTTTACTTGGGTCGATTTCCACATGTTTGACAATGTGGTGGGTCTCTGTTTCTTCTTCCATTCTCATGGTCGCCACCGTCGCTTCAAACACATAATTGTTTCCACTGGTGGTTGTCCCATGCGTTAACTCCACTAAATAGCCTTGATCGTCTACAAACATAGACTCACTCCTTTACGGATAGTACAGAGGTCATACAAAGAGATGTTGTGGATACACCAGAATCTAATGGGTTTCGAAGAACAATCTTGAAACTATTTTTGAAGTCCACACCCCTTACCATCTCAACACCGATATATTTTTTCAATGTAGAGGTTGTTCCATCAATCGAACCGATTGACCATCGATAGTAGATAGCAGGACTGTCCACGATCTTCACATCATCTATCCATATCTCAAAGGTGATTTGTGATGATTCAATATAGCCGCGAATAGATTCAATCCTCCCACCCTTCGTGCTATTAAAGCTAAGATAGTCCACAGATTGACCAGCGTTTAAAAAAGTGTTTAGGATATCTGTACGTACGATACTCTTATAGCTGGAAGACTTACCATGTAGATCACGGGTTCTATTAATCATTAGAGCAACCCTCCAGAGATATGACCCTCCCACCGCATCCCATAAGTGTCACGGGCATGGTTATCGAAAGCTAACTCAAATATTTCGTTGAAATAGATATCTGCATTCAGTGTGATCGTACGGTATTCTATTTCTTCGCTGGTGCCATAAGTTTGGTATACACTGGTGGTAGACTCCCATAAACGTCTGTTACCCATAACGTCCTCAGGAAATCGCGGCGATGAAAGATAGTGTTTTGCCCCGTCAATCCATATATAGAAACGATAAAGTTGTGTGGGCGCGTCACCAATGTAAACCGAAAACCCTCCTACTTTCCCAGCCCCGATAATTTTGATCAAGGCTCTTTCCTGTCCGGGCGACAATGAGACGGAACCGTTAATATTTTTCACAAAAGGTGTGAGAGGGGTAGAATCACCCCTACGATTCAAAGAACTTCGAAACGCCATGTTAACTCAACTCCAATCCCCATACATCTATGTTGAGTACATTGTCTACACTGGCATAGCATCGAAGAACATCCCCGTTATTTAAGTGGGTGGGGTCTGTCCACTCCGCTGTTTCTTTTGGTGCGAGGACAATTTCAAGTAGGTTGTAGACAACGCTATTGATCTGCTTTGTTGCGTAAAACGTGACATTTGAAGTGTGGCTGTTGAATATGGCTATCTTCTTAATGGTTATACCACCTGTAGAAGTAGCGGAGACGATCGCTGTTGCTGCTAACGGTAATTTCCTAGTAGCTAAACCTTTTGGTACGACAGGCATTATTGTGTACCCCCTGTCCATGCCAGTTTGTCTTGGTCGCGGTCTTTCGCGTCATTGGCATTTAGTCTTTGCGTAAGCGTGTCCACACCGCCTTGCGCATTTGTAGCTGTTGTAGAAGCGTTTGTAATCTTTTGATCATGGGTAGAAATAGTAGGCTCAACGACATTCGTCTTCCATGATTCCAACTGTTGCACCTTTTGAGAAAGAGCATAGTCCGTCCCGCCCATTGCTGGAACAGTCGTGTAGATCGGAGACATTAGGTTGTCCCTCCATTCAGGAGCGCAAGACGTTCATGTTCTTCGTCCTTCCTGTCCTGTTCCTTATTTTTAGTTTCAACAGCGGTCACACGAGCTTCCAGCAATGGGTCAGATATGGAGCCTCCACCGTTTCCCATGTTGGCAGGAAAGACAGCAGCGGGATTTGTTGACCCGTAGATGGGCATTGGTTTTGGATAGATTTCCATTAGCTAATCACCTTCCCTGATATGGAGACATACACCAAGGCGGATTCTGCCTTTCCTTTGATCGCTACGCCAGAGGGAACAACAAGTGGAGCATCTACGACGACAGACCCTTTCGAGGGAACGATTGCAAGCAGGGGGAATCCGTTCACATTGATGGTCGCCTTTTTATCCGTTGTGTCGTCGTTGGAAAGCGTGACCGATTCCAAACGGGTTTTTCCTTGCGTGATAAAGAGGTCTTCGTCTGTTGTACTTAATGCTCCCGAATAGAAATTGGTGTCAGCGGCTTCACTATTGAGAACATGCACTTTCAACCCTCCATTCGTGTGTAGTTGCGTGGGGAGCTGGGTACCACGCGCCAACCCAACAGCGTCCGCTGTAAGGGTGACCGTTGAGCCACCAGCCACACCTAACATGGTGTTAATCCCCAAATTTTCTACGGAGAACACCACGGATATTTCCTTGATGTCGGTGGTGCTGCCTCCTCCGTCCGTGAACGCGAGGGTGAAGTCAGAACGATTCGGAATCGGGAACGTGTTGGCTTGATACGGTTGAATGACTGCGATACGAGCAGCTCCTTGGTAGGGTTCTGCTGCCTGTCCTTCATAAATAGCAATCGTGTTATTCGTCGGATTATGAATGCTGATAAACTCATAGTCCAGCGGAATCCCTTGCAAGACTTCGCGGGTTTTTGCATTCATGCGCACCACTTGTGTCATGTGTTTACGTTTGGGTATGTTTTGTGTAGGGGTCATGCTTTCACTCCTTTCAATGCACGTCCAGCGGGGATAAGAGAGCTAGGGGAAACGTCCAACGTTTTGAGTACAAACAACAGAGTAAAGATCACCACAACGAGCAGAGCAATCACACGAACGATATGACTGAGCGCGTTGAGTTCACCAGCAGCAACAGGGGAACTTCCTCCCCCTGTATCCGGTTTTGGTCGCGGTCTTGGTTTGATATTCCCGGTGTCAATCGGGTCAGTCGGTTTCCATGTACCCGACCCTTTGTAGACTCCTGGTGTGTCGTATTGGGTGAGATTGTTTGACCGGATAATCCCCATTAGGTTTTTGTCATAGTCGGGGTCAGTGGCATATCCTGCACGCTTTAGACCGCGCACATATTCCTCCACACTGTTTGACCCGGTAACCTGTTTTTGATAACGGGACGAGGAAAGTAGTTCCCCACGTCCCTTTATCGCATCTTCCATGCTCGTGTAGGCGCGGAAGTTCGCTTCCACTTTGATGTATTCCCCATTGACGTATTCACTGGTCGGCATTTTGACCTTGTTTCCCCGCCACGAAGAACCAGCCTTTTCGCCGAACCAGTTGTTGTAAACAGAGGCAAGGGTGGATGTCATCCACCCCGACTCTTGAATTGCTTGCGCTATGGTGACAGATGCGGGGATTCCATATTGGGATTGCAACGCACGAGCGACAGGAAGAATGTCATTGATACGCTTTTGTTTATTGGTAGACAAGGAGCTTCCCTCCTTTTATAACCAGTTCCATCCGCCACCCCCACGCTCGGGCTTATCACGCTGAGCTTTTTTGTCATCTTTGTCTAACCAGTTTTTCATTCCATCTCCATCATCGTCACGCTCACGCCAAGCATCATCCCTACGCGCTTGCTTGTCACGCTCGATCGCGTCTTTGCGATCTTGTTCCTTGCGTATGTCGTCACGAATTTTCTTTTCCATTTCCTTGTCTTCTTTCGATCGCTTTTCTTTTTCCGAATAGTTGTTGGAGGGTGGATGAATGTCCGGTTTCGGTGTGGGCTTTGGTTTGGTTGTTGTGGGAGGATTCACGACAATAGGCGGGTCAGGAGTGACAGGTGGAGTGACAGGAGGAGTCGTGGGAACGGGAGAAGGTTGCGGGTAGTAGACAGGAACCTCTACATAGCTAGGTGCACGGTTTTGCAACTCTTCCAACTGTCGACGTAATTGGTCTTGGACTTGTTTATCCTTGTCTTGTTCCTGCATGATTCTATCAAGCCACGTTTGGTTGAGATCTTCAAACTTGTCTTTCCAATTCTTGTTGGTATCGTCAAGCTGGTCTTTGTACTCGCGTTCAAGCTGTGAAATACTGGCACGCCAGTCTCCTATTTCAGCACGTGACGGTATCGGGTATCCCGCATAGTCTTCTGGCTCAATCGAATACCTGACATGTTCTTCCTCGTCCTCGTCCTGCTTTTTCTTTTTCCGGTTGAAGGAGACGAATAGGGCAATCACGCCCACGCCAGCAGCCGCAATCCAAAAGACCTTGTTCTTTCCCACACGACCGACAGATTGTTTCACGTCTTCAATAACCTCGACTTGCGCCATGGGCTACCCTCCTGTAATCCAATCCCCTATATAACCCGTTCTGGGAAACATGGACTCGTCTAGTTGGTAACTTCGCCCGTCGATGGTTCCTTTGGTGAAGTCGTCGGACATATCCATCAGTAGGAGACGTGTAGGACGTTTTTGTTGGACTTGAAATTGAACGGGTACGCTGCCTAGCGTTTCAGCAGCACCGACCCCGAGTGTGGGAGAAGGGATATAGAGCGGACGCTCTAACCCCTTCACGCCATGAGCTGCATATATACGATGGTTACCATCTAGCACAGGCGTTACCTCCCTTGTAATACTTTGATTCCAGCAGTCGCGTTGGAGGCAAACGAGTTGATAATTGACACCGTTTCACGCGAGCGGGAGAGAATGAGGAACAGGGCAATCAGCATCCCAATTCCAGCAATCCAGTCTGAGACTTTACTCATCATGGGCTATGCCCCTTTCGTAAAGAAAGATAGTAGCTTGTTGAGCTTGGAAGCGTTGACGGTCAACATCCCAAGCAGCACCAGCAGTAAAAACCATAGGGTAGCGCGTTCTCCTACGAACGCTCGTAGAAGCGCGGATACGAAGAGAAACGCGATCACAAACCATAGGGATTCGGTGAATTTTTGCATATCATGTCCCCCAGCTAATATTGTCTTTGTTGGGGTCGTGGGAACCGTCTGTTGGTTTCCATTTGGAGGTCAGAACATCGGAGAAGTTGGGGAGATCGGGGAGACCCATTTTCGTGATCAGGCGAGAAAGGGGCTTCTTGTCGGTGAACAGTTCAGCGAA
This sequence comes from Brevibacillus antibioticus, assembly GCF_005217615.1. NCBI lineage: Bacteria > Bacillati > Bacillota > Bacilli > Caryophanales > Paenibacillaceae > Brevibacillus > Brevibacillus antibioticus. Next base: position 6,715 of record NZ_SZNK01000002.1, read on the forward strand.
TACCACGTACACGCCCAGTAGCGCGAGGATAAGGTACAACACGGATTTTTCCATTTACTTCACCATCTTAAATCCTACCCATAGCCCCAAGATCAGGAGTATGAGCAGGAAGGTTTTATCCATCTACTTCTCCCCCAGTCGAGCCAACACCGATTTCATGACTTCGGTATTTGCGTTGACGGCATCTTTCAGACTTTGTGTTTCTTTGCGCTGAAAGATCATGTAATAGCCAGCAACCACGACAGGGAATCCGTATTGGTTAATCCATTGACCGATTTCATTTAACAGTGCGCTTTCCAATAAACATACCTCCTTGATTATCGGGACAGGAGAATGACGAGTAGAACAATTCCCGCCAGTCCTATCCATAATGACCACTTGTTTTGAGAGACAGGGGTAGCCCCTGCATTTGCGCTTGTTTTCTCTGCATGGACTTCTGCTGAGTTCTTAATACTCTCTTCCTGCTGCACACCATACATGGTGATTTCCACGTCTTCCGGAATGGTCAACGATTGTGTTGACCACGACCCCGGAGACAATGGGTACAAGTCAGCCATGGCAAACATTCCATTTTGATACGGACGATTATCCAATGCGGACATGGGTCACTCTCCTTTCTTCTCTCCTGTATTAGCGCAGGCGGGAGAGCTGTTCATACACAACGGAAATTTTGCACGCGCCAGCAGCCTTAAATTTCAGCCAGAATTCTGTCAGGCGTTCCGTGTCTACATAGTCCCGACCCGAGCTGTAGTTGATTGTTCCTTGGTAGGTAAAGTCAAATGCCCAGCAACCTTTTGGTAGAGGTCGTCCATATTGATCATGGTTGATGGATGCCAAATGGTACGGGTTCACGGAGTATGGGGTATCCGCTTGGTTGAAAATGAGCTGGATATCCGATTGGATGAAAGACTCATCTACCCCGCCGTTTGCATCTTCGACGAGGAACAACAATTTGCGGTAGGTGGTGCTCACTGGAAGCTTGATCACAACATCCCCTGCACCTGCTTGGTCGTAAGAGGTGGCTTGAATCAATTTCAGCATGGAGAGATCCGGGAGAGCTTCGGGGATTTGTGGAATGGAGAACGACTCCACCAACGGGGTAACGGTGATGTTTTTAATGTCGAGTGTGTATCCGGTTTGACCCGGTTTCACAAGCGCGTTGCGATCAGCAAACGTGATATGGATATTGGCTACCGTCTCGCGGTTTTGCAACAGGATTAAACCAATCGCGTCCCGATCATTGAGACCATTCGGAATATCCAAATGGAAGCGAATCACGTTATCTGTACCAGCAGCAGAAGCAACCAGTCCTTGGACGTTCTTCCCTCGACCGTTCGGTTTGACTTCCAACACGTCCGCATTCTCACGCATCATGTTGTGTAAATACAACTGACGACCGGACAGCGTAACCGGTGCAAACCCGTTATTCATTTCGAAGCGAATGTTATCAACGAGTGTGAACGGGGCAAACTCTGCTGGAACGTAGTTGGTCGCGCTCGCGTGTTTGACGTTGAGTGTGGCTTGTACCATCAAGCGCGTACGATGTAGCAAGCGCGTTTGTGGTAGGTTGAGCGTGACGCGGGAGTTTTCAGCACCCGCAACAGACGAAATGGGTTGCATGTTCTGACGGGTCATTTGTGCAAAGAGTGCTGCACGTTGTTGGGGAGTAATTTGTTTTTGTGCCAAAGGGCTACACCTCGTTTACAATTTTTTGAACGACAGGAACGTTGTATTTGTTGGCAACCTTCTTAATCATCCAGATGAAGACCAGGACGACCATGGCAGACGCCAACGTTTGCATGAACCAGCGAGCAGTCAAACCCATGAACAGCTCTCCTTTCTAGGCAGCTTGTACAATTTCTGTGACACCCTTCACCGGATATTTCGTAAAGAGTGTTTTCCAAAGAACGAACATCACGATCATAAACAGGGACAAGAGGATGGCTTGTTTCAAGCCGATACCAAACAGTTTTCCGTTTTCCATTACTCGTCTTCGCCTCCTTTCACGTACTCTTCTTTGATTTCGCCAACAGCAGCGACAGGAGAGTTGTTCAGTTCTTCTTCGAGGATTGTTTCCGCTAGTTTGCGGGAGGGTTGATGGATGAAACGGAGTTCTTCACCTTCGGGGAGTGTTAAAACGGGGATGTATTGTTTTCGAATGGGGGTTCACCTCTTTTCCTATTGGGTGTGGTGGGAGACTATGTGGTTACATTGTCCTCACCCCTTTCAAGGAAGAATAGATTATTCGGGGAGAATGAGTTTACACTTCGTGGGTTCTTCATCTTGCACATTGTAGTACCAGTAGTGGAATTCGGAGTCTTCGCCCATGTTGGGCTTTTCAATGAGTTCGGGGCATCCGGTGATATGAACGAGCTTTTTCCGATCATCCAATAGGTTGAGATCGTAAATGAAGAAATGGGAGGCTTCGGACATACACAGTTGGGGAATCCCTGATGGTCGTTGTGTCGCTCCCCAATGGGGAACACGTTTGGAGCGACCACGGGTGAGGATGGCTTTTAAGCCTTCGGGGATGACATGCGGATTTGGGCAAATGCCCATGAGTTCGTCTGATAGACAGACGATGTTTTCCTCGTAGTAGCACCAAAAGTAAAACTCAGAATAGTGTTCAAGGGTCATTTCGGATAACTGAGGGCGATAGATGATTTTGGGTTCCTCTACCGTGGGGAGTTCATCGAGGCGGGTAATAATGCGGACATCATCAGGGTGGACAAAATCACCCCACGTAAATTCTAGCTTCACATCGAGACAGGCAGCACGATCGTAACCAGCGGTGAACGCTTGGAGACAAACCGACTTTCCTGACCCTGTACGTCCTGCTGTGAATGTGTGTTGGGTGTTGGGGATTCGTTGTTCCCCTCTACGTCTTCTCTTCGCCAAGGGTATCCCTCCATTCAACTTTAGGGTCGAATGTACGATGGTGGGGAACGCGACGTTTCATGTTTTGGTCAGCACGTTTGTGATACTTTCCCCTTTTTACAGCATCGAGTAAAATGTCGGGATGTTTGTTCAACATAACATCCACGTCCCGTTGGTTCAGGACAAGAACACATTTATGCTTCTGGATGATTAGCTGGTTGTTCTCCACTTTCCACATAAGCAATAAATCCTTTCAGCTCATGGATGACTTGACTTGCCTGTTCATCTGATATGTCAGACGGAAGCCACTTGGGTAACAAAGTCTTTAGCGTTAAGCTGATTCCCATGGGAATGTTCGCTTCCGGTAGAAAGGTATAGATCACCTTGTCCATCACTTGTAGCATTCGTTGTCCGCTGTTCGGAATGACCTGGTGGGTTACTTGGGGTGTTGCTTGGTTGAGTTGGTTGTCCACTTTGTACTTTCACTCCTTTAGGTTGTTTCGTTTGATGTGCCAGAACACGAGGGATGACAGCCATACCTGCCGCAATGATCAGCGCGGAATAGTCAGAGTAAGCGTTCATGGTTTCGACTACATTGTGACGTGCCATGATACGCGCTGCTGGGTCAGCGATTGCTTGCGCCTCTTGTGGGGAGATCGCCCAATGGTCACCCAAACGCATACTTGCTACAGCGGATACCGCGACAATGAGTTGAGCAATATTTGCACTCGCTGTTTTTGTTGCTTCAAGGGTGGACTGTACTTTTGGGGCGGGCTTCTTCTTTTTCTTTGGGGTGGTAGCGCGTTGCGCTCGCGGGGGTGCTGATGGGGGAACGGGTACGTTTGGGGAGTCATCCCCTTCTACCAGAGCCAGTTGAAGAGACCCGACTTCTTCGCCTGCGGTTCCTCCTGCTCCTTCACTACCTTGGGTGGTGCTGGTACTTTCGTTACCTTGGTTTTGTTGTCGTCTTCGGGTTCCTCCACTACCTTGACCTCGGGGACGTCTTTTATTTGCGGTTCCTTCGGTGGGGTTGTCAGCGATTCCAGTTTGCTCATTAATGTCTTTGCCCATTGTGGGGTATCCTCACTTTCATCTTTGGTAGGCGGTGTTGCGGGGGGTTCTTCGGAGAAGTATTGGAGATTGAGGGGAAACAATGTGGTGATCGGTGCGCGGTTGACTACTTTTGCACGTTTGCGGTTTCGTAACCAGTTGAGCATGGGGTATCTCCTTTCATTTTGATTGCCGCAATGGATGAATCAACATTGGTCAAAAGGAACTCATATTCATTAAGTCTCTTTCTATAACGTTTGATCTCCACTTGAAAAAGTGTTCTTAATTCATAAAGTTCTTCAATGGTGTATACATCTTCTATACCGTCCAGTATCATCACCTCTCTTGAATGTTTGATAGGTTTAGAATACACGCAACGTTAACTAATGTATACGAACGTCTACGATTACAGTGAACGTTAACCGTAGACAACAAAAAAGGCGAGCGATTGTATCACACGCCCACCAGTTTTTGTAATTGTAAATCTGTCAATACTAATATAGAATGGAGATAACTAAACAACAATGTATCGGTGTGGTGTAACTCGACCTGCGACGTCGGTTGCACCTTTTTCATATTCACGTTTCAATTCCTTTACAATCAATTCGTTCTCATAGTACGTCATGTTTCCATTTTTCAATGCCTTACTATAACCCATCCACTGTGTTGTAATGTACATCGGTTTTCCTTCCTTCGACTCTCCCACCATTTTTGCTTTGGATGGTACACCTTTGATTTTGGTGTGTTGTTTACCTGTTTCATCTTCGACGAATACATAGTCCTTGCAGCCGTGTATGGTAAGAGTTCCTACCTTCTCCAAAGCCAAAGCACCTAGAGCCATGTCATCAATCACGCCCGCAACCTTTAACTTATTGTATCCCAGCTTATTAACAAAAAGGGAATCGGTATCCATATAATATACATTGTGAAGTCCTGCCTTCTCCGCATAGCCGAAAAGCATCATACGTGCCATGGCGGTCACATGTGAAGCAATGGCGCAAAAGGAATTCCATGCCTCTTCGTTGTCGGCGTCTTGTGCTTTTCTGAACATTCCCCCACCAAAGGCTTTCACCAATGTCATACCAGAGGGAAATATCATGTACTCACTCCATATCTCATCTGCCTCGGTATCATCGAACCTCTCCCATTTCACATCCTTCTGACCAAACTTTCCATAGAGACTGTTTAGAAAAATCTTATACAACAAGTCATGAATACTATCTTTTGCTCGTTTTGCTTCCAGTCTCCGGTTGTAGAAGTAATCAACGTACTCGGTGAATATCTTCTCACCACGATACACACATACGTTTTTCACTTCCTGAATCAATCCACGTTGTAAGCCTTCTACTAATTCGGGAGTGGATAAACTTGTCCAAAACTCTCCCACAGGAAAAATCAACCGTTCTTCTTTCAAATGAAAGATTGGGTAATCTGTTTTTACTCTTGCCTCACAGCACACCAGGAATCCTTCTTCGATATTCTTACACAAACCTTCTAGGGTCATCTTGCGGCGAAACGTGAGCAGCTCCACGGGGAATATACCGTCAATCATAACGGATGGGTACATAGAGTTCACATCCAATCCATACACCGTTTCTGGTACTTCTCCGATGTGCCAACACTCATTGCGTCCACCCGCATAGGCATCACGTTCCACTTTGATCGCGTTTCGGTTGTCATGAATGTAAATCGTTTGTTCCATGAACTTCGTTCGAAAACTGTTAAAGGCTTGTCCTGCAACCGTAACAGCAAAACTCCCATGCTCTTCATCACGTATGAATTTCATGAAAGCCAGCATGGAAGCTGTAAGAATTTCAACGTCACGTTTACAATAAGTGATAGAGTCTTCTATGGGTGTTTCTCCTGTATGGTCGTGTTCGAGTTTTGCTAATTGAAAAGCTCGACCTAGCGATTCAAGAGATTGCTGATAGTAGTTCGTACTGGAAAGAATCACAATGGACTTATGTTCCATCTTCTCTTCACCTGTTTCAGGGTCAATCTTTCCAGTACCTCTCGACTTACGTAAACGGAGAATAAACGGGTTACTGTCAGAGAAACCTAACACCTCATAACCCAATTGAACAAGCATGGGAACACACGATGTTACAAGTGTGTCGTATTTCGCGTTATGCGCGAACATAAACGTTCTCCCTCGCCACCTTGTAAAGTCGTCCACATCCTGCCAGAATCGTTCTACAAATGCCTTACCATGATAATCATGATACTCATGTTTTTCTTTCCCATTTCGTGAAATGTAGAAGTTGGCACAAATCAAATAGAGTTCATGCTTTTTAAATACACGTTCCCCATCTAGCACCTTTTGAATTTCTTCCTCAGTGATATCAATAGCAACATGAGATTCACTGTCGAAGAATACAATGCGATCAGGTGTCTTACTGGTTTTACCTTTGGTTAGAATATGTGGTTTTCGTTTCATTGCCCATCCCCCTACGCATAGATCACAGGTATACCAGCTTTCCCCGTGTTTCGGTAGGCATGAAGTAGAAACACTTCGCGGATACCGTCTTTTACATAACCGTAGTATTGTTGTTGTTTCATGTCGAAGCTTGCAAGAGCTGATACGACCTCGTTGATCAAATCACTTCTTGAAGCTTTATCATTACGGACAATGGTAATATGTCGAGCTTCCGCATTAGGTGGGTCGCTCACAAGTCGATAACCCATCACGTATGTGTATGGAGCTTTATACTTCCGTTTGTCCTTCTTGCTCACTTCATGATGTTTGATCTTACCTGTGCGCTTGGAGACATCGAGAGAACGGTTCTTTTTATCTCGGACAATATCTTTTGCCTTGGCATGACCAATCTTTCCACCCTTTTGACGAAAGGTTCTCTCTATCTCGTTTGCGGATGCCTTCGGGTTGTTCTTCAAAAACAATGTGGTATGTCGTTTGAACCAGGCTTCATTCTTCTTTGTTTCTTGCTGTTTAGGTGTCAACCTTTTGGTTTTCTTGGACAACGTTCACTCCTCCGATGTTTAGAGAAACCCTACTACCAAGCGATAGTAGGGTTGTCTTGAATTACACGTTGGTTAGTTATGAATACGCTGGTTGTTTTGACCTCGTTGGTTGTTCGATTGTCGCTGATTGTTCTGCTGTCTCTGATTATTCTGTTGGCGTTGATTCCCTTGTCGTTGATTGTTCGGACGCTGATTATTCTGTCCTTGATTGTTAGGTTCTTCGAATTGATCATTGTAATAAGCATTGTTTTGATCTCGTTGAGCAGATCGTCCAAAGTTCACTTCTTCGCAAACAACTTCCATAACGTACTTAGTCTGACCACTGTTACTATCTTCATAGGAACGAGTCTGCAAGAACCCACGAATATGTAACTCGTCTCCTTGTCTCTTATGTTCTGCTAGGGACTCTGCTCTCTTCTGCCATGCTACGCAAGGAACGAAAGCTGTTTTTTCACTGTCTCCGAATCCTGTGTTTACCGCGATAGTAAAAGAGGAAACAGGTGTACCATTCTGTGTGTAGCGTAATTCCGGGTCACGTACAAGGTTTCCGGTTAAAGCAACTACGTTTAAATTAGGCATGTTCATTCTCCTTTAGGTAAGAAATGGATGTTGATTGAATGGCTGGAATACGCTACAATACAGGTGTCAACCTTTTGGCACTTGCACGTTTTCCGACAGAGCAAGTGTCGTTTTTATTTTTATTGATCATGTAGCTTCATCCTAACTAACAGATTTTTTCTTTGTACTAAGCCACGTACCATACAACTGATAGAAGTCAATCATATCAAGACCAAGAGCTTGTACGATTCGTTCTAAATTGCTATTTTTAAAATCCCTCCCTCTTTCTAATGCATAGACGGTAGTGGCGGATACATCGGCATGATAGGATACTTCAATCACTGTCAGCCTTTTCTTACTTCGCAAATGTTTGACAAATTCTCCAATCATTCTCAACCCTCCCACGGTTCAAGAATATCTTAAATTTTTCAAAGTGTCAACACATTAAAACGTAGTGTACAACACATTGACAATATCACTCACAAATCAATTGTAACCCACACAGCGACAACATACGATAAACGTCTACGACAACAGAATACGATTACCGTCTACTGTAAAAGTACAACCATTCTATACTTATATTACGATAGTACAAGAAAATTGGCAAACGTCTGTTCGTACCATCTTTCGTGAACGTTCACAACCGTTACCACCCGTTAACGTTTTTGCTGTAGGATGGACAAACGGCACACTTCGTGATAGAATGTCCTTAATACCTCATTCTCTTGGCGGCGGCGGCTGCTGTTGGCGTTGAATGACGGGTGTCTCACTTCTGGGGGCGCGTTCTATTGTTGCCACTCCCCTATTCGCTCTCGTGTCCGATTTACGA